>NZ_JAMYLL010000007.1:0-206926 GCF_040318045.1 Mesorhizobium sp. M1338 | reverse complement strand
TCGCCGTCGCAAGGAAGCTTCTCGTCGTCCTAAACGCCATCATTCGAGACAAAAAAGCTTTCGCATGAACACAGTTGCCATGCCGCGACTCCAAAGCGTTGCTAGGGTGCCGAATCCTGCTCCGCTGCGCTCTTTGACTAACATCACGGCATGGATCCTCGGGTCTGCGCTCGTCGCTTACGCTCCTTGCTCCGCCCGTGGATGACGAACGCGTGGAGGCTTCGGCGGTCACGAATGTCTATGATGGTGGCCAAAGCGAACGATGAAACGTGGCTGCCGTCCTCGAATCCACTGAACCCCTGCACAGTACCACTCGGGTGACTCACGTGAAACAGTCGGTACGCCGACTCACGTGAAACGCTGAGTGGACACGCTATAAGGCTGTTTCACGTGAAACGCGTCGCGGAGTTTTCTTGACAGCGCTGCCTGGCGGGGACATGTGTCCCCTCATTCATTTGAGTCAGGGACGTTTGGAAATGACCGATCACTATGATGTGGTTGTGGTGGGCGGCGGCCACGCGGGGTGCGAGGCGGCGAGCGCGGCCGCGCGCGCGGGTGCGAAGACCGCGCTTGTAACGCTGCGCTTCGACACGATCGGGGTGATGTCCTGCAATCCGGCGATCGGCGGGCTCGGCAAGGGCCATCTGGTTCGCGAAATCGATGCCATGGACGGCCTGATGGGTCGGGTGGCGGATGCTGCCGGAATCCAGTTCCGCCTGCTCAATCGCCGCAAGGGTCCCGCAGTGCGCGGACCGCGCACCCAGGCCGACAGGAAGCTCTATCGCCTTGCCATGCAGGAAGCGATTCGGCAGCAGAACGACCTCGACGTGGTCGAAGGCGAGGTTTTGGACTTTGAAATCGCCGATGGCCAGATAGCGGCCGTTCTCCTGGCCGACGGCCGACGGCTCGCTTGTGGGGCGGTCGTTCTGACGACCGGAACGTTCCTGCGCGGGCTTATCCATATTGGCGAGAAGAAGATTGTCGCCGGCCGAATGAACGAGCAGGCGAGCATCGGCCTGTCGGCGACGATGGGTCGCGCGGGCTTCAAGCTCGGCCGGCTGAAGACCGGCACGCCGCCACGGCTCGATGGTCGGACCATCGATTGGGCATCGCTGGAAAAGCAGGCCGCGGACGTGGATCCGGTGCCGTTTTCGCTGATGACCGACCGCATCGAGACACCGCAGATCGATTGCGGCATCACGCGCACGACGACGGCCACGCATGAACTGATCCGCGCCAATCTCGGTCGCTCCGCCATGTATTCCGGCTCGATCGAAGGCGTGGGTCCGCGATATTGTCCGTCGATCGAGGACAAGATCGTCAAGTTCGGCGACAGGGACGGCCATCAGATCTTTCTCGAGCCGGAAGGGCTCGATGACGATACGGTCTATCCCAACGGGATTTCGACCTCGCTGCCTGAGGATGTGCAACTCGATATCCTCAAAACCATTCCTGGGCTGGAGGGATCAGTCATGCTGCAGCCCGGCTATGCCATCGAATATGACCATGTCGATCCGCGCGAGCTGCATCAGACGCTGGAGACGAAGCGCATCAACGGTCTCTTCCTCGCCGGGCAGATCAACGGCACGACCGGCTATGAAGAGGCGGCCGGGCAAGGCCTGCTCGCCGGCCTCAATGCGGCACGGCGCGCGTCAGGCAGCGAGCAGATCGTGCTCAGCCGCACCGAAGCCTATATCGGCGTGATGGTCGACGACCTGACCAGCCGCGGCATCAGCGAACCCTACCGGATGTTCACCTCGCGGGCCGAGTTCCGGCTGTCGCTGCGCGCCGACAATGCGGACGAGCGGCTGACGCCCTTGGCCGCGAAACTGGGCATTGCCTCGACGCAGCGGATGCAGCGCTACGAGAGTGTCATGCGGCGCCTCGATGAGGCGCGGGATCTGGTGAAGTCGCTCACCCTGACCCCCAATGAAGCGGCGCGGCACGGGCTGGAGATCAACCGGGATGGCGTGCGCCGGTCCGGCTACGAGTTGCTGTCCTATCCCGATGTCGATGTGGCCTGGCTGGTGCGTGTCGATCCACGCTTTGCGGAAATAGACGGCAAGACGGCGGAACGCCTTGAAACGGAAGCGAAATATTCGGTCTATCTGGATCGCCAGAAGACCGATGTGGCGCAGATCCGGCATGAGGAGAGCCGGTTGATCCCTGAAACAGTCGATTTCGCCGGTGTGCCGGGCCTGTCCAACGAGTTGAAGCAGAAGATGCAGGCGCGACGGCCGCGATCCATCGCCGATGCCCAGCGCATGGAAGGCATGACACCGGCGGCGCTGGCGATCATCGTCGCGCATGTCCGCCACGCGGAGAGCGCCCAGCGCCTGCAAAAGGATGTTGCGTGAGCTCTTTTTCCCTAGAGAGCCTGCAAGATGCGGCAGGCCCGGTTTCACGTGAAACATTCGATCGGCTGGTGGCGTTCGAGCAGTTGTTCCAGAAATGGAATCGCAGCATCAATCTCGTTGCGCAATCGACGGCTGGCGATGTCTGGCGGCGTCACATCCTGGACAGTGCGCAGTTGGCGCGAATCGAGCCTCGGGCGACGCGCTGGGTCGATCTCGGTTCGGGCGGCGGATTCCCGGGCCTTGTCATGGCTTTCCTGCTTGTTGAGCGTGACGGCGCCAGCATCGATCTGGTTGAAAGCAATCGCAAAAAAGCATCCTTCCTGCAGGCTGTCGTCGGGCAGTTCAGCCTGCCGGCGCGGGTCGTGGCGCGCCGCATCGATGACAGCCATGCACTTGTTTCGACACCGCAAATCGTCACGGCGCGGGCGTTGGCTTCGCTTTCGACGTTGCTGGACCTGTCGGCGCCCTGGCTGACGTCAGGCGCGCGCGGCCTGTTCCACAAAGGCCGGGATTACCGCGCCGAAGTGGAAGAAAGCGTTCACCGATGGTCCTTCGATCTGGTAGAACATCCAAGTGTGACCGACGCCAGCGGCGTCATCCTCGAATTGTCGAACTTGCGACCTGTCTGATCTGCTCCAGGCGACGACTCAAAAATGAATTTCTGGCATAGACCCATGATGAAGAATGGCCCCCGAATCATCACCGTAGCCAACCAGAAGGGCGGCGTCGGCAAGACCACCACCGCCATCAACCTGGCGACCGCGCTGGCCGCGATCGGCGAACAGGTGCTGATCGTCGATCTCGATCCGCAAGGCAATGCCAGCACCGGCCTCGGCATCGACCGCAAGGATCGGACGGTCTCGTCCTATGATGTGCTGACGGGGGAGCTGGAACTGGAAGCCGCAGCCATCCCGACGGCGGTGCCTGGTCTGTCGATCGTGCCGTCGACGCTCGACCTGCTCGGCATCGAAATGGAAATAGCCTCGGCGCCGGACCGGGTGCTCAAGCTGCGCAATGCGCTGCGCGCCGCGACCGAGCGCGGGGCGCCCTTCGGCTATGTGCTGATCGATTGCCCGCCTTCGCTCAACCTTTTGACGTTGAATTCAATGGCAGCCGCCGATTCTGTCCTTGTGCCGCTGCAGTGCGAGTTCTTCGCGCTGGAGGGCCTCAGCCAATTGCTGGAGACGGTCGAACAGGTGCGTCGCTCGATCAATCCGGACCTTATTATCCAGGGCATCGTGCTGACCATGTATGACGGCCGCAACAATCTCGCCAACCAGGTGGTGCAGGATGTGCGGGCGCATATGGGCGACAAGGTCTACGAGACCGTCATTCCGCGCAATGTGCGGGTGTCCGAGGCGCCGTCCTACGGCAAGCCGGCTATCCTCTACGATCTGAAATGCTCGGGCAGCCAGGCCTATCTGCAGCTGGCGTCGGAAGTGATCCGCCGCGAGCGTAAATTGCGCGCCGCTTGATTGGATCGGATGCATGGCTAAAAACCAATTCGATACCGAAACGATCGCTTCTGGAATAGACGGGGCTTTGGAACAAAGATGAGCGACGACCTTTCGAGAAAGAGACTGGGCCGCGGGCTGGCAGCACTGATCGGCGAGATCGACCGTCCGGAAGCACCGGAAAAGCCTGGCATGAGCGCCGACGGCAAGGTGCCGATCGAGTTCCTGACCCCCAATCCGAAAAATCCACGCCGCCATTTCGGCGACGCCGAGCTGACGGACCTTGCCCAGTCGATCCGAGAGCATGGTGTCGTCCAGCCGGTGGTGGCGCGGCCGTCGCCGACACAGGCCGGCCGCTACGAGATCATCGCCGGCGAGCGCCGGTGGCGCGCGGCGCAGCGCGCCGGGCTGTCCGAGATCCCGGTCATCATCCGGGAGGTCAACGACCGCACGGCCCTGGAACTGGCGATCATCGAGAACGTGCAGCGCACCGACCTCAACGCGGTCGAGGAAGCGCTTGGTTATCAGCAGCTCATCGACGAGCACGGCTACACCCAGGCCGATCTCGGTCAGGTGATCGGCAAGAGCCGCAGCCATGTCGCCAACACGCTCAGGCTGCTGAAGCTGCCGGACGTGATCCGCGACATGCTCGTCGACGGCGCGCTGTCGGCGGGGCACGCCCGCACGCTGGTGACGGCGGAAGATCCGGCCGGCCTTGCCAAGCGCATCGTCGAAGAGGGACTTTCGGTACGCCAGGCCGAAGCACTGGCGCAGATGCCGGCCGGCGGCACGAAGGAAGCCAAGCCGGCGCCGAATCCGGAGCAGAAAGACGCCGACACGCTGGCGCTGGAGAAGCTGTTGACCGATACGATCGGCATGATCGTGTCGGTCGATCACAAGGGCAAGGGCGGCGTGCTGCGCATAGCATACCGGTCGCTTGAGCAGCTTGACGAACTGTGCAGACGGCTGAAGCAGGAGCGGTAATTAGCCGGCGAATAATCGGCCACTGTTGGACTCCCGAGAGTAGGCGCTCCCGCGCACGGACTCCTCTCATCCCTTGCTTTTGGAGCGTTTGCGCCGCCCCTCACCTGCCTGCCGGCATCCTCTCCCCGCAAACGGGGCGAGGGACGCTCGGCGACTTCGCCCAATCATCCGCCTTGCAAGAAGGGCGTCGGCGTTGCGGCCAGCGTCTTTCTCCCCGTCACTATACGGGGAGAAATGTCCGGCAGGACAATGAGGGGCGGCGCTGACATCGATAGTCAGCGGCCTGCCTCAACGAACTACCTCTGCGCCAGCCGGCTGCTTTCCACGGCGATACCAAGCAGCGCCTGTCTTGCCAGCGCCACGGCAAGATCGGGCCGCCGTCGTGTCTGCAGGACCGCCGTCTGCAGCCGGGTCAGCGCACGGCCGAGCGCGTCGGTGTTCCAGCGCTCCAGCGCCTTCTCCACCAGCTTGCGGCGCGAGAAGAAGACCGGCGGCCGGGCGGCGGCAACGACGGACGCTGCATTGCGGCCGCCCGAATCCATCTGGCCGCGCATGGCCTGGATTTGCTGCAGCTGCCGCATCGCCGAGGACAGCACCAGGAAGGGCTGCCCACCGGACTGGCAATGGCGGGTGAAGGCGGTGTCGAAGTCGCCGATCTTGCCTTCGAGCAGCGCGTCGACCGCGTCGTCGAAAGAGGCGCCGGACACGTCGCCCGACATCGCCTTGACCTCTTCCAGTCCGATTTCCTGCTGGCCGTGGGCGTAGAGAATGAGCTTTTCGATCTCGCCGCGCGAGGCCAGCCGGTCGCCGCCAAGATTGCGGCGCAGTGCCTGTCTCGCCTCCATGGTCATCGACATGCCGGCCTTGCGCAGTTCGTCGTCGATGACGGCGTCGATGTCGCGGGCTTCATCGGCGTAGCATGGCAGCGCCATGGCGTTGTCCGCCGCCTCGACGATGGCGCGCAGCCCGACGCCCTTCTTGAGGTCGCCGGCCTCAATGAGAATGATCGCGTCCCGCGCGGGCTCCGCCGTCAGCGCCTTGACGTCGTCGGCCAGCGCCTTCTGGCCGCTGGCATTGCGCACCCAGAGCAGCCGCCGGTCTGAAAACATCGGCACGGTGCGGGCTTCGTCGAGCAGGCGGCCCTCGTCGCGGTCGACCTCCGAGCCCTCGAGCCGGACCACCGAGAAGGGATCATCGAGCGGCAGGCCGGTCTTGCCGGCAAAAGCCTTCGCCCGCTCCGAGACGAGGCCGCGATCGGGACCATAAAGCAGGACAATGGAGATGCGCTGGTCCGGCCGCGCCAGCCACCCATCGACCTCGTAAGCTTTCTTCTGTGCCATGGCGGGTTGGTTAGCATGATGCGGGGGCGGGGTGAACGACGATTGGCACTGACCGCACTTTTCCTTCTCCCCCTTGTTTGTGGGAGAAGGTGGATCGGCGCGCAGCGTCGAGACGGATGAGGGGTGTTCCAGCGAAGTGAGGCGTTGGCGTTCCCTGGAACACCCCTCATCCGTCGCCTTCGGCGACACCTTCTCCCACAAGGGGAGAAGGAAGGCCGCTAGGCTCTGCCCCCTAAATCGCCTTATCTGGCGACAAACCCAGCCCAACCTTCCCCTTAATTGCGCTTCACCGCCCAACATCGACAAGAAATTTCGGCGACATATCTTCATCCTGGTGCGCGGGAGGCTAGATCGGCCGGCGCGTCCGGGACCGACTTGCGCAGGCTTGCCCGACGAATTCGCACTGGTCTGGCCGTGCAGATATGCAACTATCCGCACCAGGCAACATTGGAGGACAAAGGTCATGGCCGATGCTGGGATGTTGCGGTTTCACGTTCCGGAGCCGGAAGTGCGGCCGGGCGGAACGCCTGACTTTTCCAATGTGCCGATCCCGAAGGCCGGCTCGGTGCCGCGCCCCGAAATCTCTGTCGATCCGCGCACCATCCGGGATCATGCCTTCTCGATCATCCGCGTGCTGAACCGCGCCGGCGAAGCCGTCGGCCCTTGGGCCGGCCTGCTTTCAAGCGACGAGCTGTTGGCGGGCCTGCGCCACATGATGACGCTGCGAACCTTCGACGCCCGCATGCAGATGGCGCAGCGCCAGGGCAAGACCTCGTTCTACATGCAGCATCTGGGCGAAGAGGCCGTGGCTTGTGCCTTCCGCAAGGCGCTCGAACCCGGCGACATGAATTTCCCGACCTACCGGCAGGCCGGCCTGCTCATCGCCGACGGCTATCCGATGGTCACGATGATGAACCAGATCTATTCCAACGAGGCCGACCCGCTGAAGGGCCGGCAATTGCCGATCATGTATTCGTCGAAGGAGCACGGCTTCTTCTCGATCTCCGGCAATCTGGCGACGCAGTACATCCAGGCGGTCGGCTGGGCGATGGCCTCGGCGATCTCGAACGATTCGAAGATCGCCGCCGCCTGGATCGGCGACGGCTCGACGGCCGAGTCCGACTTCCATTCGGCGCTGGTGTTCGCCTCCACCTACAAGGCGCCCGTCGTGCTCAACGTCGTCAACAACCAGTGGGCGATCTCGACCTTCCAGGGCATCGCGCGCGGCGGCTCGGGCACGTTCGCCGCCAGAGGCCTTGGCTTCGGCATCCCGTCCTTGCGTGTCGACGGTAACGACTATCTCGCCGTCCATGCGGTGGCCAAATGGGCGGCGGAGCGGGCGCGCAGCAATCTCGGGCCGACGCTGGTCGAATATGTCACCTACCGCGCCGGCGCGCATTCGAGCTCGGACGACCCGTCCGCCTACCGGCCGAAGACCGAATCCGACGCCTGGCCGCTCGGCGACCCGATCGTGCGGCTGAAGAACCATCTCATCGCGCTCGGCGTCTGGTCGGAGGAGCGGCACGCGCAGGCCGAGGCGGAGATCCTCGACACGGTGATCGCGGCGCAGAAGGAAGCGGAAAGCCACGGCACGCTGCATGCCGGCGGCAAGCCGTCGACGCGCGACATGTTCGAAGGGCTCTACGCCGAAATGCCGCCGCATCTGCGGCGCCAGCGTCAGCAGGCGGGAGTCTGAGCCATGCCAAGACGCACCATGATCGAGGCCATTCGGGACGCCATGGACGTGTCGATGGCGCGCGACGACCGCGTCGTCGTGTACGGCGAGGATGTCGGCTTTTTCGGCGGCGTCTTCCGCTGCACGCAAGGCCTGCAGGCCAAATACGGCAAGAGCCGCTGCTTCGATACGCCGATCAGCGAATCCGGCATTGTCGGCTCGGCCATCGGCATGGCGGCCTATGGCTTGAAGCCGTGCGTGGAGATTCAGTTTGCCGACTACATGTATCCGGCCTACGACCAGCTGACCCAGGAAGCGGCGCGGCTGCGCTACCGCTCCAACGGCGATTTCACCTGTCCGATCGTGGTGCGCATGCCGACCGGCGGCGGTATTTTCGGCGGCCAGACGCACAGCCAGAGCCCGGAAGCGCTGTTCACCCATGTGTCCGGCCTGAAGACGGTGGTGCCGTCCAACCCGCATGACGCCAAGGGGCTTTTGATCGCGGCGATCGAGGATCCGGATCCGGTGATCTTCCTGGAGCCGAAGCGGCTCTACAACGGTCCGTTCGACGGCCATCACGACCGGCCGGTGACGCCATGGTCGAAGCACGAGCTCGGCGAGGTCGCCGACGGCCACTACACCGTGCCGCTCGGCAAGGCGGCGATCCGGCGGGCGGGCTCTGCCATCACCGTGCTGGCCTACGGCACCATGGTCTATGTCGCGCAGGCCGCGGTCGAGGAAACCGGCATCGATGCCGAGATCATCGACCTCAGGACGCTGCTGCCGCTCGACCTCGACACCATCGTGGCTTCAGTGAAAAAAACCGGACGCTGCGTCATCGTCCACGAGGCGACACTGACCTCCGGCTTCGGCGCCGAGCTGTCGGCCCTGGTGCAGGAAAACTGCTTCTATCATCTGGAGGCGCCGGTGGCGCGGGTCGCCGGCTGGGACACGCCCTATCCGCATGCGCAGGAATGGGACTATTTCCCCGGTCCCGCCCGGGTCGGCCGCGCTCTCATCGAAACCATGGAGGCCTGACATGGGCGAGCACATCATCAAGCTGCCCGATGTCGGCGAGGGTGTCGCCGAGGCCGAGCTCGTCGAATGGCATGTCAAGGTCGGCGACATCGTGCGCGAGGACAGCGTGCTTGCCGCCGTCATGACCGACAAGGCGACGGTCGAAATCCCGTCCCCCGTCGATGGCGAAATCCTGTGGCTGGGCGCCGAGATCGGCGACACGGTGGCGATCGGCTCGCCGATCGTGCGGCTGAAGGTGGCGGGCGAGGGCAATGCGGAGGGTGCGGGGCCGCAAGAAGCTGAAGCGGGCGCCAAGAGCACCCCCACCCCTAACCCCTCCCCACAAGGGGGAGGGGGACGCGTTTCAACCACGAAGGCCGACGCCAAGTCGGCCACATCCAAGAATGCGCCAAGAACCACGGGCGCCAGGGAATCAGATACCGGTATACGGGCGGTAGAGACCGAGTCCCCCTCCCCCTTGTGGGGAGGGGCTAGGGGTGGGGGTACTGCGCCGACATCCGCAGTTGTCGGGCCTGTCGGCGCCCCCCGTCCCGAAGGCGAAAAGCCGCTGGCCTCGCCGGCTGTTCGCCTGCGGGCGAAGGAGGCCGGCGTCGATCTGAGGCAAGTTGCGGGAAGCGGCCCGGCCGGCCGCATCGGTCATGAGGACATCGAGGCTTTCCTGGCACGCGGACCGCGGGTTGCCAGGGCACCGGGCCTCGCTCGCAACGATGCCGTCGAGGACATCAAGGTGGTGGGCTTGAGGCGCAAGATCGCCGAGAAGATGACGCTGTCCAAGTCGCGCATCCCTCACATCACCTATGTCGAGGAGATCGACGTCACCGCGCTGGAAGATTTGCGCGCCGCGCTCAACAAGGAGAAGCGCCCGGGCGTGGAGAGGCCGAAGCTGACGCTGCTGCCGTTCCTGATGCGGGCGATGGTCAAGGCGATATCGGACCAGCCCAATCTCAATTCGCTGTTCGACGACGAGGCCGGCGTCATCCACCAGCATGGCGGCATCCATATCGGCATCGCGGCCCAGACGCCGTCGGGGCTTGTGGTGCCGGTGGTCAAGCACGCCGAGGCGCGCGACATCTGGGAATGCGGCACCGAGGTCGTCAGGCTGGCCGAGGCGGCCAAGTCCGGCACGGCGACGCGCGATGAGCTGTCCGGCTCGACCATCACCATCACCTCGCTCGGCGCCATGGGCGGCGTGGCGACGACACCGGTCATCAACCATCCGGAAGTGGCGATCATCGGCGTCAACAAGATGATGGTGCGGCCGGTGTGGGACGGCACCCAATTCATCCCGCGCAAGATGATGAACCTGTCGTCCAGCTTCGACCATCGCGTCATCGACGGCTGGGACGCGGCGGTGTTCATCCAGCGCATCAAGACGCTGCTGGAGACGCCGGCGCTGATTTTCGTGGATTGAGGGGGATGTAGTGCGTTCTCAGCGTGTTTCTCGGTCGCTTCACATTCAGTGCCGCGCCGCCCCTCATTGCCCTGCCGGGCATTTCTCCCCGTATAGTGACGGGGAGAAAGACGCCGTCATCGGCGGTTTCGCCAATCGCCAACGTTGCAGGGACGGCGCCAGCGTCACGATCAGCCCCCTTCTCCCCGTCACTATACGGGGAGAAGGTGCCGGCAGGCGGATGAGGGGCGGCGCGAGGCCGGGCAGGAGGGTGTCACTTGCAGTTCTGACTAAAAGGACGCCGACCCCATGAAAGAAATCTCCTGCAAGCTGCTCGTCATCGGCGCCGGCCCCGGCGGGTATATCTGCGCCATCCGTGCCGGGCAGCTCGGCGTCGATACGGTGATCGTGGAAGCCGGCAAACCGGGCGGCACCTGCCTCAATGTCGGCTGCATCCCGTCCAAGGCGCTGATCCATGCGGCGGAAGAGTTCGAGAAGGTCTCGCATATGGCCGGCGGCAAGAGCCCGCTCGGCATCTCGGTCATAACGCCGAGGCTCGATCTTGCCAAAACAGTCGCCTGGAAGGACGGCATCGTCAGCCGGCTCAACAGCGGCGTCGCCGGACTGCTCAAGAAGGCCGGCGTGAAGACCGTGCATGGCTGGGCGACCTTTCGTGACGGCAAGACCGTCGCGGTCGAGACCGAGACGGGTAGCCAAGTGATCCGCGCCGAGGCGATCGTCATCGCCACCGGCTCGGCGCCGGTCGAACTGCCGTTCCTGCCCTTCGGCGGGCCGGTGATTTCGTCCACCGAGGCGCTGGCGCTAAGCGAGGTTCCAAAAAAGCTCGCGGTGGTCGGTGGCGGCTATATCGGGCTGGAACTCGGCATTGCCTTCGCCAAAATGGGCGCCGAGGTGACCGTGGTCGAGGCCTTGCCGCGCGTGCTGGCGCTGTATGATGCAGAGCTTACCCGACCGGTGGTCAAGCGGCTCAACGCGCTCGGCGTCGAGGTGATGACCGGTGCCAAGGCCAAGGGGACCAAGGGCGACGCGCTGCTGGTCGAGACGTCGGACGGCAAGAGCTCCAGGGTCGCCGCCGACAAGATCCTGGTGACGGTCGGCCGCAAGCCGGTGACCGAAGGCTGGGGGCTTGACCAGATAGACCTCGACATGGCGGGCAAATTCATCCGCATCGACGACCAGTGCCGCACCTCGATGCGCGGCATTTTTGCCATCGGCGACGTCACCGGCGAGCCGATGCTGGCGCACCGGGCGATGGCGCAGGGCGAAATGGTCGCCGAGATCATCGCCGGCCACAAACGCAGCTGGGACAAGCGCTCCATTCCCGCCGTCTGCTTCACCGATCCCGAGCTGGTGACGGCAGGCCTGTCGCCGGAAGAGGCCAAGGCGCTCGGCGGAGAGATCAAGATCGGCATGTTCCCATTCGCCGCCAACGGCCGCGCCATGACGAAGCTCGGCGAGGACGGTTTCGTCCGCGTCGTCGCCCGCGCCGACAATCACCTGGTGCTTGGCATCCAGGCGGTCGGGCAGGGTGTGTCGGAACTGGCGGCGGCATTCGGGCTGGCGCTCGAAATGGGCGCAAGGCTGGAGGACATCGCCGGCACCATCCATGCCCATCCGACCCAGGGCGAAGGCTTCCAGGAAGCAGCGCTGAAGACGCTGGGGCACGCGCTGCATATTTGAGACGGTGTGATCTCCCCCCTTGAGGGGGAGATGGCCGGCAGGCCAGAGGGGGTCGGTTCGACTGGATGCGACCCTCCTTGCGACAGATGGAGGTTGGCGCTTTACGCGAGGCGACCCCCTCTGTCGCCTTCGGCGACATCTCCCCCTCAAGGGGGGAGATTAGGCGCTCAGCTCGCTAGCCCCGCCAGCCGGTTCACCATCTCATGTCGTGTATGATGTTTTCCGAGATTCCACCTTTCGGGTCCATGCTCTAATGTCGCTCCATGAGCACCGACCTGAAGAAATACGTGGCGATTCGCTACAACACCGCCACCGGCTTCATGCCGAGCCAATGGACTGGAAAAGGGCGAGCCAATCTCGACCCTGTGTGGCTGGTCGAGCGGTTGGCGTTGTTCGACACCTATTGCGCGCCCTCGCTCGAGGGCCAGTCGCTGAAGGGCTTCACGGTCCTGGTCGGGTTCGATTCCGAGATACACGAGAATTACATTCGATCCGTTTGCGAGTGTGTGATCGGGATCGACGTCAGGCCGGTCCTAGTCGAGGCCGGCCAGAACCACAATATTGCCTTCAATGCGTTTGTCCAAAGCGACACGGATGCCGAATTTGTTTCGCTGACGCGGCTCGACAGCGATGACGCGCTGGCGCCGACTTTCATGGAGCGGGTCGACTTTTACGCGCGCCGGGAAATCGCCAAAGGCGAAGTTAACCAGCAGCCCCTGTATATCTCCTTTCCCCACGGCCAGAATTTCGATGCGGCGACCAACGGCTACACGCACCATGAATATCCGACGTCGGCCTTCGGCACGCTGGTCGAAAAGAGATCGCCGGCCATGAACGGGGTCTATTGCGACGAGCACACAAAGATGGCGATGCGTTTCAACACCGTCGGGACGGCCGTTAAGGAGGCTCAATGGTGCATCGTCATCCATGACAACAATGCGGCCAATGTCTTGCGCGGCAAGCCGGTCGCGGAGCCGGCCTTCACGGTGGGCCGGCCCGGTGCCGAAACAAAGGCGCGCGCGCCTGCCCGAAAAGCGCCCGCGCAAAAGCAGATGCCGCAGACCTCGGCCAAGGCCTCGCGCAATGCCGGCAATTTCATCCGGTTTTTGCTGGGGCGGCCGATGGTCTTGCGGAAGTAACTCGACGGCTAATCTCCCCCTTGAGGGGGAGATGTCGCCAAAGGCGACAGAGGGGGTCGCCTCGCGTGAATCGCCAACCTCCATCTGTCGCAGAAGGTCGCATCCGGTCGAACTGACCCCCCTCTGGCCTGCCGGCCATTTTCCCCCTCAAAAGGGGGGAGGCGCTCAGCCGCTTCAGCTCGCGAGCCGGCTAACCATCTCGTGTTGCGCATAGGCGCGGCCGAAGCGGTTGGCGAGGAAGGCGTCGAGGGCGATGTCTTCCTGCTTGATGAAGCCGGTCGCCGGCAGGCTGCCGTCGGCCAGCATGTCGAGCACGGCACAGATGCCGGAAGCGGTGGTGATCTGGATGGCGCTGCGCACCGTATCACCAATGCGCTTCGAGTAGATCTTGTTGGCGTAGGTCTCCTGCAGCAGGCGGCCGTTCTTGCGGCCCGAGACGGTGACGAAGACGATGACCACGTCCTGCAGCGTCGCCGGCAGGGCGCTTTCAAAGATGTCCTTCAGCACATCGCGGCGGTGGCGCAGGCCAAGGTCGTTGAGCAGTGCCTTCATGATCGCGGCGTGGCCGGGGTAGCGGATGGTGCGGTAGTTCAGCGTGCGCACCTTGCCCTTCAGCGTCTCGGCCAGCGTGCCGAGGCCGCCGGAGGTGTTGAAGGCCTCGTAGGTGACGCCATCGAGCGAGAATTCCTCGCGCTCCTCCAGCGGCGGCACTTCGACCAGCTCGCCCTCGACGATCGCTTCGCAGGGCTCGCAATATTCGTTGATGACGCCGTCGGTGCTCCAGGTCAGATTGTAGTTCAGCGCGTTGGACGGGTATTGCGGCAGCGCGCCGACGCGCATGCGCACGCTTTCCAGCGTGTCGAAGCGGCTGGCGAGGTCGTTGGCGACGATCGAGATGAAGCCCGGCGCCAGGCCGCATTGCGGGATGAAGGCGCTCTTGCCCGAGCGCGCCAGTTCCTTGACCCGGCGGGTCGAGACGACGTCCTCGGTGAGATCGAGATAGTGCACGCCGGCACTTGCCGCCGCCTCGGCGATGCGCGTGGTCAGGTGGAAGGGGGCGGCACTCAGCACCGCGAACTTGCCGGCGAGGGCCGCTTCCAGCGTGCCGGCGGCTTCGATGTCGAGCTCCAGCGTCGCAACCGTGGCCGGCATTTCGGCGGCAGTTAGCTGCGCCGCCGAGCGGTCGACGAGCGTGACCTGATAATCCCCGGTGGCGGCAAGCATCTCGGCAATGGTCGAGCCTATCTTGCCGGCGCCGACGACAACAATTTTCTTCATGACCGATCCCTCGCATCTTTTGTTTAATGCATCTCGTTGTCCCAAAACCGCTGCACACTTTTGGGCGACATGCATGAGTTTTGCAGCTTGCCCGTCGAAAAGAAGCGTGGAATTGTTAGAAACGAAACTCTGATTACGCAATCCGCCGACGGAAATCGTTGAAATGCTCAGTGACGCCGAACAGGCCCTGCTTTCGCTGCTGCGTGAGAACGCGCGCGCCTCGACCGCCGAACTGGCGCGGCGGCTCGGCGTGTCACGGACGACCGTGCAGAGCCGGCTGGAGCGGCTGGAGCAACGCGGCATCATCATAGGCTATGGCGTGCGGCTGGCGCCGGACTATGAGCAGGGGCTGGTACGGGCGCATGTGCTGCTCACCGTGACACCCAAACTCGCCGACAAGGTGGTGCGCGGCCTGCGCGCGCTGGCACCAGTCAGGACCCTGCATTCGGTCAGCGGCAATTTCGACATGATCGTCATCGTCGACGCGCCGTCGATCCGCGATCTCGATCTGCTGCTCGACCAGATCGGCGCCATGGACGGGGTCGAGCGGACCCTGTCTTCGATCATCCTGTCGACGCGCATCGACCGCTGAGTGGCTGCCGATCTCCCCCCTTGCGGGGGAGATGGCTGGCAGGCCAGAGGGGGTGTGAAGGATCGCCAGCCTCGGCCAGTTTGCTCCCGTCCCTGTGGCCGCTGTAGATCGACAGGTCGGCGGGACAGCACCCCCCTCTGCCTTGCCAGGCATCTCCCCCGCAAGGGGGGAGATCGGCTCCTAACGCGCTCGCCCCGGCGCGTCACCGACAGTCTGATGGACGTGCCCGGTGGACAATGGCGCAGCGCGTTCTCGACCAGATTGGCGAACATTTGCGTCAACAATTCGCGGCCACCACCGGCGCGGGCTTGTTCCTAGGATGTCGCGGGTTCGCCGAGCGGATACGGCATGTAGCCGACAAAGCCAGCGATCTTCCATCTGCCGGCGACCTTGGTGCAGAAATACAGCGTCTGCCATTTCAGCCTGTCGACGCTGCCGTCCGCCTTGGCGACCGAGCCGTCGAACTTCTTGTGCAGCACGGCGCGGTCGCCGTCGACATCGATGTCGCGCATGTTGGTGACGCGAAACAGCGCCTCGCGCAGCGGCTCGGCGAATTTGGTCGCGGCGGTCTCCTTGGCCTGGCGCAGCCACTCGTCGCGATAGATTTCCAGCCTCGGAAACTGCAGCCGCCATGAATCGGCGTTGCTGAGGAAATGCGCGTGCATGCCGAAGAAGCTATCAGCGACGAAATCACCCTCGACCAGGGGCCAGTCCTGGCCGATGAAGGCGTCGATGTCGCGCCGAACCAGCATTTCCCAGAGCGCGTGGCGGTCGGCATCGCCTGATGGAAACGGGTTCTTGTCGTAAGTCATTCCTGCTGTCTCCGGTCCGGCAAATGCGTCTGGGCGTTGCGGCCGCAAGGCGGGCCGCCAGCGCGCACGATGCAAGCGCTTCTGTAATAAAGCAACATGGATTTGGAAGAATGTTGCTTTCCAACAAGGCCTCTATGAGGATCGCCCCGATCGGGGTAAATGTCGATCGAAGCGGGCGCCGCCACGGCACCCCGCCCTGCCATCAGAGGAGGCCCTCCCTTGCCCAAGCAATGTTTTGGAACGTCGCATGTACCGTTGTCGCCGGCCGTGCGGGCCGGTGATCTCGTCTATGTCTCGGGCCAGGTTCCCGTCGGCAGCGACGGCATCGTGGTCAAGGGCGGCATAACGGAACAGACCGAGCAGGTGCTCGCCAATGTGAGGGCCGCGCTGGCGCTCGCGGGCTGCACCCTGGACGATGTGGTCAAGACCACGGTCTGGCTGGAAGACGCGCGCGATTTCGGCGCCTTCAACGCCGTCTATGCGAGGCACTTTCCGAAGAACCCGCCGGCCCGCAGCACGGTCGAATCGCGGCTGATGATCGATATCAAGATCGAGGTCGAGGCGGTCGCGTACCGACCTCTCTGAGAAGCAAAACAACGAACCGGAGGTGACTCAATGCAATTCGACCTCCTGCTGAAGGGTGGACGGCTTATCGATCCGGCGGCCGGCATCGACGCGCCGCGCGATGTCGCCATTGCCAATGGCCGGGTCGCCGCGATCGACGCCGATATCCCGGCCGAGCGCGCCGCGCAGGTCGTCGATGCCGCAGGCTGCATCGTCACATCGGGCCTCGTCGACCTGCACAGCCACGTCTATTGGGGCGGCACCTCGCTCGGCGTCGATGCCGACCGGCTGGCCGCCAAGAGCGGCACCACCACCTTCATCGATGCGGGCAGTGCGGGAGCAGGCAATTTCCTCGGCTTTCGCCAGCACGTCATGGAGCGCTCGAAGGTCCGCATCCTGGCCTATGTCAACATTTCCTTCGCCGGCATTTTCGGCTTCTCGCAGACGGTATCGGTCGGCGAGTGCAGCGATCTCAGGCTCTGCGAACCGCGCGAGGTTGTGGCGGCGGTGCGCGAGCACCGCGACGTCGTGGTCGGCGTAAAAGTTCGCTCCGGCAAGCACGCCGGCGGCACCAGCGGCATCGCTCCGGTCGACCTGGCGCTGGAGGCCGCCGACCAGGCCGGCCTGCCGCTGATGGCGCATATCGATGAGCCGCCGCCCGGGCGCTCGGAAGTGCTGCCTCGCCTGCGCAAGGGCGATGTCCTCACCCATTGCTTCCGGCCGTTTCCCAATGCGCCGGTGTTCGCCTCCGGCGCGGTGCGGCCGGACATGCGGCTGGCGCGCGAGCGCGGCGTCATCTTCGATATCGGCCACGGCATGGGTTCCTTCGATTTCGCCGTTGCCCGGGCCATGCTCGAGGAAGGGCTGGCGCCCGACGTGATCAGCAGCGACGTTCATCTCTACTGCGTCGACGGGCCGGCCTTCGATATCCTGGTCTGCATGTCGAAGCTGCTGGCGCTCGGCATGCCGCTGGTCGAGGTCTTGCGCGCCGCGACACAGGCGCCGGCACGGGCGATCGCAAGGCCCGATCTGGGCACGCTGGCGGTCGGCACCGTCGGCGACGTCGCCGTGCTGCGGCAGCGGCCGGGCCGCTTCACCTTCGTCGACGCGGTCGGTGCGTCTTTGGTCGCCGATCAGCGGCTGGTCTGCGAGGGCATCGCCATCGGCGGCACCTGGTGGCCGAACGAGACGGTCAACGATGTCAGCGAGACCGAGCGTTTCGGGGCGCATGCGTCGCATACGCATGTCGAGGTGGCGGCAAGGCATTTCGGGCATCGGCATGAGTGATTGGCCAATCTCCCCCCTCGTGGGGGAGATGCCCGGCAGGGCAGAGGGGGGCGTGAAGGAACGCAACCTTCTTCATCCTGCAACGGAACCAAGAACCTTCCCGAAGATGCGGCTGCCGTCGGTTGATAAGCCGCGGGACAGCGCCCCCCTCTGGCCTACCGGCCATCTCCCCCACAAGGGGGGAGATCGAACTTCACCGACCGGCGTTGCTCACCGGCCCATAAACCGGCGTTTCTACTCCCTCCATCCGTGCCTTGATCTGCAGCGCCACATATTTCGAATAGAAGCGCGACAGCGCGAGGTTGCCGCCGTGGAACCACAGCGCTTCCTGCGCGGTCGGTTTCCACATGTTGCGCAGCTCGCCTTGCCATGGGCCGGGGTCGCCCTTCACGCCCGAACCGAGGCCCCAGCAGGGGCCGACCTTGTCGGCGACCTCGCGAGAGACGATCGCCGCCACCGTCTCGTTCATCGACTGATAGCCGGTGCAGGCGATGATTGCGTCCGCGGCGAGTTCGGAGCCGTCCTCGAACAGGATGCCGCTCGGCGTCAGCGACTTGATGGCGACGCCGCTGCGGACGCCGATCTCGCCGTCGATGATCAGGTCGGAGGCGCCGACATCGATGTAGTAGCCGGAGCCGGTGCGGTAGGCCTTCATCAAAAGGCCGGTTTCGTCGTCGCCGAAATCGATGGCGAAGCCAGCGGCGCGCAGGCGGTCGTAGAAGGCCGCGTCGCGCGCCTTGATCACCTCGTAGAGCGCTCGCTGGCCCTTGGGCACCAGCGCGAACGGCGTCGAGGCGACGATCATGTCGGCCTTCTCGGTGGTGATGCCGCGTGCCAGTGCGGTCTCCGAAAAGATCTCGAAGCCGACTTCCATCAGCGTGTCCGACTTGACCACGGTGGTCGGCGAACGCTGGATCATGGTCACCTCGGCGCCGCTTTCCCAGAGGTCGACGCAGACATCGTGCCCCGAGCTTGCCGCGCCGATGACCGCGACGCGTCTGCCGCGGAATTTCTCGCCGCTGGCATACTGGCTGGAGTGCAGCAACTCGCCCTTGAACTGGTCGGCGCCCGGCAGATCGATCCGCCGTGGCGGGCCATAGGCGCCGGTGGCGAAGACGATGTGCTTCGGCTTCAGCGTGGTGTGCCGGCCGACGCGGTCGACCACCACGGTCCAGACTTTCTCGGCCTCGTCATAGGAGGCGCTGAGGCACTTGGTGGCGACCCAGTAATTGAGCTCCATGACGCGCGTGTACATTTCCAGCCAGTCGCCCATCTTGTCCTTGGGCGTGAACACCGGCCAGTTTTCGGGGAAGGGAATGTAGGGCAGATGGTCGTACCAGACCGGGTCGTGCAGGACGAGCGTGCGGTAGCGGTTGCGCCAGGAATCGCCGGGCCGGGCATTTTTCTCGATGACGATGGTGGGCACGCCGAGCTGGCGCAGCCGCGCGCCCAGCATGATGCCGCCCTGGCCGCCGCCGATGACCAGGCAATAGGGCTGTTCATCAGTGCCAAGCTCGCGCGTCTCGCGCGCCCGCGCTTCCGACCAGGTCTCGCGCCTGGGATCGGCCTTGTGGCGCACGCCCAGCGGCCGTTCCGCCCCCTTGCGCTCCTCGAACCCTTTCAGGTCGGTCATCGCCGTGAACAGCGTCCGGCAGCGTCCGTCGCGCAGCCGCATGACGCCCTCTCCCGAAGCGTCAGCGGTTTCGAAGCTGAACCAGGCCTCGACGGTGCTCTCGTCCGAGGTCGCCTCGCCGGTCAGCTGCCACGCCGTCGGCCTGGTCGTCGCCAGCGTTGACTTGAGCATGGCGGCGATCGCCTCGCGGCCTTCCATGGTGGTGATGTTCCAGGTGAAGGTCAGGAGATCGCGCCAGTAGCAGTCATCGACAAACAGGTCGGTCGCCGCCGACGCGTCGCCAGCTTCGAGCGCCTTGGCAAAGGACCCGAGCCATGCGGCGGCCTGTTTCGATGGTGCTATTTCGAGCATTTCTTTCCTCTTGCTGCGTGCGTCTAATCGTGTTGGAACGGTAACTGTCGGACCCGGCGCTGCCCCTCATCCGTCTTGGCGCTGCGCGCCAATCCACCTTCTCCCCGTGAACGGACGTGAACGGGGAGAAGGAAAGAACTAATCCCCGAGCGGTTCCATTTCCTTGCCGGTGCGGTGGATCTGGGCGTTGTACTTGATGCGGCGGACGGTCTCGCGGGCCGAGCCGTCGAGCTTGTAGGCCGAAGCCACCGCCAAAAGGTCGATCGCGGCCAGGAAGGCGAAGCGCGACGCCGTCGGCTTCAGCGTGTCGGGATATTCTGATACCGCCACCGTCAGCCTGACGTCGCAGGCGCGCGCGAGCTCGGTGTCGGGCGCGGTCACGGCGATCGCATTGGCGCGGTAGTGCTTGGCGAGCTCGACGGCCTCGATTACCTCGCGGGTGCGTCCCGTCGCCGAAATGGCGATCACCAGGTCGCCAGGCTTGAGCGTCGAGGCGGTCATGCGCATCAGATAGGGATCACACTGGGCGCTGATCGATATACCATAGCGGAACAGCCGGTACTGGGTTTCCTGCGCCAGCGCCGAGGAGCTGCCGCCGAGGCCGAAGACCGTGACCTGGCGCGCCTTGGCGATCAGCTCGGCCGCCTTCTGCAGCTGCGCCGGATCGAGCTGCCGCTCGGCCTCCTGGAGCGCCCGGCGCGCCTCGCCGAACACGGCGTTCCAGAACGGCATGCCATTGTCGTTGCTGACGGAAGGTGACTTGGCCAGATAGAGCGCACCGACGACGAGGCTCTGCGCCAGCTTCAGCTTGAAGTCGCGCACGCCCTCGCAGCCTATGGCGCGGCAGAACCGGGTCACCGTCGGTTCGCTGACCCCGGCGCGCTGGGCAAGGGCGGCGTTTGAGGCGTCGACGGCGTATTTGACATCATCGAGCACGACATCGGCGACACGGCGTTCGGCCGGCCGCAATTCCCCGTAGAAATCCTTGACCAGCGAGATGATGTCGGGGATGCGGCGTACAGGCTCGCGCCCCGCCATATCGTGGCCTGAATCAGGCTCGTCCTGGCTGCCAGCTTCGGTCATGAGGTTCCGGTCTTTCCCTGAGTTGCGAGGCTGATGTCTTAGCATGTTCGCACGCTGTGGCTCCACGTGGGCCATTCTGGATGATGACCACGACGCGATATGACACCCAGAAGCAGGCCGACCGCAAAGCGTTCCAAAGGCCCTCGCTATCCAATCCTCTCCAGCCGCCTCGGCAGTCGGTTCATGGCAATGGGCCCGCCCGGCGTGATCAGGAACTGGTCCTCGAGATTGAAGCTGGCGAGGCCGTCGATGTATAGCGGGATCTCGAAAGCCAGCACCATGCCGGCTTCGATCACGACATCGCTGTCGGCCGCGATGAACGGCCATTGTTCGGAAAACACCGACTGGCCGACGCCATGGCCGAAATGGCCGCGGCGGTAGGAGCGCAGCCCCTGCCGCGCCAGACTGCCGGTGGCCACCTGATGCACATGGGCGAGGGTGTTGCCGGGAACAAGGGATGCCAGTCCGTCCTCGAAGGCCTGTTCGGCGATGGCATGCAGCTCGGCCTGCTCGGCGGATGGCGGCCCGAAGGTGAAGTTGCGCGACATATCGGAGGCGTAGCCGCCGACCGTGCAGACCATGTCGCACTTCAGCGGATCGCCGGGCATGGCTTTCGCATCGGCGCCTTTGGCCCTGGCGCCCAGCGTCACATATTCTGCCATGGCGACCGGATGGGACAGGCCGGATGCCGCCGTGGCGACGCCTTGCCGGTAGAGGGCAATGAGATCGGCCTGGCGCATGCCTGCCATGGCATCCACCTGCAGCCGGTCCAGGCCGGCTTCCGATAGGATGATGCCTTGCTGGAGAAAGTCGATCTCGCGTTGCGACTTGATGGCCCGCAACCGATCGAGGACGGCCGAGCCATCGACCATGATGCAGGCCGGCAGCAATGCCTGCATGGCCGAGAAATCGGCGGCGGCGACAAAATCGAGATCGACGCCGATCGTTGCGCGCTCGAGACCGAAGCCGGCAAGGATCTGCTTCAGTTCGCCGACGGAATTGGTCAGGTCGAATGTTGCCGGTCGTGAAAAACCAGGCGCCCGGCCGGACCCTCCAAGACCGGCCTCTATGCGTTGCGCCAGCCCTTGCCCTGACGTCGATGCGTCAAGCGTGGCCGATTCGATCCAGATCGGGTGGCTGCGGATGACAGCGTCCGGCAGGACCCGTTGCAGCTGCGCGGCATTGAAATCCGCCACCACCACGCCGATCGGCAGGTCGTGGCCAGCGGGAATGACGACGAAGCCGGCGCCGGCGCGCCGGAACAGCCCCGCCGGGCCGATCGAGGCACCGGTCGCATAGTGGAAGGCCTCGGGCGCGCACAGCACCAGCGCCTCGATGCCGGCGCGGTCCATCAGTTGCGCCGCGCGCTCGCGGTCGACAAAGCCTGTCATCAATCTTCTCCGGACGTCCAAAGTGGTAACGGAGCATTCCGGGTATGGACAATCAAGCGAGTTCCTCGCTTGTATTGATGCGCCGCATGCCTTGAAGACTGGCGAAGACGCTCTTCACTTCGTCATGTATGGACGGCCCCTCTCAGGGCAAGAGGCAACTGGCAGATACGGCGCAAGTCTGGAGCGGTCATGTATTCGGCCTTTGATGCGGTCGATTCTGTTGACCGCTGGTGTCCGCCGCTGACGCTCGAAGGCGGCGAGGTGCTCAACCTCACCGATTTCCAGGTGATCGACGAGCCGGCCTTCAACAAGCTCAGACGAGGCTCGACCTGCGCAAATCAGGCGCGCTCGGCCTGCTCTACTGCCACCTCGCCTCGACCAACAGCTGGACCTCGCTGGTGCATCAGGCATCGCTGCGGGCGGCGGGGCGGCCGGCGGGCCGATTTCTCGCTGGCCCGCATGAGGTGAAGGACTTGAGGAGGCAGCTGCGGAAGCCGATCAAGCAGACACTCGACCGCAAAACATCAAGAACCCGGCAAGATTTTGCCGGCGTGAGGGCAGAGCCGTTGATGCCGATGTGAATTGCAGTCAGTCATAGAGTATTTTTTTGGCAGTGACCAGCTTAGGATACAGTGATAGTTCCATCGTCAGGGCCACTTGCGATCGTTTCACCTGAGGATTTTTTCTTGATCTGAACATAATATTCTCCAGGCGAAGCGCCATGTTCTGCTTTAACCATAAAGTTGATTTCTGTTGAATTCTCGACGGTTATATCGTCATTGTATAGATATTCGGTGCCTTCTAAAGTGGCGGCGTAAATAAATTTAATTACCAAGTCTTCTGCCTCTTTAAACCAACTTGGGGCCACCGTCACACCGACCGTAACCGGATCTTTGCCTCTTACGGCATTCCCTTCAGGTATAGCGACATGCACTATCTCTACGTTTGCCATGGTCCATCTCCTTCGGCATTTCTCAATTAACGATCGGAAACGCTAGTCCAAATCGCCGCGCCCGCCGCGATTCATGGCGCCACCGGACCGCCCCATCGCACCGCCAGACCTGCCCATGGCGCCGCCGGACCGCCCCATCGCACCGCCGGATCGGCCCATTGCTCCACCCGATCGACCAAACGAACGCGGGTCCAGCTCGGCACTCAACAGGACATCCTCGAGCGTTCCGGTGTCGAGTTCCAGCCGCATTGTCAGGTCACTCTTGTCGTAGACCCAGACCAGCATTCCGCGCGCGAACGAGCCTACCTGTGATGACAGTCCGGTATAGGCAGGGTCGCTTGGACCGCGGCTCATGACCTTGAGATCGGTGTCCGCCGGGGCCGGATAATCAACGGCAGTGCCAGGCCCATGGACAAGAAGTATTGTCGGTCGGGCGAGTTCGTAGAACTGCGCCTCGAAGGTGAACGCATAGATCCTTGCCAGCAGGCTACCGGAGGCGTCGATCTGGTTCTGCAGGAATCTGTTGTTGCCAGGCCTTGGGGGCCGTCCCCCGTCGATCCTCTTCTTGAGTTTCAAATCTTCAAGAACCCTACCGAACAAATGTATGGCCGAGGTATTTAAAATGGTTTCAGGTATCATGGATCACCCCATCTTTTGCATGTCGATCAAAGCTCGGCGCCCCTTCTGGACATCCAATATTTCTCGAAATAGCTCATGTCCGGCAGACGCGCCTGGTCTCGTGGAAGGGCGATTCGACCCTCATGGAAATGGCTCTTTCGGGTTGGCTTCGTCAGGCGGGGCCCGGCACGGTAGCGAAAAACCCCTCTTCGGTCGAAATCCCGGAAGATGATCCTTGATAGTTCTCCTCCGGTCACACTGTCATCGACCGCGAGCATCGTTCTCGCCACGTCACCATAGTCCAGAAAATCCGGGGCGAGAGCCCACAGCGTCTCGGCGAGATAGGTACCCACGATATCCCGCGCGTCGAGCAGCGCGTCGACGAAACCTTCCGGATTGCGAGCGAAATCGCGGTCAAAGACTTCCTGGACCGGCAGCTCGGCTGCTGGGTCGATCTCGGCGAGGTCGGCAAGATTTTCGACCTCCGGCGAGATCAGTCCTCGAGCCACCAGGCTCTCGTGAAAGACATCGACCAGAATGTCGAAGACGGCGCCCGTGAGAGGTTGCGACAGTGCATGCTCGTCGGTCCAGCCGTCCGCGAAATCGGCCATCGTCAGTTTGTTGCTGGCCTCGCGTATCTGGCGGTGCGGCGAAAATTCCGAGAAGCGAGAGAGTTGGTTGGCGATGTAGAGATTCCCGCGCGTCACCGTCAGAACATTTTCGATCACGGAGGGAAAATGCATGGCCGCGATCAACGAAACGCAGTCGGAAAAGGCCTCCTGAAAGCCCAGATATTCGGGGAGCTCGGCTCCCGGGTCCGGAATGCCGAGGACGCCGTAGACCAACGCATGGCCAACCTCGTGCGCGATAATATCGAAGTCGAGGCTGAAGGGGAGCGCGCGTCCGTCTTTCACGAATTGGCCGCCGAGCTCGAGGAAGCCATAGCCGTATTGGGCGTTATCCCAACCCGGCAGGATCGAGATTTCCAGACGGTCGTAGTGATCGCGGAAGTGCCAGATGAGCGGTTGGCCGATGTAACGCTCCCAAACGTCGAGCGTGAAGCGCACGCAACCGAACGCGTGCGCTGCTTCGAAGCCGGGCGTCGAGGGCTGATAGTGATCGAAATTGCCTTCCTCGTCGGGAACGGCCGGATCGAGGATCGCTCGCGTCCAGGGCGGCAGGGAGATGAAGGGCGTGCCCAACGGGCCGTGGTCGACGCCATAGGGCCGCGTCTTGTCGACCGGCTCGACGACATACATACGATCGTCGGACGGGCCAGGTCCGACGCTGCCTCGCGGGGAAGAAACCGTAATGATTTCAGGGCTTGACGTAGGGTCTTCGAACGGAGGCTGAACGAACAGCCTGAACCGGGTACCCATTCCCCACCTCTCGGTTACATTAGTAACGTAACATAATGCCTGTGGGATGGCGAGAGCGTTGGTTTGTCAGGTAATCTTCCTGAAGCCGGTTCTTGATTATCGGCAATAAAATCGCCTCAAGTACAATGCGTATCGCTACCGCAGGAGCTGGAGCAACTTCTGGTAGCGAGGATGACTGCGAACAGAGGCGAAATCGGAATCGTTCTTGAACCAGAGTCTCATCTCGGCGCCAGCCTGCGGCAACCACGCTTCCAAAAGGTCGATCGAGCGTTCGAACTCCCCCAGCAACGCATAGGTACAAGCGGCGTTATATTGGACGTTGATATCGCTAGGGTCGATCGCCAGAGACCGGTCAAGCCACTTCGCCGCCCTATCGCGTTCCCCAAGGAAGGCCAGCACGATAGCCCCCAGGCAGGCACAATTGGCGTTCTCCGGATGCAGACGGAGTTCCTCTTCAGCTCTCTCCAATGCGATCCGCGCATAAAGCTCGGCGTCGTTCTGCTGGCCGAGAGTGCGGAAGACGTTCACCAGCATGACCGGTGCGCCGTAGTCGGTCGGTTTGATCTCCATCGCGCGCATGAAGTACGTCGCGGCGAGCTCGAACTGGCCGCCGGTTACGCAGAACTCGGCATAGTAGCGGTTGGCCTCGTGGCAATTGGGGTCGAGCGCGAGAGCCTGTTCGAACGCCGCCGCGGCCTCGGAACGGCGGTCGGCGAGGGACAGGGCGAAGCCCCTGGCTGAATGCGCCTCGGCCAAATTCGGGTCCAGCGCCAGGGCCTTGTCGGCGGTCGCGAGAATGTCGTCCACCTGGATC
Organism: Mesorhizobium sp. M1338; assembly: GCF_040318045.1. Classification (NCBI taxonomy): domain Bacteria; kingdom Pseudomonadati; phylum Pseudomonadota; class Alphaproteobacteria; order Hyphomicrobiales; family Phyllobacteriaceae; genus Mesorhizobium; species Mesorhizobium sp. M1338. The sequence continues at coordinate 181,094 of NZ_JAMYLL010000007.1, read as the reverse complement.
GGCGAGCCGTAGCTCGACTGAAGGCGTACGTCGCAGACCGCCAAGCCCGCATATGCGCGGGCATATCCCGGATCAAGCTCGATGGCCCTGATATAACTTTGTCTGGCCATCAGGTGGTTCGCTCTGGTCGCGATGTGACTGTAATCGCGCCCTCGAAGATAATGCGTATAGGCTTCCACATTGTCCGTCGGCGCCTGCTCAATAGCCTTCTTCTCCTCGGGCAGGAGCCTGACCCTGAGCTGCGCCACGACCGCCTTGGCGATTTCGTCCTGCACGGCGAAGATGTCGGTGAGGTCGCGGTCATAGCGGGCAGCCCAGACGTGTCCGTCTGTGGCCCCCTCGATCAACTCGGCATTGATCCTGACCCGGTTTCCCGCCTTGCGGACGCTGCCCTCGACAATGTAGCCGACGCCAAGCTCCCTGGCGATGCGTTCCATCTTGTCGGTCCTGCCCTTGAAGGCGAAGACCGTATTGCGGCTGAGTACGAACAGGCCGGAGACGTTCGAGAGGTCGGTTATGATATCTTCAGTGATGCCGTCGCTGAAATACTGCTGGTCGGGATCATTGCTCAGATTGGCGAAGGGTAGGATCGCCACCGACGGCTTGTCGGACCGCACCAGCGTCTGGACGCTCCTGGCCGCAATATGCGTCTCGACATGCGGGACGCCCTGCCAGTTGGCGAAATAGACGTGCACCGGCTGAGCAATGTTCTTGACGGTCCTGGCGCCCTGATCGGCGAAGTCGACGCCCAGCTTGTTGCCGACCTCATGGCGCACCGCCTCCGAGCAGGCGATGCCGCCGGGTATCGCGAGGCCCTGCAGCCGCACCGCAAGATTGACGCCATCGCCATGGAAATCATCACCGTCGACGATGATGTCGCCAAGGTTGATGCCCATGCGAAACTTGAAATGCCGGTCCTCGGGGATGCCGGCATTCCGCTCGGACATGCCGCGTTGGATCTCGACCGCGCAGCGAGCCGCACTGATTACGCTGCCGAACTCCACCAGGAAGCCGTCACCCATCACCTTAAAGATGCGCCCACCGTGCTTGGTGACGGTCGGATCGAAGAACTCCCGCCGATGCTGCCGAAGGAGATTGAGCGTGTGCTCTTCGTCGACCTCCATAAGACGGCTATAGCCGACCACATCCGCGGCCAGGATCGCCGCCAGCCGACGCTCAACATGCTCGTCAGACATGTCGTCTCCTGAAATTACAAAATGGTTCTGCCTGATTTAGTTCTATCTGATTTAGCTGCTCTGCGCCAACGCCGCTGGAATGGTCGCTCGCGCCGGTCCCATACGGTTGCCAAACCAGGTGGCGCAGCACCAGTCGCAACCTAAGCGATCCGGTCGTGCGGTCGACGTCGTTCACGGGAATAGGAATCGGCACCGAGGCGACCAGGCAGGCACTCGCCTTCCGCAATCGGTTCCAGATCGACTTCAGCGCCACCCGCGCGATGATCGAAAGGATCGACGCGCGCGGCCTGTTTTCGCCGCGCCAGAGCAAGGTGACGCTGGAAGGCGGCGAAGAGCTCAACCTCACCGATTTCCAGGTCATCGACGAGCCGGCCTTCAACAAGCTCAGCGACGAGGCGTTTCTCGACCTGCGCAAATTAGGCGCGCTCGGCCTGCTCTACTGCCACCTCGCCTCGACCAGCAGCTGGCCTCGCTGGTGCATCAGGCATCGCTGCGGAAAGCGGACGGTACGAAGAGCGCCTGAAAGCGAAAGTCGCGCAAGGACCGGCTAAGCCGCAGCCCGCCTGTCGTGCCGCCCTTCCCTGATTTCCTCGGCGAGCTTGTCGCAGAACGCGTCGAGATCGCCTGGGTTGCGGCTGGTGACAAGTCCCTGGTCGGTGACCACCGCGCTGTCTTCCCAGACACCACCGGCATTGATCACGTCGGTCTTGATCGATTTGTAGGATGTGACCCGGCGGCCCTTCACAATTCCGGTCTCGACGAGAAGCCAGGGCGCATGGCAGATCGCGCCCACAACCTTGTTGGCCGACCAGAACGATTTGATGAAGTTGAGGACTTTCGGCTCGATCCGCAGCAGATCGGGGTTGATAACGCCGCCGGGCAGCACGATTGCGTCGTAGTCATCCGCCCGGGTCTCAGCCAAAATCCTATCGACGGGAACCTCGCGGCCCCAATCCTTGTGGTCCCAGCCTTTGATCTTGCCGCTTGCGAGCGACACGACATCGACTTCAGCGCCTGACTCGCGCAATTTCTTGAGCGGCACCTCAAGTTCGGACTGCTCAAAACCGTTTGTCGCAAGGATAGCGACGCGCTTGCCGGAAATGTCCTGCATTGGTTTTCTCCATCGTTGGGTTGATGGAGGGCTAACGAGGCCCAGCGGGAAGCGTTCCCCGCTGTAACTTTATGTGACATCTGGAGGATGGATCAGGGGATTTCGGGCAAGTACCCCACCAGCCGGGTCAATGTTGTCGACCCAAAGCCGGATGAGACCGGGTTCGGCCGGGTCGCAAGCGAGCGCTACATATGACCAACCAGCTGTCGGCGATATTTCTTATACTGCCACTCCATGCGCTTATACCAAAGCGGCCTTTGACTGTCGGGATTTATCGACGTCAAGAAGGCCCCATTGTGCGTGCCCTGCTCTACAAAGGGTCTCTCGAACCAAAGCACCTCCACCCCGAGCGCCGCATCCGCACGGTCGATCTCATGGCCGATCGGCGCGGACATCTTGCGTGCATCAAACCAGGCGCACCTCTCGGCTGCCACGGAGCGGGTGATGATATAGGAATCGGTGGATCTGCCGTGAGGGGCTGGATAGAGATGCTGTCCGCGCTTCAACTTGAACGCCGAAATGTAATAGGTGCCGGCATTGCCGATATAGATGGCGGCTTTGCGGTTTGGATCGCCGAGTTCCGCCAGAGCCGCGTTGAATTTTGTATTGAAATTGGCGGCCAGGAAGACGTCGTCCTCAAGCACCAGACAATAGCGCTTATCGGTCTTCAGGAAATCACGCCAGATCCCGATGTGTTTTAAGGAGCAGGACAGTTCCGCCAGTTTGAGAGCGCCTGGCACGGTAAGCCTTTCGACCTCTTCATCGGTAATATCTGCAACATCCCAGTGAAGATACCAGGTGGCCGGGATACCATGGCGGCCGATCTGCCTTGCAATATGCTGTTCGCGGTCCTCATAGCCCTGCTTGACGTGGCAAACACGCACATAGACCTGGTCGGCGGGAAACGTCGGCATTTGCCGTGTATAGCCCATCGGCTTTTTGCAAGTCTACGCCCCTTGAACGGTCACGGGACACAGCTTCCTACTAGGGGCCATGCTGAAGTTCTTTGATTTAGTGGCGGATTCAAATTTCAGGTCGAATCGACCTGAAGCCCTCCGGCTCTAGCCGCTTGTCCAAGGCATCTCGATCGCCCCGAGCGATACGACGACCCCGAGGGCAATTAGCGCAATGCCCAAAGCAATTTCGAAGCGTCGCCCACGCCGCATCAGCTTCTCGACGAAGACGATCAGTATCAAAAGCAGCATCCAGGCGAGGCTCATGACGCCCGCCGCGACCAGCACGGCGAACAGCGCCCAGCAGCAACCGAAGCAATACAGCCCGTGGCGCAGCCCCATCCGGAGCGCGCCAACCCGCCCGTCGCGCCAGTGCTGGGCAACGAAGGCGAGCGGCGAACGGCAATGGCTGAGGCAAATGTGCTTGAGGGTCGTGAATTGGTAGAGGCCGGCGACGCCAAGCGTGACACCGAGCGCGAGCGGCGCCCATTTCGAACGCCGAGGCGGATCGAGGCTCGTCGCCAACTCGCTGCCGAACTGGACCAGGACATACACGAGAAGGCCCGCCGCCGCCCAGACGAGCATATAGCCCGCGACGAAAATCCAGGTTGGAACGGCCACCCGCCGTCCGCGCCTGGCCTGCGCCGCCGCGAACATAAAGATCATGGGCGCCGCGGCCGGCAGCATCATAGCGGCCATCATCACAGTCCATACGGTGAGAAAGGCGGCGACGCCGGCCAGTGACCAGCCGTCGGCCGCAATTCCGGCCATCGCCATGCCGGCCATGCCTTCCATTCCCTCCATCCCGCCGCGCACCGCAATGCCCATGGGCATATCCATGCTGAATGTCTGGTAGAGGGTGAGCGCCCATGCCGCCGCTGTCAGCACGATGAGCGATGCGAGAAGGCCGAGCGGCATGCCACGCAAATTCCCGAGCCGCCACGTTTTCCCGGGGAATGCGTTGGGCATCGGCACGCCCTAGTTCGGGCCGGTCCAGTCGAATGGAATGTGCTTGCTCGAGCGGGCCGTGCCCGTCCAGTCCAGCCCGAAGCCCTTGGTGCTCACCTCGACAGAACGCCCCCAGGTGGCAACCTGGCCCGGGCCGACCTCCGAGCCCGGCGGGTTGATTGTCTGCACCCGCTTGCCGGGCGGTGTTGTAGGACCGGAAAGCGCTTCCGCGCGGCCGACGACGAGGCCGGGAATTTCGACTTTCCAGGTGGCGAGGTCGCCCGCCACCTCGAACGTGATTGGCACAAACTCCATGCCACGCATCTCGCCGATATTGGCGGCAAAGCCCGCCGGCCAGCCGCCGGCGTGGCCGCCGAAGATCGCCTGCAGGGCTTCGCGCTGCGACTCGTTCGCCTTCTCGTCGAGGTACATGCCCATCACGGCCTTTGCCTCGCCGGCCCATAGATTGCCTTCGAACTCGCCGAGCGCCACCAGAGTCAGGCCGTCGAGCTTCACGTCGCCATACTGACCCTCGCGCACATGCCAGGCGAGCACGCCCTGGCAGTGATTGCCGGTTGGCCGCTGGGCGAACTCGCACGGGCAAGGGATGTCGCAGCTGCAGATGTCGAACCAATCGCCCGCGAGGCGCCATTGAGGCACTGCGTCCATGGCTCTTTCCTCCCGAAATTCGAGGGTATTTATACGCCGAAGGCCAGGCGCACGCCAGCAGTTCGTGCGTCGCTCCGTGACTTCCAGCTCAACCCGGAAGTCCGGTCTTGCGATGGCACGTGCGTCCACCCTTGCGACACGCCAGGCGTGAAGACGCTGTTCCAGACCGACACCGGCGTGGCGAATGTAGCCCGCTCAGCGGAAGCGCAGCCCGGGCCTCTCAACTGCTGCGGCCCTCAGGTCGATTCGATGCCTGGAATTGGGGAAAATCCACGCTGCATCCGGCGGCACGAAACGATAGAGGCTCCAAGAAGTCCTCATGCTTGCCGTCGGATACGCTGGTCCTCGGCGATTGGCGGCTGTGTGGCACTAGATGTGGCGTTCACCATCGGTGTCTTGCTCAGCGCCAACCCGGCATGTATCGCCGTGGCGAGCGCGACGGGGTCGCCCTTGCCGAAGACATGCATGTAAAGCGTCATCGAATCATCAGTTCAGGCTCCGCTGCTGCGGCTGACCGTGCGGTTCTCACAGCGGCAGTTGCTTGAAGGAGCGTGCTCTGACGGACAGAAGCTACGGCCAATTCGACCGTTAGCCCCGTCAACAAATCCGCCCATGTTTAGGTCCCGACCGATCACAGAAAATTGGCTTCGAACAACTCTTGCGAATAGGCGGCATGGGTTGTTCCCGCACGCAGATCCGCTTTCGTCATCTCATCGAGAAAAACCCCATTTTGCATCACCAGAACACGGTCGCACATATGGGCGATGACCGACAGATCATGGCTGACGAGGACAAAGGTCAGGCCGCGTTCGTCGCGCTGGTCGTCGAGCAGGTTGAGAATTTCCGCCTGGATCGAAACATCGAGCGCGGAGGTTGGCTCATCGAGAAGGAGAATGGGTGGCGACAGGATCAGCGCGCGGGCGATGGCGACGCGCTGTCGTTGACCACCGGATAGTTCGTGCGGGAAACGATTGGCGAAATCCTCCGGCAATCCGACCTGCTTCAGGGCTTGCGGCACCTTCGACCAGCCGTCGCCAAGCCCCATGGAGCGGATCGGTTCAGCCAGCGCCGTGCCGATCCGATGGCGCGGATGAAGCGATCCGTAGGGATCCTGAAATACCATCTGCGATAGCTTCAGTTCGTCGCGCGAGCGCAGCTTTCCGATCGGCTTTCCATTGAACTCGACCGAGCCCGTCCAGCCCTGCTCGATGCCTGCCAGCGAGCGCAGCACGGTGGATTTGCCGCAACCGGATTCGCCGACGATACCGAGGGTTTCGCCCTTGGCAACCGAGAAGCTGACGCTGCGGACGGCATGGTTGCGCGCCTTGCCGGTACCGTAGACTACGTCCAGGTTGTCGACCTTGATCATTCCGTTGCCTCCGGTGTCGTTTCAAGCGTGCGCCGGTCGAGGACCTGCAGGCGCCGGACAGGGTTTCGCGGATCGGGCAAGGCGGCGATCAAGCCGCGTGTATAGGCATGTTCGGCCTCGTCCAGTCTGGTCAGCGTCTCGACCACGCGGCCGGCATACATCACCAGAATGCGTTCGCAGAAGGCGGCGACCATGCGGATATCGTGGCTGATCAGGATCAGGCCCGAATTGTTTTCGCGAACCAATTCGTCCAGCAGGATCAGCACGTCCTTTCGCACGCTGACATCGAGGGCCGATGTGGGTTCGTCGGCGATGACCAGCTTTGGCTTGGCCAGAAGCATCATGGCGATCATTACGCGCTGACCCATGCCGCCAGAGATCTGGTGTGGATACAGTTTCATGACGCGATCCGCGTCGTTGATCCGGACGCGCTGCAGCATGGCGCGGGCCGCATCGAGCGCCTGCTTCTTGCTGGACCCGAGATGCAATCGTGCTGCTTCGGCAACCTGCCTGCCGATGTTGAGAACCGGGTTCAGCGAGTAGCGGGGATCTTGCATGATCAATGCCATGTCCTTGCCGCGCAAGGCGCCCATCTGCCGTTCGGTCTTTTCCAGCAGCGGATTTCCGTCCAAATCCAGGCGCTCGGCCGAGATGTGGGCGCTGGGCGCAAGCAGCCGCATGATGGCGCGCCCGGTGGTGGATTTCCCGGAGCCGGACTCGCCGACGATGCCGATCCGCTCGCGGCCGAGATCGAAGCTGACGTTCGAAACGGCGGCAATGGAATTCTTGCCAAAGCGCACATTCAGGTCACATACCGACAGGATGGTAGATGGATTACGATCGGGCATGGCGGGGATCCAGAAGGTCGCGCAGCGTGTCGCCGACGATGTTGAAGGCAAGGCTCGTCAGGAGAATGGCAATGCCGGGCATGACCGCGACCCACCAGTAGTCAAGCATGAACTTGCGCCCGCTCGAAATCATCGCGCCCCATTCGGGCGACGGAGGCTGGGCACCGAGACCGAGGAAGCCGAGGGAAGCGGCCGTTAGAATGATACCGGCCATGTTCAATGTCAGGCGCACGATGACGGACGGAATGCACATAGGCGCGATGTAGAGAAGCAGAATGCGTACAGGCGAGGCGCCGTAAAGTCGCGCGGCGGCGACATAGTCCGCATTGCGCACGACAAGCGACTCAGCCCGAGCCAGACGGGCGATCGGCGGCCAGGCGGTGAGTGAGATCGCGATTATGGCGGTGTTGAGACCGGCGCCGAGAGCGGCGGCGAAAGACAGGGCCAGGATCAGCGACGGGAAGGACAGCACGATATCGGTTGCCCGCATCAAGATCGCATCGGTACGCCCGCCGAAGAACCCGGCGACAACGCCGATGATCAGGCCGACGGGGCCGACGATGACAGAGACGGACAGCACGGTCTGGATGGTGATGCGCGTACCCCAGACCAGCCGGCTGACGATGTCACGGCCGAACTCGTCGGTCCCTGCAAGATGCGCAAGGCTCGGCGGCTTCAGCGCATCGCTGAGCATCTGGACATTCGGGCCGTAGGGCGCGATCAACGGCGCGAAAACCGCAACGACGACCAGCATAGCCAGAATGAGGAACCCGGCCATTCCGAGCGGTTCTTCGGCAAGCTTGCGGATCGTGCGGCCCGCCGATGCCTGCAGACGAGCGAGAATGCCCGGCGACTTGACGATGGCGTCATTGTGAAGAACCTGACTCATCGGGTGGCCTCCCGAGTGCGCGGATCAAGAATCGCGGAGGCGATGTCCGCGATGAAATTCAAAAGCATGAAGACGAGTCCGACGACGATCGTGGCGGCAAGGATCGCGTTCATGTCGCCGATCATCAGCGCATTGGTCATGTACTGGCCGATCCCGGGCCAGGAGAAGACGATCTCCGTGACTACAGCGCCCTCCAGCAGGTTGCCGTAGGAAATGGCGAGAACCGTGATCAGTTGAACGGCTATGTTCGGCAGGACGTGGCTGACGACCGTGCGCGCCGGGCCGACGCCCTTCGCACGCGCGGCAATCACATAGTCCTGTCCGAGCTGTTCCAGCGTGAAGCTGCGGGTCATGCGTGTGATGTAGGCCATCGCCGCATAGGCAAGAATGATGGCCGGCAGGATGATGTGCGACAGCGCGTTCCAGAAGATTTCCGTCTCGCCTTCGAGCAGGCTGTCGACCAGCAACAGGCCCGTGGCTGGTGTGACGATCCCCTCATAGTAGACATCCACCCTGCCCGGTCCGCCGACCCAGTTCAGCGTGGCGTAGAAGACCACAAGACCGACGATGCCGAACCAGAAGACAGGAATGGAGTGACCGACGAGCGATAACACGCGGGCGATCTTGTCGATGAAAGTATCACGGAAAAGCGCAGCGGCGAGCCCGAGGGGCACGCCGACAAACGTCGAGATCAGCACAGCGAGGGTGGCGAGCTCCAAGGTGGCCGGAAAGGCCCGGGACAGATCCTGCGAGACCGGATTGCCGGTGAGGATCGCCGTTCCGAAATCGCCGTGAAGCAGGTTATTCAGGTAGATGAAGAACTGCTGGTACAGCGGCAGGTCGAGGCCGAGGCGGGTCCGCATCGCCTCGTAGGCGGCAGGATCGGCAAGTTCGCCGACAATGGCGCCCACCGGGTCGGCGGGGAGAACCCGGCCGATCACGAAGGTGACGCACAACAGGATGAACAGGCTGAGCAACAGGTGAAGAAGACGCCGTCCCAGCTCGCTTGCGGATAGTTCCTTCATGATCGGATGCCTGGCAGGTTATTCGGATGCTGCCTTGGTCACGCCTTCAAGGCGCGTCGCCTGGCTTGGGTGACCGACATAACCCTTCACACGGGTGCTGAGAACGATCGGTTCGAACCGCTCGAACAGGGGCAACACGGCCGGTTTCTGATCGACGAACATCTTCTGCATCTCGACATAGAGTTCACCGCGCTTTTTCGGGTCCCGCTCCATCGATGCCTTGGCCGTCAAATCCGTCAGCTCGGGAATGTCCCAGGCCGAGCGCCAGACGAAGTTGCCGGCATTGTTGGCCTCCAGGGAATTGTCCGGATTGCTGGAAAACTGTTCCATCGATCCGAGCACGTTCGGCATGTAGGCGCCGGTCTGCGGGATGAGCAGATCGAAATCGCGGGCCCGGTGGGCGGCGATGATCTCCGCGCCGTTGCCCTGCTGGATATTCACGGTGATGCCGATTTGCCCAAGTGTCGCCTGGATCGCGGTCGCCAGATCGATGCGCGGCGTCTGGGCGATGGTCTTCAGATTGAGGGAGAAGCCGTCCTTGTAGCCGGCCTCTGCCAGCAGCCACTTTGCCTTGTCGACATTCAGCTGCCAGTCAGGGCTGGGAATGGCATACTCGAAGGTCTCAGGAACCGGAACGGTCCTGGCCTTGCCATATGGCCCCATGATCGCCGTTTCCATCCCCTTGTAATCAATGCCGTAGGCAATGGCTTCGCGAACCTTTGGATTGGACAGGTATTTGTTGCCCGCATTCATCGACAGGACGTAAAAGCCGCCGGTAGGGATGCGCTGGATTTCAAAACCCTTCTTGTCCTTGAATGTGGCAATATCCGGCGCGGTCAGCGCATTAGCGAGATCGACGTCGCCACGATCGAGCATGAGGCGCTCGACCTGGCTTTCCGGCACATGGCGCATGATGACCCGGCGCATCTTCGGCGCACCGGTCGCGTAATCAGGGTTCGCCTCGAGGATGACCAGTTCGTTCGGCGTCCAGCGGTTGAGCGTGAACGGCCCCGACCCGGCCGATTTGGTGCGCAGCCAGCCATTGCCGAAATCGTTGTCGACGACATGGCCCTGCACTTCGACACTGTCGACGACGCTGGCAACCACCATCGCAAGACGGAAAAGCAGCAGATCGGCGGTAACCTTGCCGGATAGATCGATGCGGACCGTCTTGTCGTCCTCCGCGCGGACCAGTTTTTCGATGTTGTCCCCAGTGTAGCCGATACGCTTGAAATTTGCCGCTGCCGCCTGATCCAGCTTCAACAGACGCGTGAGGGAATAGACCACATCGTTTGCCGTGACAGGATTGCCGGAGGCAAATTTCGCGTCGCGCAGCTTGAAGGTGACGCCCTTGTCGTCGACCGCCCAGCTTTCGGCAAGCTGAGGCACGAGCTTGTCCGCGCCGCTCGGGTCCGTGGCAACGAGCCGGTCATACAGATTGGCCATGATTTCGATGGCCTTGGGCTCAGTCGCCTGCTGCGGATCCAGCGACAAGACTTGCGCAAGCGATGTTGCAATAACCAATTGGTTTTCGGGAGTTTCCGCGCGGGCGGCAGGCGAGCCAAGTGCCAGAACGCCCATCGCAACGCCGATGAAAAGCCCTTTGCAAAAATGCTTCATATAATCTCCTCCCTACGCTATCATGCCGAACATACTATGTCGTTCGTATGTCGTATTATGATTTATAGGTGTTGTATTGAATTGGCAAGGGCTCCTTGCCGGGACGTGAGACAGGCGGGTAATGGCAAACGAAATCGGGCAGGCACCACCACGGGAACGGCAACGACTGGCGCAGCAGCTGATCGACCAGCTGCGCGGTCAGATCGAGACGGGCAAGCTGAAGGAAGGCGATCAACTGCCGACCGAACCGCAGCTGGCAGCGAGCTTTGGCGTGAGCCGTACCGTCGTGCGGGAGGCGATCGCGGATTTGCGCTCCGCAGGGTATGTGAAGCCGGTCCAGGGAAAAGGAGTGTTCGTCAGCGACCCCAAGGGCCATCGGAGTTTCGCGCTCACCGCCATTGAAATCAGCACCATCCCGGAAACCCTTGAATTGCTCGAGTTTAGAATGTCCACGGAGGGAGAGGCCGCAGCCATTGCCGCCTACCGCCGGACAGCCGAACAGGAAGCAGCTATCCGCGCCGCTAACCGTAGAATGGCGACATTGATCGAACAGGGCAAGCCGACGGTGGAGGCTGATTTCGATTTCCATATGGCGATTGCGGCAGCCACGAACAACAGGTTCTATGTTGACGTATTGCGCCATTTCGGGCCCCGCGCTATCCCCCGGGGGCAGTTCCCGACACTGCCGGACGCCAACGATCCGGACTACCTCGCAAAGGTCCATGCCGAGCATGTGGAAATCCTGTCGGCAATCGCCGATCAGGACCCGGATCGGGCTCGTCGGGCGATGCGCGCCCACATGATGGCCAGCCAGAAGCGATACAGGATTTTGGCAGAAACCCGTTAAATACTCTCGACAGGTCCCAGAATTCATATTACGTCATTCGATATGAATGAGTTTTGTTTAAGGAGATCGCTGTGTATCTGGGAACACAGGTCGGTGCACGGGACGATGACGACTACAGAGTCTTTGCCCAACTCGGCGTAAAGCACATTTCAGCCGATCCGCCCGGCAATCCCGGGAACTGGTCGTTGCAGGATCTGGACCGCCATCGCGACAAAGTCGAAAGTTTCGGCCTGATACTCGATATGATCCAGCTTCCGCTTCCTTCTCAACCGATAGAAAAGGCATCCTACCCGGATATCCTGCTGGCGGGACCGGATCGGGACCGGCAGATTGATGCCGTCTGCCGGATGATCGAGAACTGTGCGAAAGCCGGCATTCCCGCGGCGAAATACAATCTCAATCTGATCGGTATTCCGCGCACCCCGCACGAGCCGGGCCGTGGCGGCTCCCTGAACGCCAGCTTTCGTTGGGACAAAGCCGATCAGCACGCAGTACCCGGTCTGGCTGGCGTGCTTTCCGAAGACGAGAACTGGGAGCGGATCGACTATTTTCTGGAACGCGTTGTGCCGGTTGCGACCAGCAACCGCGTGCGCCTCGCCTGCCATCCACACGATCCCTATACGCCGCCTGGCTATCGCGGCGTGACGCGGGTGCTCGGCACCGTCGAGGGCCTGAAGAAGTTCGTCATGATGCGGGAAAGCCCCTATCACGGCCTGAACTTCTGTCAGGGATCCGTCGGGGAGATGCTCGACAATCCGAGCGAGGAAATCGACGATATCATTCGCTGGTTCGGGACGCGCGGCAAGCTCTTCAATGTCCACTACCGCAATATCCGAGGCGGCAAGCTCTCCTTCATGGAAACCTTCCCTGATGAAGGCGACATGGACATGGTCCGCTCGATGAAGGTCTACAAGGAGGTCGGCTACCGGTACATGGTGATGCCCGACCATGTGCCTGCGATCAGCGGCCGCGACCCGGACGGCGTCGCCTTCGCCTTTTGTTACGGCTACATCGCCGCGCTACTAGAGGCGCTCGACACGTCGCCGACCTGAAAATGCGATCTCTCCACCCCGCTGGTTCAAGAAGAAGACAAGGATATCACATGGACCCGATTGAACTCAAAAAAGCCGTCGGCAACGGACTGCTTTCCTTTCCCATCACGCATTTTACCGCAGACCTGAAATTCAACGAGCCCGCATATCGCAAGCATGTCGAATGGCTGGCCGGCTACGACGCGTCCGTACTGTTCGCCGCCGGAGGCACCGGCGAATTCTTCTCGCTCGCGCCGTCGGAAATTCCCGATGTCATCCGTGCCGCCAAAGCGTCCGCCGGAACGACGCCGATCGTATCGGGTACCGGTTACGGCACGGCACTGGCGATCGAGATTGCAACAGCGGCCGAGAAGGCCGACGCCGACGGCCTGCTCCTTTTGCCGCCTTATCTGATGTTTGCTGAACAGGCTGGACTTGTCGCCCACGTCAAGGCCGTGTGTCAGTCCGTCGGCATCGGCGTGATCGTCTATAATAGGGACAACGCCGTTCTCACGGCAGACAGCATCGCCAGGCTCTGCGATGAATGCCCGAACCTGATCGGCTTCAAGGATGGCGTCGGCGATGTCGACAAGGTCATCGAGATCACCGCGCGGATCGGCGACCGGCTGGTCTATGTCGGCGGCATGCCGACGCACGAAGTCTACGCACAGGCCTATTTTGCAGCCGGTGTGACGACCTATTCCTCGGCGGTGTTCAACTTCGTGCCGGAACTGGCCCAGCGTTTCTATCAGGCGCTTCGAACCGGGAACCAGCCAGTGGTCGATCAGATCCTGAAGGATTTCTTCTTCCCATTCGTTGCGCTACGCAATCGAAAGAAGGGCTATGCCGTCTCGATCATCAAGGCTGGACTGAGAGCGCTTGGCCAGCAACCGGGCCCGGTTCGCCCGCCACTGACCGACCTGACGGCGGAAGAACTGAAGCTGCTTGAACGGCTGATCCAGGTCAACGACGTGGCAAAGATCGCCGCCGAGTAAACTGCTTTCAGTTGCCTCGACGAAGGTTGCACCGCCTGCCCAGCCCCGGCCACGCGCAGGACTGCCACCGCTTCCTCGCGTTAGCCACCGGGCGGAGATGGCCCTGTTCCGGCCGTCGATCCTCGACCCGCTGATGGGCGTGGCTTCGCGGCCGAATCTGCATGCACCGCAGGAAGATCAACATCTCAACCGTCATGGCCGGTCAAAGGCTCGGCATCAAGAAGATCGACGACGGCATTTGGCTCGTAAGCTTCATGCATTATGATCTGGGCTATATCTATCTGGAACAGAGGATATTGCAGACCATCGACAACCCGTTCGGCGCGAGGTTGTCACCCATGTCCTAGGTACAATCTGGCACCTGTCCGGCGGAGACTTCGCACCTAATGTCGGTTCTTGGCGCAACCGTGCCGCCTTCCCAAGAAGATGCCGATGGCCGTTCGTCGTCATCCAGCCGGCGCGGGATGCCTGCTCCGAGCAAGCTAATCGTCATGGCTGTCCAACAAGGCGACAAGATTTCTCCGCATACAGATAACCGGTGTCTCGCACGGGGTATCCGGCAACGCTTCGCCTGCTATCTCTGCTGCTTACATTGTGCTTACATTGCATTGCCGTGTAAGCAAGAGATGCCCCGGAGGGCGTCTCTTAGTCGCTTGATTTCCCTGGAAGGAAACTGGAGCGGGTGAAGCGATTCGAACGCTCGACCCCAACCTTGGCAAGGTTGTGCTCTACCCCTGAGCTACACCCGCTCGCACGGCGTCTTGGCCGCAAGCCGGGCCTATATGGCTGAAGAGCGCGGCGATTGCAACAGGGAAATCGCAGGCTTTTTTTGCAACGCGGCAGGCGATGCCGGCAAGCCGCCGGCACTGTGCCGGGCGCGCGAGTGGCGGGGGGCACCACCGCGAAGGCGGTGCCGTTCACCGCGATGTCGCATGACGGTCTTGTGCCGGCCGCCCCATTGGCCGTAAACGGCATGGGCTGAGAAACGGGACGAAGACAAACCGATGCCGAAGACCGAAGCCGACCTGATGGCCTTTCTTGCCGAACTCGGGATTGCCGCCTCGACGAAGCGTCATCCGCCGCTCTATACGGTCGCCGATTCGCAGGCGCTGCGCGGCGAAATCGCCGGCGGGCACACGAAAAACCTGTTCCTGAAGGACAAGAAGGACAATTTCTTCCTGGTCACCGTCGGCGAGGACGCGGTTGTCGATCTGAAGCAGATCCATCAGGTGATCGGCGCCGCCAGCCGCGTTTCTTTCGGAAAGCCGGAGATGCTGATGGAGCTGCTCGGCGTCACGCCGGGCGCCGTCACGGTCTTTGGCGTCATCAACGATACGGCAAACAGGGTCAAGCTCGTGCTCGACAAGGATTTGATGGAGCATGCGGTGATCAACGGGCATCCGCTGACCAATGAGGCGACGACATCGATCGCAGCGAGCGACCTGATCAAATTCGTCGAGGCAACCGGGCACGATGCTGCTATCTTGAAAGTCTCCGCGTGATCGCCACATGGTGGCTTGAACCGATGGTCTGAAGCGTGTGGCGTCTAGCTGCCGGCCGGCCGCGCCATGGAAGGGTAAAGAGATGAGCGACAACAATCCGTTTGGCGGCCCCTTCGGGGGCAATGGCGGCCAGTACACCACATCGGTGCAGTATGGTGGGACCGCCCCCGCGCCGGCGAAAGTCGCGCTTGGCGATGCGCCCGCTGCTCCCGGCGCCCCGGGTGCCAATGTCATCAAGGACACGACGACCGCCGCCTTTGCCGCCGACGTCATCCAGGAATCGCGCCGCCAGCCGGTGCTGGTCGATTTCTGGGCGCCCTGGTGCGGGCCCTGTAAGCAACTTACGCCGCAGCTGGAAAAGGCGGTCAAGGCCGCCGGCGGCAGGGTCAAGCTGGTCAAAATGAACATCGACGACCATCCCTCGATCGCCGGCCAGCTCGGCATCCAGTCGATTCCCGCGGTCATCGCCTTCAAGGACGGCCAGCCGGTCGACGGCTTCATGGGCGCCATCCCCGAGAGCCAGATCGCCGAATTCATCACCAAGGTCGGCGGCAAGGGCGATGGCGCGCCGCCGGTGGCCGAGGCGCTGGCCGCCGCTGCGCAAGCGCGCGAGGCCGGCGACATGCAGGGTGCCGCCGACATCTATGATGCCATCCTGGCGCAGGCGCCGGAGACGATCGAGGCGATCGGCGGCCTGGGCGAGCTGCTGTTCGAGGCTGGTGACGTGCAAGGCGCCGAGGCACTTTTGGCAACAGCGCCGGAAGCCAAGAAGGATGCGCCGCCGCTGGCCGCCCTGCGCGCCAAGATGGCGGTCGCCGCGCAAGCGGCCGCGCTTGGCAATCCGGCCGAGCTCGAGCGGCGCCTTGCCGAGAACCCCAACGACCATCAGGCGCGTTTCGATCTGGCCATGATCCAGAACGCCAATGGTGATCGCACCGCGGCGGCCGACAATCTGCTGGCCATCATCAAGGCCGACCGCGCATGGAACGAGGACGGCGCCAGGACGCAATTGCTGCAGCTGTTCGAGGCCTGGGGCATGACCGACGAGGCGACGCTCGCGGCGCGGCGCAAATTGTCGGCGCTGCTGTTTTCCTGAGCCGGTTACCGGTTGTTTTGCCGCACGGGCTTGGCGTCGGCGATGACTGCGCCAGATTAATGCATGTCGCCCAAAAGTAGTCCCGGCTTTGGGAGAACGACATGCATGAAACAAAGAGATGGAGCGGTTGGGCGTTTCCGTGAAACGGTGAGCTGCTCTGGGATAAAGAATTGACGCGCTTCTTGGTGGCGCGATCGGAGGAATGAGGTGCAAGCGGGAAACGCGCATTACCGGCTCGCCAAGCATTTGCCGTCGACGATCCCGATCTTCCCGCTCGAGGGTGCGCTTTTGCTGCCGGGAGGCCGCATGCCGCTCAACATCTTCGAGCCGCGCTACCTGCAGATGGTGGACGAGGCCATCACCGGTTCGCGGCTCATCGGCGTCATCCAGCCCAGTCTCGACGGCGCCTTGCGCGACGACGGCGAGCCGGAGCTCTGCAATGTCGGCTGCGCCGGGCGCATCATCGCCTTTTCCGAGACCGGTGACGGCCGCTATCTCATTTCGCTGCAGGGCGTGTGCCGGTTCCGCATTGCAAGCGAATTGACGGTCAAGACGCCGTTTCGACAGGCCAAGCTGGCGCCCTTCCTCGCCGATCTCGATGAGGATCAGGCGGCCAACGAGATCGACCGGCCATCGCTGCTCAAGGCTTTCCGCGCCTATCTGCAGGCCAACGACCTGGAGGCCGACTGGGAAAGCGTCAGCCGGGCCGAAAATGCCATGCTGGTCAACGCGCTGTCGATGATGGCGCCCTACGGACCGGCCGAGAAACAGGCGCTGCTCGAAGCAGCCGACCTGAAAACCCGGGCCGAGACGCTGATCGCCATCACCGAAATGGCGCTGGCGCGCGAGAATGAGGATTTTGGTTCGAGCCTGCAGTAAGGTGTGCCGAAGGACGCAGTGCAGCGGGTTAATTGTCAATGGTGGTGCTGCCCCTCATCTGCCTGCCGGCATCTTCTCCCCGTGAAGAACGGGGAGAAGGGACTTGGCCGCAACGCTGGCGATCCCCTCTCCCAGTTCTTCACTGGGAAAGGGTAGGGTGAGGGCAGCGCCAACGTTCGGATAATCCGAGGCTAAAGAGGACGGACCGAATGGCGGACGGACGTGACGGGAAGAAGGTCAATGTCGACCCCAAGCTGCTGGAGCTGCTGGCCTGCCCGCTGACCAAGGGGCCGCTGACCTGGGATCCGGAGCGCGGTGAGCTGGTCTCGCGGGTTGCCAAGCTCGCCTATCCGGTGCGCGACGGCATCCCGATCATGCTGCCCTCGGAAGCGCGGACGCTCTCCGTGGAGGATGTGCTGGCCCCGCCGCCGCCTCGCTTGGGCGGACCGGGTTGAGGCAGAGGGCCTCTCCCTTCGTCATCCCAGGGCGGAGCAGCCGCGCAGCGGCGTCGCGAAGACCCTGGGATCCATGCCGTGACGCACATGACACGCGAAGGCGGACCAAAATCGAGTGCTTCTTCCCTCGAAGTTCAACGCGACTCGCGGCACGGCGAGGTGGCGGCTACGCGGCATGAGTACCATTCTGGACCGTGGCATTCTTTGGCCGATGTCGCGGCATGGATCCTCGGGTCTCCGCGACGTCGCTTCGCTCCTGCTCCGCCCGTGGATGACGAAGGTAAGGATGAGCGCGGCGGTAAGGAGCTGCCTACTGAAAATTCCGCCCCTTCGGCATGACCTGTTCCGCCTCTTCCGACAGCGTCGCGATGTCCTGCCGGATCGGCGCGTTGCCTATGGCGGGGCGGCCGGAGCGATCCGGACCCCTGGCCGCGCGCTCCGGAGAACCGACAACCGCCGGTCCAGCTTCGCTGACCTTCTCCAGAAGCACGGTCAGCCAGGGCGTCAGGTCCTCGACCTTTTCCGCGACGATGTGGACCACACCCGATTCCGACTGCAATTTCCCGGTGACCCGAACGAACCGCGCGCCCATCACGATCGGCCGGTAACGGTCAAAGGTTCTTTGCCAGAAAATGATGTTGGCGACGGCCTTGTCGTCTTCCAGCGTCAGGAAGATCGCGTTGCCCTTGCCGGGGCGCTGCCGCACCAGCACAAGCCCGGCGACGGAGACCCGCCGGCCGTCGCGCACGTTGGGAAGGTTCGCATTGGGCGTGATGCCGGCGCGGTCGAGGCGCTCGCGCAGGAAGGCGACCGGATGCGCCTTCAGCGACAGGCCGAGCGAGCGGTAGTCGTGGATGACATGCTCGCCGAGCGGCATTGTCGGCAGCTTCGTCTCGGGCTCCAGTTCGCGCAGGCGGAGCGCCGGCTGGTCGAACAGCGGCAGCCTTTCGGCGGCGCTCTTGCCGTCGAGCGCGCGCACCGCCCACAAGGCCTCACGACGATCGAGGCCAAGCGAACGGAAGGCGTCGGCCTGCGCCAGCCTCTCGATCTCGCCGACATCCAAGCCGGAGCGCAGCCAGATATCCCTCACGGACTCGTAGCCTGAACCGCGCCGCTCGACGAAAGCGTCCATGCGCTCCTTGGAAAGGCCTTTGATCTGCCGGAAGCCGAGCCGCAGCGCATGATCCGTCTCGATGACGCCGCGCATCTCGGCATGGCGCGCGAGGATGCGGGCCGGATCGAAAGGCGCCTTCTCCAGCGTGCAGTCCCAGACCGAGAAATTGACGTCGACGTCGCGGATGTCGACGCCATGGTCGCGCGCGTCGCGCACGAGCTGGGCCGGCTGGTAAAACCCCATAGGCTGCGAATTCAGGATCGCTGCGCAGAACACGTCGGGATAGAAGGTCTTGAACCAGCAGGAGGCATAGACCAGCAGCGCGAAGGAGGCGGCGTGGCTTTCGGGAAAGCCGTATTCGCCAAAGCCTTCGATCTGCTTGAAGCAGCGTTCGGCGAAGTCCTTGGTGTATCCCTTGCCAACCATGCCGTCGATCATGCGCCGGCGGTAATTGCCGATGGTGCCGGTGCGCTTGAAGGTGGCCATGGCGCGGCGCAGTTCATCGGCCTCGCCCGGTTTGAAACCGCCCGCGACGATGGCGATCTTCATCGCCTGTTCCTGGAACAGCGGCACGCCAAGCGTCTTGCCGAGGATCGCCTCCAGTTCCGGTTTTTGATATTCGGGTTTTTCCTTGCCCTGCCGGCGGCGCAGATAGGGATGGACCATGTCGCCCTGGATCGGGCCCGGCCGGACGATCGCCACCTCGATGACGAGATCATAAAAATTGTCCGGCTTGAGACGCGGCAGCATCGACATCTGGGCGCGCGATTCGATCTGGAAGACGCCGAGCGTGTCGGCGCGGCAGATCATCTTGTAGACCTGCCTATCCTCCGGCGGCAGGGTGGCCAGCACATAGGGCTGCCCATACGGGTCCCTCGCCTTCGGATAATGCTCAGTGAGCAAGGTGAAGGCGCGTTTCAGGCAGGTCAGCATGCCGAGCGCCAGCACGTCCACTTTGAGGATCTTCACCGCGTCGAGATCGTCCTTGTCCCATTCGACCATCTTGCGCTCGTCCATCGCCGTCTTGACGATGGGCACGATCTCGTCCAGCCGGTCCCTGGTGATGACGAAGCCGCCGACATGCTGCGACAGGTGGCGGGGAAACCCCATGATCTCGTTGGCGCGTTCCAATACATGCCGCGACACTGGATCGGCACGATCGAGGCCGCCGGCGCGGGCCTCTTTCTCGCCAAGCTCCGAGGTGGACCAGCCCCAGATCGAGCCTGACAAAGACCCTCGGACATCTTCCGAAAGCCCCATTGCCTTCGACACTTCGCGCAACGCCGAGCGGCCGCGATAGCTGATCACGGCGGCGGCCAGTGCGGTGCGCTTGGTGCTGTATTTCGTGTAGATGTACTGCATGACGATCTCGCGCTTCTCATGCTCGAAATCGACGTCGATATCCGGTGGCTCGTTCCTCTCCTCGGAAATGAAGCGCTCGAAAAGCGTGTCGATCCTGTCCGGGCCGACTTCGGTGATGCCGATGCAGAAGCAGACGATCGAATTGGCGGCCGAACCGCGCCCCTGGCAGAGAATGTCCTGGCTGCGGGCGAACTTGACGATGTCATGGACGGTCAGGAAATAACGGGCGTAGTTGAGGCGCTCGATCAGAGCCAGCTCCTCCGCGATGCGCTTGGTCACGGAGGCAGGCACACCTGCAGGATAACGCTCGGCAGCCCCCTCCCGCGCCAGCCTTTCCAGTTCGGCCTGCGGCCCGAGACCCGATTCCGTCGGCTCGTCGGGGTAGTTGTACTGGAGGTCGCTCAGCGAAAACGTCAGCTCCTGCGCAAAGCGCAAGGTCTCGGCCAGCGCCTGCGGATGCCTGCGGAACAGGCGCGCCATCTCCATTGGCGGCTTCAGGTGGCGTTCGGCATTGGCGGCCAGTTGCAATCCGACCTCGGCGACGGGCGTGTTGAGGCGGATCGCGGTCAGCACGTCCTGCAGCGGGCGCCGTTCGGCGGTGTGGTAGAGAACGCCGTTGGTCGCCATCAACGGGATGCCGGCGCTCTCGGCAAACGCAGCCGCCTGCTCGATCCGGAAACGGTCATTGCCGGCATAGTCGGGCGAAACGCCAAGCCGCAGGTTCCGACCGAAACGATGCTTGAGGTCTCGAAGCAAGGCGAGACTGTCTTGCGGCCCCGCCGACAGATCGGGCAGGACCGCCAGCGACATCAGATCCCCCCATTCGAGGAGGTCGCCGCGCTGGAGAAGGGTGGCGCCCTTTTCACTTTCGTCGCGCAGGTTGGCCTGAGTCAGCATGCGGCACAGGTGCCCCCAGCCCTTGCGGTCCTGCGGATAGGCGAGAATATCCGGCGTGCCGTCGCCGAAAACCAGCCTGCAGCCGGGATGGTAGGAAAGCTTTTCCACCTTGGCCTGCTGCCAGGCTCGCACCACGCCAGCCACCGTGTTGCGGTCGGCAAGCCCGATCGCGGAAAAGCCCAAAAGCTTGGCGGCGACCACCAGCTCCTCCGGCTTGGAGGCGCCGCGCAGGAAGGAGAAATTCGACTGGATGCCGAACTCGGCATAGGGGATGACGGTCAGCGCGTTCATGCGAAGACCCCATGCAGGAACCAGCGCGGCGGGACCTGCGAGGCGCCGCCGTAGAGACCTTGCCGGTAGAGCCAGTAGCGGCGGCCGTCGGCATCCTCGATGCGGAAATAGTCGCGCGTCGATGCCAACTCGTCGCTGGGCGCCTCGCGCCACCATTCCGCCGCGATGCGTTCCGGCCCCTCGGCCCGCGTCACCCGGTAGAGCGCGCGCCGCCAGCGGAAGTTCAGCGGCGGTCCCTCGGGCATTTCGGTGGCCGGCACATCGATGGGTTCGGGCGAGCGGAACAGCCGGATCGGCCGTTCCGGCGGGAAGATGGTTTTTGGCGCCTGCAGCCTGTCCGGCCTTTTCGGCGGCGTGGTCCGGCGCGGCGCTTCGGTGAAGGGGATGGTGGCGACGGCACGCTCCGGCAGATGGCTTTCGACGACGACCGGTTGCAGCACCGCGCCATCACCAAGCCGGGCGCGGATGCGGTCGGCGAACAGCGCGATGTCGGCGCCGTCGTCGATCACCTCGCCGGCAAGGTCGGCCTGCTGCATGTCGAAAGCGGCTGATGTCAGCACCGAAAGCCGCACCAGATCGAAGCCATAGCCGGCATCGATATCCTGTTCGAGCGCGGCCAGCCGCTCATGGAACAATTTCTGGATCAGCATGGGCTCGCGCAGCGGCCGCGAGGTGCCGAGAGCGATGCGGCTGACGGCGCCGTCGACGCGAAAGAGCAGCAGCGCCAGCGTCCTGGCGCCCTCGCCGCGGCGCTCGAGGTCGATCTTCAAGGTCGTCGCCAGCATGCCCACCAGCCGTTCGATGTCCTCGGTCAGGGTGACGGGCTCGGCGAGATGGCGTTCGACCGAAAGCGGCGCGACGGGAAGGCGCGGCGACACCGCCTCGTCGAGACGGCCAAGCGCCTGGTCGAGGCGCAGGAGCAGCAAGGCGCCGAAGCGGCGGGCGAGCGGCGCGCGCGGTGCCGCCATGACGGCGCCCGCCGTGCGCAGGCCGACGCTTTCCAGGCTGGCGCGGGTCGCCGGCTCGATGCGCAGTGCGGCCAGCGGCAGGGGTGCCAGCAGCGCTTCCTCCTCGCCGCCATCGACGATGCGGTCGCCGGCAAACCGTGCCGCCGCCCAGGCCGCCCCCGGTGTCGCGGCAAGCCCGGCGCGGACGTCGAAACCCTGATGGAAGAAACGCGACAGGATGTCGTCCAGCATGGCGCGCTCGCCGCCGAACAAATGGGTGCAGCCGGTGACGTCGAGGAACAGGCCGTCCGCCCCGTCCAGCGCCACCAGTGGGGTGTAACGGTCGCACCAGTCGGCAAGGCCTTCGAGCAGGCGGCGGTCGGCCTCCGGATCGGCCTCGACGATGTCGATCGACGGATGCATGGCGCGCGCATCGGCAATGCCCATGTCGCGCTTCAGGTGCAGCGCCTCAGCCCGCTCGTCGAGGGCCGAGATGCGCTGCGCGTTGCGGTCGCGATGGCTGATCACGAGCGGTGGGTGAGATGGCGGCAGGTGATCCGACGGCCGGGAACGCCAGGACCGCCCCAGACGCTGCCGCAGGATCCTTTCCACTGCCAGATAGGGAAACCACAGAGACAGGATTCTTTGCCCGGCCTCTCTCTTCGCCCCTTCTCTCTTCGCCCGCTCTTTCGTCGAATGCGCGTTCATCGGGGTTCCACTCCAGTGTGAATTGTCCAGGCAAGGCCGTGCGGCTCTTGCCGATGGTGAGGGTGAAGGCCGGGTGGCCGATCGAGCCGGCGAGCGGCCCGGCGATGGTGTCGCGTGGTGCTGCCGGCGCCGAAGCGACGATGAGGCGGACGGGGGCCGCCGTCGGCTCGGGCTCCGCCGCCTGCCGCAGCAGGAACACCGGGCGGCCGGCACCTTGCGCCTTTGCATGCAGCCGGCGCGTCGCGGTCAGGTCCAGCCGCCGCGGATTGCCGCGGATTTCAAGAATGACAGCCGCGAGCGCCGTCATTCGGGCTGCTTCCTCGGCGACCCAGAGCGCATCGACAAGTTTTGGCGCCTCGGAAAACAGCAATTGTTCCGGCTCGATGCCGAACGAGGCATGAAGCCCCCTGGCATAGGGAAAGCCGGCTTCGCGGAAGATTTCCGTGGTGCCGATCCACAGCACCGGCAACCCTGGCGTCCGCTTAAGGATCAGGCTGGTGAGCGAAAGGGCGAAGCCGGCGACGGCCCCGGCATCGCGGGTTTGTGTGCCATGGATTTCGCTCAAGGCTGCCTTCGGCAGGCCGCCGCTCAGGGCGGCATCGAGACGCTCGACGCCGGTGGGAAGGTACGCATCCGGCAAAGCCGCGGCAATGCCGCGCCGGACGATAGTGCGGTCGGTATTGGACGTGACATCCGTGCTGACGTCAGCATCAAGGGGCGCGCCAACCGGCGCCCGCAGGCGCTCGGGCAGCGTTCCCTCGATTTTCGCGATCTGGCGGCGCAGGGCAAAAACAGTCTCCCGCGCCACGGCGGTCATCGCCATGACGGTCAGCTTCCACTCACAATTGTTCCTGTTATGTTCCCTAGGATTCCAGAGGGGGCCGGAAGAGTCAAGCGGAGTCATGGGGAATTTATTCCTCTCCACCTGATGATGCAGGCACATCGGCCCGTTCATTTGCCGATTCCGGTGCGAAAGCCTATATGCCCGGGATCAAAGGACAAAGCATGGCCCGCATCTACAAGACCCGCACCTGGCACGACGAACTCTCGCCCTCGATGGAGGAAATGGAGTTCCTGGCGCTGGAGGCGTATGCCCATCTGCCGGAGGATTTTCGCAAGCTGACCGGCGAGATCGTCATCCAGATCGCCGAGTTCCCGACCGACGAGATCATGGACGATCTATCGCTGGAGACGCCCTTCGACCTGCTCGGGCTGTTCGAGGGACGCGGCATCGCCGAGCGCTGGAATCCGCAGACCGGCGAAGGCCCGAACCGCATCACGCTCTACCGCCGCGCCATCCTCGACTACTGGTCCGAGAACGAGGAAACGCTGGGCGACATCGTCACCCACGTGCTGATCCACGAGATCGGCCACCATTTCGGACTGTCCGATGACGACATGGAGAAGATCGAAGAGGCGGCGGAGTAATTGATTCCTACGCCGCGTGAACTGTCCATTCCTCTCGAGTCGGATCAGAACCCAGCGGCGGCAAAGGCCTCTAAGATCTCGATTCAGGCAGGTTGGTCATCCGGCTGATGAAAAGATGCAGCGCCTTGCGCACGGCGAGCGATGGCGCCTCGGACGGATGCCACAGCGGAAAATGACCATCAACCGCCATTCGTGCCAACCCATAGACAAATGCACGAGCGGCAAGAACCAGATGATCGAAGTCCGTGTTCGCAGCCAACCGACCCTGTTGTTGCGCCTGGGTCAGCAGGTCGATCATCTTCCGGCGAATGGCTTCATTCTGACCCCGAAGACTGTCCGACCCGTCGAAATCAATCAGCGTTCGGGAACTGATGATCTGGAAATGCGTGGGATTGGCAATCGCCCATTCCAGATAGCCTTGTCCGATTGCTTCGAAGGCCACGACGGGATCCGCGCTGTCGACTTCTGAAAGTGCATTGGCGACGGCCTCTGTCAGCCGGCTCATGGCCTGTTCGGCGACCGCGGTCAGCAGCGCTGTTTTCGACTGAAAATGCCGGAAGGGCGCGCCGGGGGAAACGCCGGCCCGCTTTGCGGCTTCGCGCACGCTCACATTGTCGGGGCCGCCTTCCTCGACAAGTTGAATTGCAGCATCGATCAGCGTGTCTCGCAAATTGCCATGGTGGTAGCTGGCGCGGCGAGGCGTCTTGGCTTCTGCCATCTCGTTCCCTTCGTTCGGTAGAACTGCTTCACGCGTCCGTAGCATGATTCCGCAATTTATGTAATCACCGTTTACAACTCCGGCAAGAGAATGTAAGCAGCGATTACAGATGGGATCGGAACAGGCCCGCGGTCTTCGCGGCCGCCGTTTTCCCAGATGAGGAGACGACCATGCTCGCCACAACCGCCGAACCCCGCCGTCCGCAATCGCTCATTTCGCTTCAGAGGCCAACCGAAGGACCTCGGCACGAAGAGAATTCCACGACTGTCCGGTCGAGCGCGGCTGTGCCCAGCGCTACGCTCTATCGGCTTGCTTCCGTCGCCGGGGTGGGAAGCGCGCTTATTCTTCTGGTCAACGCGGCTAAACGCAGCTCGCTCATCGCGACCACCGATCTGACGCAACTTCTGGCGCCAGTCGCCGAGATCTTGGCGCTTGGTCTTGTCGTAGGCCTGTTTCTTGCATTTGGCCGGCGCGCGGGCCTGTTCGGCACGGTCGCTTTTGTCGTCAACTTCGTGGCATTGGCAAGTTTGGTCGGCGTGGAAGTGGTGATCAATCTCGTATTTTCGAAACTTCCGCCGACAACCATCATCGACCTGCGCGCCGGGCCTCTCGGGCTGGCTCTGGTCGTCAGTTCAGTTCTTTTTCTGCTTGGGACGCTCGCGTTTGTAATCTCCCTTGTCGTTGCAAGAGGCGTGCCGCGCATTCCACTCGCTCTCTATTTCATTGGCGCGGTGCCTATCGCGCTCCGTGCGTTCGTGCCGGAGTTGGCTCTTGACCTGGGCTTGGTGACGCTTGCGGCGGCGATCGCCTGGCTGGCCGGGTGGCTGTGGATGCGAGCGCCGACTACCAGTCGCTGAGCTTGGTGTCCGGTCCGTATTCCTGTCCATCGATATCCTTCACGACGGCCTGGCCGCAGCGCATCGTCTTGGCCTTCTTATCGTAAGCATAGGTCGGCGAGCCGAACAGGTGCCAGCCCTTGTTCAGCGCCGCCGTCACCTTGTGGCAGAAGCTGGCGTCGTCCGGGCCGGTCAGAAAGCGGTAGAGTTTCATAGGGTGATTCCTGTCGTGAGTAGCCCGCAAGCATAGGGCTGATATCATGCGTCGATGGCGGCTGCCTTCGCCAGCAGTTTTTCGGCCTGCGCCAGGTGCAGCCGCTCGACCATCCTTCCGTTCAGCGCAATCACCCCTTTGCCGGCATTTTCGGAAAGCTCGAAGGCCTCTTTCACCGAGCGCGCCTCGGCCACCGCCCCGGGCGACGGTGCAAAGGCCCGATTGGCGGCTTCGATCTGGGCCGGGTGGATAAGCGATTTGCCGTCGAACCCCATGGCCGCGGCTTCCGTGCACTCACGGGCGAAAGCGTCGAGGTCGCGGAAATCGTTGGAGACGCCGTCGAGCATGTCGATGCCGCCGGCGCGCGCGGCAAGCAGCATCTGCATCAGCCAGGGCACGAGATAGCGCCGGTCAGGTGTGACCAGCACGCCGGTCTCCTTGACCAGATCATTCGTTCCGGCAACGAAACAGTCAAGCCGCGAGGCCGGATCGCGGCCAAGCTCGGCAATGGCGCCGATGTTGAGCATGGCCTTGGGCGTCTCGATCATCGCCCATAGTTTCACCGCATCGGGGGCAAAATTGTCGTCGAGCACGTCGCCGACTTCCAGAATGTCGCGCGGCGTGTCGACCTTGGGCAGCAGGAGGCCGTCAGGCTCGCATTTGGCCATGGCAAGCAGATCGTCGGCGCCCCATTCGCTGGACAGCGCGTTGACGCGCACGATCATCTCGCAGCGGCGGCCAATATCGTTGACAACCGGACGTTTGGCCAAAATGCCCGCCAGTTTTTCGCGGGCGGCGATCTTGTCGGCCGGTGCGACGGCGTCTTCGAGGTCGATGATGATTGCGTCGCTGGAAAGCTGCGCGATCTTGGCTAGCGCCTTGTCGTTGGAGGCCGGGATGTAGAGTACGGAGCGGCGCGGGCGGTAGGTTTCCATGGGTGATCTATGCCGCGTGCGGTTGGTCGAGGCAAGCGCCGGAGCAATGGATCAGGTGAAGTTTGCGCGGGGTCAGCCAATCGTCAAGATCAGCGCTGCCCCTCATCTGCCTGCCGGTGTCCAGCCGATAGATGGGTAACAGTTTGAACCGGATACATAGGTAACAGTTTTCCCCCTTATGATTGGTTCGTCGGCGCGCCAAGCGGTTTGGTTGGCGCGGCGCGGCGACGAACCAGTTTCGTGTGCTTGTGGTCGATGAAGCCGAGCGGATGGGCA
Organism: Mesorhizobium sp. M1338; assembly: GCF_040318045.1. Taxonomy (NCBI): domain Bacteria; kingdom Pseudomonadati; phylum Pseudomonadota; class Alphaproteobacteria; order Hyphomicrobiales; family Phyllobacteriaceae; genus Mesorhizobium; species Mesorhizobium sp. M1338. The sequence continues at coordinate 153,935 of NZ_JAMYLL010000007.1, read as the reverse complement.
TAGAAGCGCATCGCCCATTCGCCGTTCTCGGTCTCTTCGATGGCAACCGGCTCGCCTGCCAGCGTGGCCGAGACGTAGATTTCGGCGCCCTGCCATTTGACGGCGCCGTTCTGGCGCACGCTGCGCACCGCCGCCTCGGCCGGATAATCCGGCTCGGGGGTCGTCTTGGGCATGGGACGGGTCGAGGGACGGTAATGCTGTGCTGGGGTGTCCATGCCAAGCGCCTCGTGCGGGCGCTCCTCATTGTAGCTGCGCCGGAAGGCCTCGAACGCCTGGGCTTGAGCCGCCCTGTCGGCCTCCGGTGCCTTGGCCATCGGCAGCATGGTCAGGTGGAAACGCTCATGGCGCCCGTTCTGCTGCGGCTTGCCCGGCTGGATGCGCTCAAGGGCGATGCCGAGCTTGATGAAGCGCGCCGCAAGCGGCGTCAGCCCGGTGACGCCGGTCGACGCAAATGGTGAGCCATTGTCGCTTCTGAAGCGATCCGGCAGGCCGTTCTCCTCAAACAACCGCTCAAACACCGGCCAAGCCTCCTCATCCGCCGTCGAACTCGTTGCCTCGAGCCCCAACAGGTAGCGGCTCGACACATCCATCACCGTCAGCGGTTCGCAGCGCCACTGGTCGCGGGTCCGAAACCAGCCCTTGTGGTCCCCGGTCCACACCGCGTTCGGCTCCGAAGCTTCCGGCCATGGGCCATTGCCTGCCGCCTTCCAGCGTTTGCGCCTGCGCCCCACAAGTCCATGCCGCTTCAGTATCTCACCAGCCGTCGAGACCGCTGGCCAGCCGCCGCAGGGCTCCGCACGCTTGAGCCTGGCAATGATCTTCTTGGGCCCCCACAGCGGATGCGCCTCTTTCATAGCCACGATCCGCTCCACCACATCCGCGGCCGTCGCCCGGCCGTGATTGAGCGGCGCACGCGGCAGATCATGCAGGCCCACCGGCCCAAGCTCCCGGTAGCGTTCAAGCCATTTGTAGCCGGTCTTGCGAGAGATCTCGAAGGCCGCACACAATTGCGTCATCGTCTCCTCGCCAGAAAGGCATTCCACCACAAACCGAAGCCGTTCATCCATGAGTACAGTCTCTCGCCAAACCATCGCCGGTCCTCCCGGCGAGGAAGAAAACTGTCACCCATCTAATCAGTCCATTCTGTTACCTATCTATCCGGTTCGGACAACTCCCTCAACTCCCCGTATAGTGGCGGGGAGAAGGACGCTCTCACCGTCGATTTCGCCAATAGCCAACCTTGCGGAAAAGGCGCCAGCGCTGCGGCCAGCCCCCCTCACCCCGTTTACGGGGAGAGGATGCCGGCAGGCAGGTGAGGGGCGGCGCCAACGTTTGGAAAGGATGTGCGCAGCGCACCAGCCCTGAAGCGCAGGCCCTGCACGAAAACTGCACACGCTTGCGGAAAACCTCCTCGGATCCGCCCTGCCGTTTCCCTGCCGGCCTGCGAGACAGGCGGCATGCACAAGCGAGCAAAACCCCGTCTGCCCTACCGGCTGCGCAACGAGGGCTGGTGGCTGGTCGATCAGCCGCGCGCGACGGCGATCCTCATTCCCTTCGCCCGCAAGAGCCCGTCGGCAATCCGGCTGGGAGCCATCAGGAAAGCCAGGTCATGACATCGTTGTTCGCTGCCGCGCCGAGCTATTGCAGACGCTTCGGTATCGCCATCCTGCTGGTCGCGGCAGCGACGAAGGCTGGCATCGTACCCTCCAGCAGAACTGGCGGGCCTGGAGCTTTCGCGACTGGCGGCTGCTCGGGTATCTCGACAGCAAGGGGCCGTTCGTGGTTCCTCACCGTATCGAACCTTACCTGCCGGGCCGCTGATCGATGCCGCATCACATCCTCGTCGCCGACGATGATCCGCATATCCGCGAGGTGATCTGCTTTGCGCTGGAAAAGGCCGGCATGCGGACGCAGGCGGTGGCCGACGGTGCCGCCGCTTTGCAGGCGATCGGACGGCGAGCACCTGATCTGATCGTGCTCGACATCGGCATGCCTGAGATGGACGGGCTGGAGGTCTGCCGGCGGCTGCGGCACACATCCGATGTGCCGGTGCTGTTCCTGTCGGCGCGTGACGAGGAGATCGACCGCATCCTCGGCCTCGAAATGGGCGGCGACGACTATGTGACAAAACCGTTCAGCCTGCGCGAACTGGTCGCTCGCGTCAACGTCATCCTGCGGCGCGCCCGCCCGGCGTCGCCCCAACCGGCCGACGACAGGCAGTTCGCGCAGGGCAAACTGGCCCTGGTGCCTGCCAGCCATGCCGCCAGCTTCGACGGTAAGCCGCTTGCCCTGACAGGGATAGAGTTCTCGATCCTGAAAGGGTTTCTGGCGCGGCCGACGCATGTGCTCGACCGCGACGCGGTGATGGCCAGTGCCTATGCAGGCAACATCCATGTCGCCGGCCGCACCGTCGACAGCCATATCCGCAACATCCGCGCCAAGCTGGCGGCGGTGGGTTGCCTGGATGTCATCGAGACCGTGCATGGCGTCGGCTTCCGGCTCGGCCGATGCGGCTGACGACTTCGCGAAAATGGATCGGCCGCAAATGGCGGCCTCGCCTCGCCACGGTCGTCGTCGCCATCCTGATCATGGTGATGGCCTTGCCGCTGGTCGGCCTGTTCTTCTTCCGGCTCTACGAGAACCAGCTGATCCGCCAGACCGAGGCGGAGCTGATCGCGCAAGGGGCGGCCATCGCCGCCATCTATGCGCGGGAAGTGCGCGACGCCGGCATTGCATCGGACAAACTCGGCGCATCGATGCCGCGGGCGGGTGGGAGTTCAAGCCGAAGTGCCGATCTGGACCCGCTGTACAGGCCGATCGAGCCGCGGCTCGATCTGGCCTCCGACTATGTACTTCCCACCCGGCCGGCGGCCGTGGCTGCAATCGCCGATCCCGCCTTCGCGGCGATCGGGGTACGCCTGTCCGGCGTTCTCGACGCCACGCAGAAAACCACGCTGGCCGGCTTCCGGCTGCTCGACCCCCGAGGCGTCGTCATTGCCGGACGCGGCGAGGTCGGGCAGTCGCTTGGCGCGGTCGAGGAGGTGCGCGAGGCACTCAGCGGCCGCCACGCAAGCGCGCTGCGGCTGCGCATCCCCGACCAGCCGGCGCCGCCGCTCTATTCGGTCAGCCGGGGCACCAAGGTGCGTGTCTTCGTCGCCTTGCCAGTGGCCGTCGATGGCAGGGTCGCCGGCGTCGTCTATGTGTCGCGGACGCCCAACAACATCATAAAACATCTCTATGGCGAGCGCGGCAAGGTGACGTTGGCGGCCATCGCCATTCTCGGCGGCACGCTGCTCATCGGCCTGGTTTTCCTGCGCACCGTCAGCCGGCCGATCTACGCGCTGATCGACCGCACCGAGCGCATTGCAGCCGGTGACCGCGAGGCGATCCAGCCGCTCGACCACCACGGCACATACGAGATGGCGGAGCTGTCCGCAGCCTTCCTCGATATGGCCGAAAAGCTGCAGGCGCGCTCGGACTCCATCCAGACTTTTGCCACCCATGTCTCGCATGAGCTCAAATCGCCGCTGACGGCGATCCAGGGCGCGGCCGAGCTGCTGCGCGATTCAGGCAGCGCGATGGACGATACGGAGCGGCGGCGTTTCTCAAACAACATCGTCACCGACGCGGGGCGGCTGAATCTGCTGGTGCGGCGCCTGCTTGACCTGGCGCGCGCCGAAAACCTTGCGCCGAGCGGCGAAAGCACCTCGATTGGCGCGGCACTGGCGCTGCTTCCCGTCGACAACAGGCTGGCGGTTCGCGTCGAGGCCGGCGGCGATCTGGCTTTGCGCATATCGGCGGAGAACGCGGCAATCGTGCTTGCCAATCTCATAGACAATTCCGCCAGGCACGGCGCGACGCAGGTTTCGGTCACGGCAGCGGGCGCCGGTGGCAAGGCAACCATTCAGGTCGATGACGACGGTGCCGGCATTTCGCCGAGCAACCGGGCGCGCATTTTCGAGCCATTCTTCACCACGCGGCGCTCTACCGGCGGCACCGGCATGGGCCTCGGCATCGTGCTGGCCCTCCTGAAAGCGCATGATGGTATGATCGCGCTGGTTGACTCCGAGCGCGGCACGCGCTTCGAGATCATCTTGCCGGTCGCGTGAGGACGCGGGCAGAGGATCGGAGAAAAACGTGCGCTACGACATCGTCATCATCGGCGGGGCCATCGTCGGATCCTCGGTCGCCTATTATCTGCGCGAGGAAGGGTTTTCCGGCTCGATCGCCTTGATCGAGCGCGATCCGCGGTTCGCCCACGCGGCAACGACGCTGTCCATGGCCTCGATCCGCCAGCAATTCTCGATCCCCGAAAACATCCGCCTGTCGCAGTTCACGCTAAAGCTGTTCCGGCGGCTGAAGGAAGAGTTCGGCGCGGACGCCGATATCGGCTTTCGCGAAGGCGGCTATCTCATCCTGGCCGGCGAGGACGGCTTGCCGATCCTCAAGAGCAATCACGAGGCGCAGATGGCCGAGGGCGCCGACATCGTTCTCGAGGACGCGGAGCAGCTGGTGCGCCGCTTCCCGTGGCTGTCGGCCGAGGGCATCACCGCCGGCGCCTATGGCCGGACTGGCGAGGGCTGGTTCGACGCGCACGCGATGCTGATGCTGTTCCGCAAGGCGCTGCGCGAGAAGAAGATCGATTTCATCACCGCTGATGTCACCGGTATTGCGCGCGACGGCAACCGCGTTACCAGCGTCAGCCTCGACAATGGCCAGACGCTGGAGGCCGGCATCGTCGTCAACGCCGCCGGGCCGAACGCCGGCAAGGTCGCTGCGATGGCCGGGCTGGCGCTGCCGGTCGAGCCGCGCAAGCGCAACGTCTTCGTTTTCGAGGCGCGCGAGAAATATGCCGACATGCCGCTGTTGGTCGATCCCTCCGGCATCTATGTGCGCCCGGAAGGCTCGGTCTATCTCACCGGCGGGGCCGAACCGGAAGAGGGCGACGGCCCGGCCGCCCCCGGGGATTTCGAGGTCGATTGGCCGCTGTTCGAAGAGGTGATCTGGCCCGTGCTGGCGACCCGCATTCCAGCCTTCGAAGCGATCAAGCCGACGCGGGCCTGGGCCGGCCACTACGACTACAACACACTCGATCAGAACGCGGTGATCGGCCCGCATCCCGAGGTCGGCAATTTCCTGTTCGCCAACGGATTCTCCGGCCACGGCCTGCAGCAGGCGCCGGCGGTCGGCAAGGCGCTGGCCGAGCTGATCGTGCATGGGGGTTATCGCACGGTGGATTGTTCCGCGTTCGGCTATGACCGGATTGCGGAAGGGCGGGCGTTCCGGGAATTGAATGTGATTTGAGCGAGGTTGCGGAACGGAACCTGTTCCGAAGCGATCCTTCCCATCTCAAGCTGTTGCAAGTCAGGTGATCCCTTGCGGCCGAAAACCGGAGCCAATTTCGGGTGACATCCATCGTGGCTTGCGCCACCGCGCACAAACAGTTGCCTTTTATTTGCCGCCGGCTTTGTGTAAACCGGCGTCAGCAAATTCCCCCGCAACGAAAATACGGGCAAAAGCCATGGAAAAATTCACCAAGCTCACCGGCGTCGCCGCTCCGATGCCGATCGTCAATGTCGACACCGACATGATCATCCCGAAGGATTATCTGAAGACGATCAAGCGCACCGGGCTCGGCACCGGCCTGTTCGCCGAAATGCGCTACAACGACGACGGTTCGGAAAATCCGGATTTCGTGCTCAACAAACCGGCCTATCGCAAGGCGCAGATCCTGGTCGCCGGCGACAATTTCGGCTGTGGCTCAAGCAGAGAGCACGCGCCGTGGGCGCTGCTCGACTTCGGCATCCGTTGCGTCATCTCGACCTCGTTCGCCGACATTTTCTATAACAACTGCTTCAAGAACGGCATCCTGCCGATCACCGTCAGCCCAGAGGATCTCGAGAAGCTGATGGACGACGCGTCGCGCGGCTCCAACGCCACGGTGTCGGTCGATCTCGAAGCCAAGGAAATCCGTGGACCGGATGGCGGCGTGGTCACGTTCGACCTCGACGACTTCAAGCGGCACTGCCTGCTCAACGGGCTCGACGACATCGGCCTGACCATGGAGAAGGCCGGCGCCATCGCTTCGTTCGAGAAGAAGAACGCCGAACAGCGCCCGTGGGCCTGAGCGGCACGCTCCGGGCGGATAGGCCCCGGCCGCTTTCAAGCCGGGTTCGTTGCGACTGAGTGGAGGGACGGTCATGACTCGTTCGCTTCTTGCCGGCACCTGCGGGCTGGCGTTTCTTCTGCTGACTGCCGTGGGCCACGCCCAGACACAGACGCCCGCCGCGTCGGCGGCCGAAAAGCCTGCCACGGATCAGGGGACAGACGCCGCCGACGCTTCGGATGACGACAAACAGGCGCCTGTGCCATTCGAGGGCGGCCAGCTGACCATCACCCAACCGGAGCAGGACGGTGAGAAGGTGCTTGCCTTCGACGGCAAGCAGCTGGCCACCAACTATGACGTCTTCTTCGACAGAATAGTCGAGGTCGGCGGCGTCAAGGTGGCGCTGTTCGATGTCGGCGATGGCGGCAATCAATGCGGGCCGGCGACAGTGATCGTCTGGAAGCCGGAAGGCGGCACCATCCAGAGCACCACCGTCGAACAGGACCAGTGCGGTGCGCCGCCATCGGCGGTGTCCGACAACGCCATCTATTTCGTGCCCTATCTGTTGCCGGGGGATCAGAAGCCGGCCTTGCAGTGGTCGCCGACGGACGGGCTGACGATTTCGGGCAATCTGAGCTATATGCCGGAACCCGGCACGGACTGGAAGGACATCGATCCGGAAAAGTACCAGAACATCATCGATGCCTTCCACAACGAGGCTGTCTACAAGGAAGCCGAAAAGCTGCTGGGCAAGGACATGCCCGACATGGCGACCAGCCTGCTGGTCGGCGGCGGCACGGAAAAGACAGCGTCGGGCGCCTTCTACGCCAGCGGCTGCGTGCCGCATGACTGCGGCGGCAATGACGGTTTCATGGCGGTCGACCCGGCCAAGCACAAACTCTATTTCGCCCGCCGCGGCGACAATGGCGAGCCGAACGCCTGGCCGCCGGTGGCGACATGGCCGGCCGATGTGAAAGAGGCGCTGGACAAGGCGCAGGGGTCGGCGAATTAGGTATTTTGCGCGACGGCGGCCGCACCGTCGTCGTGTTGCGGAAAGGAATTGTCCGCCGCGATCCTTCACACCCCCCTCTGCCCTGCCGGGCATCTCCCCCGCAAGGGGGGAGATTGGCAGCTTCGGCGCTCTGCCATCTCTGCAACGTTGGTAATTGGCGAAAGCATTCATGATATGCGATCTCCCTCCTTGCGGGGGAGATGGCCGGCAGGGCAGAGGGGGGTGCTGCCCCGCCGGCATCGAGGTTTGCACCGCCGATCCCTCTGCGTTGGCCCATGGCCGGACCGGCATCTTGCCTGCAGAATGGCCGCCACAATTCTGTGAGGACACCCATGCGAAAACTGATCTCCACCGGCTCGCCGTTCGAAAAAACCGCCGGTTATTCACGCGCGGTGGTGCAGGGCGATTGGTGTTTCGTGTCCGGAACGACCGGCTACGACTATGCGACGATGACGATGCCGGATACGGTCGAAGCACAGACGCGCAATTGCCTGGCGACGATCGGCAAGGCGCTTCATGACGGCGGCTTCGAAATGGCCGACGTGGTGCGGGCGCATTACTACATCACCGACCAGGCCTTCGTGGATATGGTCTTCCCGATCCTCGGCGAGACGTTCGGCGACATCAGGCCGGCGGCGACGATGATCGTCTGCCAGCTCAACAGACCGGAAATGAAGATCGAGATCGAAGTGACGGCGCTGCGGCGCACGGCATGAAAGGCGGGCGGATGAAAGTCCGGCGTATCGTCGCCAACATCGAGACACCTGATATCGCCGCGGCGAAGCGCTTCTACCAGGACGTGCTCGGCCTCGATGTGCTCATGGATCTTGGCTGGATCGCCACCTACGGTTCCGATGAAAAGATGCAGGTGCAGGTCAGCTTCATGGCGCAAGGCGGCTCCGGCACGCCGGTGCCGGATCTCTCGATCGAGGTCGACGATGTCGATGCGGCGCTCAATGCCATGAAGACCGCCGGCTTCGTCATCGAATACGGACCGGCCGACGAGCCCTGGGGCGTGCGGCGCTTCTATGTGCGCGATCCGTTCGGCCGGCTGGTCAACATTCTCTCGCATCGGTAGCCGGGCCACAGGACTCCCCGACGCTGGCGGGACAGCACCCCCCTCTGTCCTGCCGGACATCTCCCCCGCAAGGGGGGAGATTGGCAGTTTCGTCGTCCTACCCATTTCCACGCCAACGATTGGCGAAGGCCGAAGTAACATTCGATCTCCCCCCTTGCGGGGGAGATGCCCGGCAGGGCAGAGGGGGGTGTGAAGGATCTCGGCGCTCGTCCCCTTGCGCACGGGCCGCCTGGCGTTTAGCAAGGCCGCGGTTCAAATTCTTTCTGGGACGGTTCTCCATGGCAACGAAGCATCTTTTCCTGCTCCCCGGCGACGGCATCGGTCCGGAGGCCATGGCCGAGGTCAAGAAACTGATCGCTGTCATGAACGACAAGCTCGGCAGCGATTTTTCCACTGACGAGGGCCTGGTCGGCGGCTGCGCCTATGATGCGCATGGCGCGGCGATCTCCGACGCCGATATGGCAAAGGCAATAGCGGCCGACGCGGTGCTGTTCGGCGCCGTCGGCGGTCCGAAATGGGACGCGGTGCCTTACGAGGTGCGCCCCGAAGCCGGCCTGCTGCGCCTGCGCAAGGACATGGAGCTGTTCGCCAATCTGCGCCCGGCCATCTGCTATCCAGCACTTGCGGCGTCCTCCTCGCTCAAGCAGGAGGTGGTCGAAGGTCTCGACATCTTGATCGTGCGCGAGCTGACCGGCGGCGTCTATTTCGGCGAGCCGAAGCAGATCATCGATCTCGGCAATGGCCAGAAGCGCGGCATCGACACGCAGGTTTACGACACGTTCGAGATCGAGCGCATTTCGGGCGTCGCCTTCGAACTCGCACGCACCCGCAAGAACCACGTCACCTCGATGGAAAAGCGCAATGTGATGAAGTCGGGCGTGCTGTGGAACGAAGTCGTCACCCAGACCCACAAGGCGCGCTATTCAGACGTCAAGCTCGACCACATGCTGGCCGATGCCGGCGGCATGCAGCTGGTGCGCTGGCCGAAGCAGTTCGACGTCATCGTCACCGACAATCTGTTCGGCGACATGCTGTCCGACATCGCCGCCATGCTGACCGGCTCGATCGGCATGCTGCCGTCGGCCTCGCTCGGCGCGCCTGATGTGAAGACCAAGAAGCGCAAGGCGCTGTACGAGCCGGTGCACGGCTCGGCGCCCGACATTGCCGGCAAGGGCATTGCCAACCCGATCGCCATGATCGCCTCCTTCGCCATGTGCCTGCGCTATTCCTTCGGCATGGTTGATGAGGCCGACCGTGTCGAAGGCGCGATCGCCGCCGTGCTCGACGCAGGCCTGCGCACCAAGGATATTTTCTCTCCCGGCATGACCGAGGTCGGCACCGTTGAGATGGGCGACGCGATCATCGCCAGGTTCCTGGGCTGATCCTATGGCGGTCGACGTCCGCTGGGCGACGATCGAGGACGCCGCGGCACTCGCGGCCATACTGTGCGAGATGGCGGAGCATTACCGGCAGCCGCCTCTCGATGCCGACCGGGCCCTATCTGCTGCACGCAAATGGCTTGGTGAGGAAAGCCCGGCCTATCCGCATTTCGCGCTCGCCTTCGTCGACGGCGGGGTCAGCGGCTTGGCGTCGGTGGCGATCGCACATCCAGGTATCGATCTTGAGCGGCTGCTGTTCCTCAAGGACCTGTTCGTGCGCGACAACATCCGCAACGCCGGCGTCGGCCGAGCGCTGATCGGCTTTCTCGCAGATCATTGCCTCAGCCACGGTATTGGCCGTATCGACCTGACCACCGAAGATTGGAACGAGGGCGCGTTGCGTTTTTACGAGCGGCTCGGCGCCCAACGCCACGGCCAGAAGGTATTTCTCAGGCTTTCGAACGACGACTTGAAGGCGATCGCCCCTAGACCCTGACGCCTGCCGGCACCTGGCCCCAGGGGTTTTCGCCCACCTGGGACTCGATCAGCCCGAAGACCAACAAGACCGCTTCGCCGATAACTGGGATGAAGCAGATCAAGACAAGCCAGCCACTCAGGCCGATGTCGTGAAGACGCCGCACGGTAAGCGCGATCCACGGCAGGCCGAATGCCAGGAGGAAGACAATGGCGGGTAGGAATCCGATCGACGTCCTGCCCGCATTGATGCCGAAGCCGTTGATGGCCAGATTGACGAGTATCCCGAAGCCAGGCAGCGTCACCAGCACAAGATTAAAGCATAGCCAAAAGGCCCAGAATTCCTTGCGGCGGGCGCGTCCGTTGAAATTGAAATAGTTCAGGCTCACCGTGTTCCGGAAGTATGCCCACAGTCCCGTGGAACGAGTGGACCGGTTTTCGTCGGTACGGCCGAGCTGGCCGCCGGGGGGTGACGAGATCGTGGTCGAACTCACGGCCACGTAACGATCTGAATCAGGGGGCGGCCCTCGTCAGCGGCACCCTCGTCGAATTCCAGCCGGATGACGGCACGGCGCGCAATAACGGACGAAGAACGCTTGCCGTCGACTCCATTGATGTAGCCGTAGTCCTGATCCTTCGTAGTGAAGCACCGCGCCCTGCATGCCCTACCCCCATCCATGCCGCGATGAGAATACTATCCAGGGTTGCGGTAGACTGCAATATGCACGCCAGATTAAACTCGGACGCCCGTGGGCACCGGCCCCCACTGGTTTTCCCGTGCCTGCGTCGGGATCAGCGCGAAGACCAGGATGATCAGGCTGCCGATGGTCGGGATGAGCACCACCAGGTAAAGCCAGCCCGAAAGCCCGATGTCATGGATGCGGCGGACGGTCATGCCGAGGCTGGGCAGGAGGGTCACCAGCACGAAGGTGCCGCAAAGGCCAACGGTTACAGCCGCCGACACGCTGCTGTCGAAATTGCCCATTTCGTTGTCGGCGAAAAGGCCGATACCGCCGATGATCAGCAGCGAGACCACCCAGAACAGGAAATAGCCCCAATATTCCTTGCGGCGGGCCCGGCCGGCGAAATTGAAATAGTTCTGCGTCACGCCGCGCCAGAAATAGCCCCAGAGATCGGTGGGCTCGGCTGGCTCTGATGAGCGGCCGAAATGCCGCGCCTGGAAAGCGGAAGCTGCCGGTGCGTTGCCGGCTTGAGTCGATGCGGTGTTGATTCCGGCCTTCGGGGTCGGGGCCTCGGTGACGGTCTGGGCGCCAATCGAAAAGACGTCGCGCGCCTGGCCGCCACCTGGCTGGAACTCGACGACCGTGCCCTTGGGCATGGCGGTTTGCCGGCGCAGGCTCTCGCGGGTGAAGGTATAGCGGTTGCCATCGGCTCCGGTGATGAAGCCAAAAGCCTGCTCCTCGTCATAATGAAGCACTTCGCCGCGCATAGGCCACCCCTCTCGCCACGTCCCGGCCAAGGTGTGGCACACTGCCGAGCCGATGGGCAAGACCGGGCAACATGGCTACCGTCTAGGCGGCAAATGAAGCATAAGACATCAAGTGCAACCGCCTTCGCCAAAGGCAGACCCAAAAGCAGATAATGACAGTCGAGCGTTCCGATGCCAGCGTCGTGACTGAGGACAAAGAGGTCACAAGGCCTCCGAGACTGGCCATCGATGCCACCGGCCTGATGTTCTGGCCGCCCGGCGAGGGTCTGGCAGGCATCCCACGGGTGGAAAGCTTTCTCATCAACGCGGCCCTGGCCGATCCCGACCCTCGCGTGGAGGTGGTGGCGTTCAGGTCGGGCCGGTTTCGGCCTCTGGCGCCTTTCGAACAGGAGCATGTCGCGACGGGCGAGATCTCGCCTTGGCGCGTCAAAAAATGGCCGGGAAGACGCATAGCGCTATCGGAAGCTTTCGAGGCGGTGAGGCAATATCCGTGGGGCAAGCGCGATACCGACCGTCACCTTGCCAGGACGGTGACCAACGGCAGGAAGGGAATTGGGTTCCAAGCGACAAGGCTGCTGATCTTCGCCTATCGCCTGTACCGGCGGGTCGGGTTGGGCTTGCGACTGGAGGCTGAGCCCCTTGCCGCGCGGGGCGGAGCCGGGTCCGGTGCTCATCAGCCATCACATCCTGACCTCGGAAGACCGATCCGCCGTCTCGGGTGGCGCCGGCGACGTTGCTTTCCTTTGCCACGATCTCATCCCGGCATTGCGCCCGGACCTGCTCGGTGCGGGCACGCGCGAGACCCGCTTCGGATCCTATCTCGAGCACCTCGTCCGCTCCGGCGCGCCGGCGTTTTGCGCCTCCGACGAAGTCGGTGCCACGCTGACCGATCATATGCGCAAAGCCGGAATCGCCGCGCCGGTCGTGTATCGTTTTCCAATGCCCTCCATCCTGCACGAGACGGCATCGCGCGCCGGCAAGACTTCGCGCATCGAAGTCGCCGAGCCGTTCGTGCTCTATTGCTCGACCATCGAAGTCCGCAAGAACCACATCCTGCTGGCGCGGATCTGGCAGCAGGCGCTTGACGAAGGCGTCAAGCTGCCGAGGCTCGTCTGCGCCGGGCGCTGGGGCTGGATGATCGAGCCGCTGCGCGCTTTTCTCAAGGCCCATCCCAAGCTGCTCGAGCAAGTCACGTTCACCGGGCTGATCAGCGATGAGGAGCTCATCCGATACTATCGCAGCGCCTCTTTCGGCGTCTTTCCTTCGCATATCGAAGGCTGGGGCTATGGAGCCTCCGAATGCCTCGACTTCGGCATTCCTGTCATCGTCTCGACGGCGCCGTCGCTGATCGAGGCGAGCGGCGGCCTGATGCCGGCAATCGATTCGCAGGACCAGCAAGGCTGGTATGCGGCGATCCGCAAGATGGCGGAGGACCATGCGTGGCGTTCCTCGCTGGTGGGGCGCATCGCCCAAAACCATCGGCCAACACCGGCGACGGCAAGCTGGGCCGCCATCAAGGCAGGCCTGCAGGCCAGCGCGTCCCGCCGATCAAGGTTTTAGGAAGGCCGCTTCTTCGCCTTCTTGTGCTTTGGCGCGCCTGTGTTGTCGAATTTCGGCTTGCCCGGGTTTTTCGCCCACGGCTTTGCCTCATGCGCGGTCGCCGGACGCTGATCGGCTGAGGCCGGTGCGCGTTTCTCGAATTTCCGCTTCGGCGCGGTTGGGTCGAACGTTCCTTTGCCGCGATGTGGTTTCTTGTCGGGGCTCGGAGCCTGGTAGCCCGCGCGCGACAGGTCGGGCTGGCCGTCCAACCGCTTCACCAGAACGTTGCCTTGCAATTTGCGGTCGGGACCGATCGCGGCCAGGAAGCGGTCGGCCCAGTCGGCGGCGATCTGCACGAAGGTCTCTTCCGGTTGCATCTTGATGGCGCCGATCTCGCGCTTGCTAATGCTGCCGGTGCGGCACAGCATCGGGATCAGCCAGCGCGGTTCGGCATTCTGCCGGCGCCCGATCGACAGCGAGAACCAGACGCTGGCGCCGAAATCGTCGCGGCGGCTGGGTGCCTCGTCGCGGCCTGCGAAACCTTCGCCCGCCGGTCTTTCACGCGATGGCGTGAACGGCGCGATTTCCATGAGATCCTCGGGCGCCGAGCGGCTGGCGCGGCACTGGCGCACGAAGGCGGCGGCCACCTGTTCGGCGCCATGTTTGGCGAGCAGCGCGTCGATGAAGCCGCGCTCGTCCTCCTTCACCGGTTCGTCGAAGACCGGATCGGCAATGATGCGTTCGTCGTCGCGCCGTATCACGTCGTCGGCCGAGGGGGGGCTCGCCCACGTCGCCTTGAGGCCGGCGTTCTGCAACAGCCGTTCGGTGCGCTTGCGGGCGCTGTTGGGCACGATCAGCGCGCTGACGCCCTTGCGCCCGGCGCGGCCGGTGCGGCCGCTGCGGTGCAGCAGCGTTTCCGGGTTGGTCGGCAGGTCGGCGTGGATGACCAGTTCGAGGTTGGGCAGGTCGATGCCGCGCGCCGCCACATCGGTGGCGATGCAGACCTTTGCGCGGCCGTCGCGCATGGCCTGCAACGCGTGGCTGCGTTCGTTCTGGCTGAGCTCGCCGGACAGTGCGACAACAGAGAAGTTGCGGTTGTTGAAGCGCGCGGTCAGATGATTGACGGCGGCACGTGTGTTGCAGAACACCAGCGCGTTCTTCGCCTCATAGAAACGCAGCACGTTGATGATGGCGTTTTCCCGGTCGGGCTGGGCGACGCTCAGCGCCCGGTATTCGATGTCGAGATGCTGCTTTTCCTCGCCGGCGGCCGAAATGCGCACGGCATCGCGCTGGTACCCTTGCGCGAGCGTGGCGATGGAACGCGGCACGGTGGCCGAGAACATCAGCGTGCGGCGCTCGGCGGGTGCGGCGTCGAGGATGAATTCGAGGTCCTCGCGAAAGCCGAGGTCGAGCATCTCGTCGGCCTCGTCGAGCACCACCGCCTTGAGCGCCGACATGTCGAGCGAGCGCCGCGTGATGTGGTCGCGCAGCCGGCCGGGCGTGCCGACGACGATATGGGCGCCGCGCTCCAGCACACGCCGCTCCGAGCGCATGTCCATGCCGCCGACGCAGGACGCCACCGTGGCGCCGGTCAGCTCGTAGAGCCATTCCAGCTCGCGCGTCACCTGCAGCGCCAGTTCGCGCGTCGGCGCCACGGCCAGCGCCAGCGGTGCCGCGGCGTGGCCAAAGCGCTCCGCGCCGTCAAGCAAGGTCGGCGCCAAGGCAAGGCCGAAGGCTACCGTCTTGCCGGAGCCGGTCTGTGCCGACACCAGCGCATCGGCTTGGCCGAGTTCGGGGGCAACAACCGCCTTTTGTACCGGCGTCAGCTCGGAATAGCCGCGTTTTTCCAGCGCCCTGGCAAGCGCTGGGACAAGTGCTTCGAAGTTGGACATCTTACTCTTTCGGAATTTAGGGTCTGCGCTCATCATGGAGCACATGCCGGGGCCGACCTCGCGCCAGCCAAAACAATCTTGCTCGTTCGTACTTCGCGCAGCCGCCATTGTACAGGGTGCGCGGGAAACCGAGGTCGCTCGGCAATTGACTCTTGACGCAAACCGCGTAAAAGCCGGCACCGAACAGGATAGTTTCGATGCGCGGCCTTTTGATGGCGGTTCTTGCATTCGACCTCCCTGGCCGCAATGCACACCATTGGGCCGGGCGCGTCGGCGCGTCTCCCCGTTCCAGCAAAACTATGGCCAAAACCACCAAAACGGTGTGATTCCCTTGGCCTAACCACCCTCTCCCGGGTCCGGCCCGGGGGACGGAACCCGCACCGGCCGGCGGGTTTCTCCAAAAACCAAGCGGAGAGGGACAGGAGATTTCTAATGAGTTTCAAGGTAGCGATCGTCGGCGCCACGGGCAATGTGGGCCGGGAAATGCTCAACATACTGGAAGAGCGCGGCTTTCCGGTAAGCGAAGTCGTGGCGCTGGCCTCGCGGCGCAGCCAAGGCACCGAAGTGTCGTTCGGCGACCGCACGCTGAAGGTCAAGTCGCTCGACCAGCATGATTTTTCCGACACCGACATCTGCATCATGTCGGCCGGCGGCAACGTCTCCAAGGAATGGTCGCCGAAGATCGGCAAGCAGGGCTGCGTCGTCATCGATAATTCGTCGGCCTTCCGCTACGACCAGGACGTGCCGCTGATCGTGCCGGAAGTGAACCCGGATGCGATCTCGCTGTTCACGCGCAAGAACATCATCGCCAACCCGAACTGCTCGACGGCGCAGCTCGTCGTGGCGCTGAAGCCGCTGCACGATTTCGCCACCATCAAGCGCGTCGTCGTCGCCACCTATCAGTCGGTGTCGGGGGCCGGAAAGGAAGGCATGGACGAGCTGTTCACGCAGACGCGCGCCGTGTTCGTCGCCGATGGCGTCGAGGTCAAGAAGTTCACCAAGCGCATCGCCTTCAACGTCATCCCGCATATCGATGTCTTCCTCGACGACGGTTCCACCAAGGAAGAGTGGAAGATGGTCGCCGAGACCAAGAAGATGCTCGACCCCAAGATCAAGCTGACGGCGACCTGCGTGCGCGTGCCGGTGTTCATCGGCCATTCGGAAGCGGTCAACATCGAGTTCGAAAAGCCGATCACCGCCGACGAGGCGCGCGATATCCTGCGCGAGGCGCCGGGTTGCCAGGTCTTGGACAAGCGCGAGGACGGCGGCTACATCACGCCGCTGGAATCGGCCGGCGAGGACGCCACCTTCATCTCGCGCATCCGCGAGGATTCGACCATCGACAACGGTCTGTCGATGTGGATCGTCTCCGACAATTTGCGCAAGGGCGCGGCGCTGAACGCGGTGCAGATCGCCGAGCTGCTGGTCGAGCGTGGCCTGATCCAGCCGAAGAAGAAGGCGGCTTAATCTCGTTCACGGGCTCGGCCTTCGGCCGATTCGCTTTCGCTCACGGGCCGTATCGCCGCTGCCGCGGCTGGCCCTCCGCGAGGGCGCCGGAAAGCCGGCGGCCCGCGGTCGCGGGCTCGGCCTTCGGCCGTTAGCCCCCTTCTCCCGTTCACGGGGAGAAGGTCCCGGCAGGGGGATGAGGGGCAGCACCGCCCTTTATTGAGAAGCGTTTTATGAACGATCCCGTCAAGGTCTTCCTGCGTCCGGCCACTGGATCGGACGCCGCCGCCATCGCCCGGCTCATGCGGGCAGCGCTTGGCTCATTCGACTGGATGCCGGTCATCCATACACCGACCGAAGACCTCGCCTTCATCCGCGACGTCGTCCTGCCACGGCAGCAAGTGACGGTCGCCAAAGCTGGCAAGGCCACTGTCGGCTTCATTGCCGTCAGCGGCGAATGGGTGGAGCAGCTTTATCTCGATCCCGCCTGGACGGGGCATGGCATCGGCAGCCGATTGCTAATGGACGCGACCGCTGCGTTGGCGGTCGTGAAACTGCATTGCTTCCAAGCCAACACCGGCGCCCGACGCTTCTACGAGCGCCATGGTTTTCGCGCGGAGTCCTTCGGCGACGGCACCGGCAACGAAGAAGGCTTGCCGGACATTCTGTATGTCTGCAGGTACTGATCAAACATGCGTATGCTCTAATTTGGATCGAGCAAGGCATCGAGATGATCGCTCTCCGATGACATACGGCCGCTTGCGATTGCCTCAACATCCTCGCGCTGTAAATCCTTGGTCGCGAATGATTGCCTGGCTAGTTCCCGTAACAGCTCCATCGCCTCCTCCGCCCGCTCGGCCGGGACGAACAGATGGTCGTGGTAGAAGGCCGAGACCGGATTTACGCCCATGCCGGCCGCGGCGAGCCGCGTGGTGATGGCGGCGAGGAAGCCGACCGCTTCCAGCGACGAATGAATGTTCAGCGTCACCATACGGCAGCGGAAGGAAGCGGTCAGGCCGGCTGTGCTGGCCGCCTCCTCGGCCACGATCAGCGTCACGCCCTCGCGCTCGCGGAACACCATCACCGGCTCGAGGCCTTCCGGCTGAGCGAGGTCAGGCGCCGGCCTAACGAAGACATAGGTGCCGGCGAGCAGTTCCGGCGTCATCGATGCCAGCAGTGTCTTCAGATCGGTTTCGCCGGTCATTCGTCTTCTCTCGTCCATAGAAAAGGGCCGCAGCCCGTGCTCCTCAATATCCGCGACCGGCGGGTGCCGATAGTCCGCGTGCTGCACAGGCGACATGGCTATGTCGCTGGCGGCCGGGCTTGCGGACCTGTTGCGTCGCACAATAAAGCAGCTGAGGACCAGCGCCGGTCCGCGAAAGGCCTTTGATGATCGTCCGCCCGCGTCCACGC
This sequence comes from Mesorhizobium sp. M1338, assembly GCF_040318045.1. NCBI lineage: Bacteria > Pseudomonadati > Pseudomonadota > Alphaproteobacteria > Hyphomicrobiales > Phyllobacteriaceae > Mesorhizobium > Mesorhizobium sp. M1338. The sequence goes on along the minus strand of NZ_JAMYLL010000007.1, from coordinate 136,146 downwards.
CTTCTGCACCTGTTCTTCATCATGCGCGGCTCGGTGGTGCCGCGCATCCTGCCGCAGATCCTTGGCTTTGCGGCCTATGGCGCGCTGGTGGTGGTGATTACGCGGGCGCTGAAGCTCGACTTCGGCAATGCCGGCACCGCGCCATTCGCACTGCTCGGCGTGGCATTGTCGATCTATCTCGGTTTCCGCAACAACGCCGCCTACGACCGCTGGTGGGAGGCGCGCAAACTGTGGGGCCAGCTCGTCTTCGACATCCGCAACCTGGCACGCGCCTCCGCCGGGCTGGTCGACGACCGGACGGAATTGCGCGGCCTGCTGATGGAGGCGATCGCCTTCTGCCACTTTCTGCGCGGTCTGCTCAGGCGCGTCGACGCGGCGCCGCAGGCCCGCGCTTTCATCGGTGACGAAACCGAGATCGTCGCCAAGGCAGCCAACGCACCGGACGCAATGGTGCGTGGCATGGGCCGCCGCATCGCCGCGCTGCGCAAGGCCGGCGCGATCGATGCGATCGGCTACCGCATCCTCGACGAGCGCCTGTCGGAAATCGCCGCCGCGCAGGCCGGATGCGAGCGCATCATGGGAACACCCTTGCCGTTCGCCTATACGCTGCTTCTGCAGCGCACCGCCTATATCTTCTGCCTGCTCTTGCCCTTCGGGCTGGTCTCCGCCGCCGGCTGGGCGACGCCGCTGTTCACGGCGCTGATCGCCTACACCTTCTTCGGCCTCGATGCGCTTTCGGAAGAACTCGAGGATCCGTTCGGCACCGAGGCCAACGACCTCGCCCTCGACGGCCTGTGCCGCGTCTGCGAGATCTCGGTGTTCGAGGCGCTGGGCGAGACCCCGCCGAAAATGCTAACGGCCGAGAAGTTCTATTTTTCGTAGGTGCCCGGCATGGACGGCACTCCCCTCGGAGATTGGCCGAGACGCCCCTCTCTCGTCATCCTAGGATCTGCGCCGCGTCGCTGTCTGCGCGACCCACGAGTGCGCGCGCTGATCCCGTTCAGCCGATAGACCGATGTCCCGCACGACGTCCACAGCCTGGGCCGGGCGCAATCCGAGCACCGCCCCTGCTGGAAGCCTGAATCCCCTTGCCGGCAATCTCTTTGGGATCAAATCGCCCAGTTGCGAGTTAGATATTGGCTTGGCGGCGGAGGCGGCTCCTAGCTGGAGAGGAACGACAATGAAGAAAACGATGCTTTTGATGGCCCTGCTGGTGCCGCTCGCCGCTTGTTCACAAACGGAAAAGGGCGCGGCTGTCGGCGGATTGGGTGGCGCTGCCGTCGGCGCCGCGGTCGCTGGCGATCCGGTTGAAGGCGCCGTCGTCGGTGGCGCTGTCGGCGCCGTGGCCGGTGCGTTGATCGGCCGGGCGAGCGAACCTGGCGAATGCCGCTACCGTGATCGTTATGGCCGCGTCTACGTCGACCGCTGCCCGAGCGGCTATTGATAGGGCCGCGTTCGAAAGTGAAGTCGATATAGCAAAACGGCGGGCCTTGGGCCCGCCGTTTTCCTGGATGCGATAGGGCAATATCTATTCGGCGGTAGCGGCTTCCGCCTCGGCCGGAGCCGCCGCGGCGGTCGCTGCCGCGGCAGCGGCGTCTTCCTGCGCCTTCTTAAAGAGCGAAGCGCGTTCCTGCGCCTTCTTGCCCGGCTCGGCCTTCTTCGGGTTGGAGCGGGCGTCGCGCTTGACCAGGCCGGCTTCGTCGAGGAAGCGCAGCACGCGGTCGGTCGGCTGGGCGCCATGCGCCAGCCAATGCTTGACGCGGTCGGCGTCGACCTTGACGCGTTCGCCGTCCTTGGGCAGCAGCGGGTTCCACGAGCCGATCGACTCGATGAACCGCCCGTCACGCGGCGAACGGGCGTCGGCGATGACGACGTGGTAGTAAGGACGCTTCTTCGAGCCCGCGCGGGCCAGTCGGATCTTCAAGGGCATTTCTTTTCTCCTAAAAACTCTAAGTTCGTTGATCGGGTTTCAGTTGGTTTTCATCACGCCGTTGGAAGCGGGGTCTTTGTCCCGCCGCTGCTCGAAGCGGCGATCTGTTCGTGGTGGCGGATCACTTCGCGGACGACGAAGTTGAGGAATTTTTCCGCGAAATCCGGGTCGAGATGGGCATCGTTCGCCAGCTGGCGAAGCCGGGCGATCTGCTGCTGCTCGCGCGCTGGGTCGGCCGGCGGCAGGCCATGCGTCGCCTTCAGCACGCCAACCGCCTTGGTGCAGCGGAAGCGCTCGGCCAGCATGTGGATGAGGGCCGCGTCGATGTTGTCGATCGAGGCGCGATAGTCGGCCAGGATCGTGCGTGCGTCGGCCATGTCCTTTTCTTCGTTCATGGCGTCCTCACTTCTTCTTGCCAAGGCCAGGCAGCCCGCCGCCCATTCCGGGCAGACCGGGAAGTTTCATGCCGCCGGGCAGCCCAGGCAGGCCACCGCCACCGGGAAGACCCTTCATGCCGCCAAGGCCGGATGCCTGCGCTTGCTTCTGCAAGGCTTCGAGCTGCTTGGGATCCATCTTCGACAGGTCCGGCATGCCGCCGCCCATCATGCCACCCATACCGCCCGGCATGCCGCCGAGGCCCATCTTGTTGGCGAGGCCGCCCATCATGCCGCGCATCAGGCCGCCGCCTTTGCCCTTGCCGCCCATCGCCTTCATCATGTCGGCCATGCCGCGGTGCATCTTCAGCAGCTTGTTGATTTCGGCCGCGTCGGTGCCGGAACCGGCGGCGATGCGCTTCTTGCGCGAATGCTTGAGCAGATCGGGGTTGGCGCGCTCGGCCTTGGTCATCGACGAGATGATGGCGAGCTGGCGGCCGAACATCTTATCGTCGAGACCGGCGGCCGCCATCTGGTCCTTCATCTTGCCCATGCCGGGCATCATGCCCATGATGCCGCCCATGCCGCCCATCTTCGACATCTGCTGAAGCTGGCTGGCGAGGTCGTTCAGGTCGAACTTGCCCGACTGCATCTTCTTGGCCATCGCCGCCGCCTGCTCGGCGTCGATGTTTTCAGCGGCCTTCTCGACGAGCGAGACAATGTCGCCCATGCCCAGGATGCGGTCGGCGATGCGCTTGGGGTGGAATTCCTCCAGCCCGTCCATCTTTTCGCCGGTGCCGATCAGCTTGATCGGCTTGCCGGTGACGGCGCGCATCGAAAGTGCTGCGCCGCCGCGGCCGTCGCCGTCCATGCGGGTCAGCACGAGACCGGTGATGCCGACGCGCTCGTCGAAGCTCTTGGCCAGATTGACGGCGTCCTGGCCGGTCAGCGAGTCGGCGACCAGCAAGATTTCGTGTGGGCTCGACACCTTCTTGATGTCGGCCATCTCGACCATCAGCGGCTCGTCGATATGGGTGCGGCCGGCGGTGTCGAGGATGACGACGTCGTGGCCGCCGAGCTTGGCCGCCTGCACGGCACGGCGCGCGATGTCGACCGGCGACTGACCGTCGATGATCGGCAGCGTGGCGACCTTGACCTGTTCGCCGAGCTGGCGCAGCTGCTCCTGCGCGGCGGGGCGCCGCGTGTCGAGCGAGGCCATCAGGACCTTCTTGTTCTGACGCTCGGAAAGGCGCTTGGCGATCTTGGCCGAAGTGGTCGTCTTGCCGGAACCCTGCAGGCCGACCATCATGATGACGACCGGGGCCGGGGCATTGAGATCGATGGCGACGCCCTCGGCGCCGAGCATCTCGACCAGCTCATCATGGACGATCTTGACGACCATCTGGCCGGGCTTGATCGACTTGACCACGGCGGCGCCGACGGCCTTCTCGCGCACCTTGTCGGTGAACGAGCGCACCACTTCCAGCGCTACGTCTGCCTCGAGCAGCGCACGGCGCACCTCGCGCAGCGCCGCCGAGACATCCGCCTCGGACAGGGCACCGCGGCCGGTGAGGCCGTTCAGGATCGAACCAAGACGTTCCTGTAGCGATTCAAACATTCTTTTTCCTTTTCCCAGGCAAGCGGTGCCCGAGAGGTAATGCGTTCGCGCCAAGTGTCCAAGGCTCGTGGCGAGCAAAAGCCAAAACCAAAAAGCACCCGGGGGCGCTCAGCGCTGCCGGGTGTTGGCCTCCAGGATCGATTTAAAGCACTTCACCTCGAAGAGGTTTCGGCGTCCTGGTCGGCTTGCTCGGAGGGATACTCGTCGCGGAATTCGGGGCGTGTAGACAGGAAATCGGCGCCAGAGTCAAGACAAGCGCGGTTTCGCGTTGTCCCCTGGGCTGCAATCAGGCCGAGTTTGCCTCATCCGGAACCTCGGCGGCAACCCCGAGCGGCGAGCGCGGATGTAAAAGCAGCACGATCGTCAGCAGGCTGCAGGCGATGCCGATGAAGGCGATGAGCACCGCATCAGCTGTCGTCCAGCCTGGCCCTTCGAGCGGCCTGGCATTGAACAGGGCGAAGGAATTGTAGCTCTCCTGATGCGAGATCAGCAGGAAGCCGGTCAGATTGTTGCCGAGATGAGCACCGAGGGCGGCGCCGAGATTGCCGGTGGCAAAGACGACAACCGTCAGCAGCAGCGCGAAAGCGGCGATCGAGGCGAGCACGCAGGCGTTGATCGCGGCGGATGCGCCGGGGCTCCAATGCAGCGCGGTGAACAGCAGCGCCGGCAGCAGCGCCCAGATGAACGGGCTCCTGAACCGGTTGGCGAGACCGCGCAGCAGATAGCCGCGGAACAGCACCTCTTCCGACGATGTCTGCAGCCAGGTGAGCGCGCCGATCGGGATTGCAAACAGCAGCCAGGACGACAGGCTGATTGGACCGCGCGCGATCTCGGGCTGCAAGAGATAGAGCAGGATCTCGGAGACAAGCGAGGTGATCAGCACCGCGATCAGCCCCTTGAGGAAGCCCGATCGCGACACGCGGCGGCTGACGCCGAGCAGCGCCGACAGCTTCTCGCCGTGGACCCAGCGCATGGCGATCCACAGGCCGATCCAGATGCCGGCAAAAGACGCAAGCGCGGTGAGGATGCCGAGCGGCGAGGCAAGGAACCCATGCACGCCGGATGGTGTCGCCGCACCGTCCTGCCAGGCAAAGAATGCATAGATGCCGCCGATCAGCACGGCCACCGTCGTTGCGGCCCAGAACAGGATGACGATCGCGGTTCCCAGGAACAGGCGCGGCAAGGTCGTCCGGGCGTTGGGCGAGCGCCGATAGCGTTCGAAGGCGGCCGAGTCTATCGTCACGCTGGTTCCCTGCCGAATTGATTGCCTGTTGATCTATAGCATTTCACCATTTCACGAAAACGGCGAACCGATCTAACTCTTTGTTTTGACGCAATTCCGGACGGAAAACCGCGTCACACTTTTCCTGGAATTGCTCTAGCCGAGGGCCGAGAAAATCGGAATCCATTTCGCACGGGAGCATTCGCGTCTCGGAGATCGCACGCGTCCATCGATGGCCCGCGTGGCGGCATTGCTCTGCCTGGCAGTCAGGCGACCGCTGAGGTTGCGGCCGCCTTATGCAATTCTCCGTCAGCGTACCACGTACATGATGCGCCGCGTCTGCGGGTCGATCAGCGCCCGCTGGCCGTTCACATAGACATAGCGGTAGTCGTAGTTCGGGATTTCGCGCAGCTCGACGGTGTCCGGCAAGATCGCGCCGGTCACCACCTCGCCGTCGAGATAGACTGGATCGAGGCGATGCGTGTCGACATAGGTCCGGACTTCGGCGGGAGGCGGGGGAAATTCATCGACGACCGGATCGCTGGCGATGATCGCGCCGGTATAGTCAGTCGAATAGTCGCCGATGTCGTCCGGCGGCGAGACGACAGCAACGCTGGAACGCCGTTGCGTCAGCACCACCCGGCTGCCGCCGAAATCAGCCGTCACATAGTCGGAATAGATCCAGCCCTGGCCGCCGGCCTCGGCGATGGTGCACCATTTGCTGTTTTCGACGCAGCCATTGAGTGTCGCCGACTGGCCGGCGGCAAGCACGCCGATGACAGGATATTGCGGGCCGGGCCCGGCGCGCACGTTGAGGTCGGTGACGGCGGAGACGGCGGTGTCGGCAAGCGCGGCGCCCGACATCGCGGTCAGCAGTCCCGCGACCGCGGGGAACAAAAGGGATTTCATGGGTTCTCTCCGTTTTCAAGTCCCTCGCCAGCGAAAACGGGTCAGTGGCTCATGCGTTCCCCCTAAAACGCCTGCGCCAACTCACGATTTGTTCCCTTTTCTTTCGGCAAACCGGTCAGAAGTTCGTGAACGAAGGCCAATTTCCGCGCCGTGACGTCCGAAATGACGAAGGGATAGAGGTCGGGCAGGCCCATGCAGCGGTTGATCGAATTGGAGGCTTCAGACAGCACCAGCCAGCGGGCAAGGATCTTTTCGAAAGGCTCGGGTGCGGTCGCCGGCTCCGAAGGGGCTGCCTGCGGCTCGCCGCCAGTGTCGCCCCGCGGCAAGTCGTTGGCCTCCACCGTCTCCAGCCGACCGAGCGGGAAGTTCAGCGCGTGCACCATCTCCAGAGTGTCGGTGATGTGCAGATGGTGGGCCCAGGTCTCGGCCCAATCCTCCCATGGATGCGAGGTGGCATAGGCCGAGATATGGCCTTGCTGCCAGTCGGGCGCGGCACCATTGGCATAATAGGACTTCAACGCCTGTTCGTAGTCGGGGCGCTCATCGCCAAACAGCGCACGGAAAGCTTCCAGTCTCCGCGGATCGTCGCGGATCAGGCGGTCCCAATAATAATGGCCGAACTCGTGGCGGAAATGGCCAAGCAAGGTGCGATAGTTCTCGCCCATCTCGACGCGCCGCTTCTCGCGCTCGGCTGAATCCGCCTCGGCGACGTTGAGCGTGATCAGGCCATTGTCGTGGCCGGTCAGGATGCGCTCGCCACCGGGCCCGCCGCCGATCGGATCGGCGAGGAAGTCGAAGGCCAGCCCGATCTCATCGGCGGGGTTCAGCTTGGGCGCAACCGGCAGCCCGAAGGCCAGCAGCGAATAGATGGCGCGCTTCTTCGCCGCCTCGACGCGAATCCAGCGGCGGCGGTTGCCGTCGACGGAAAGATCCGGAATCAGCTGGTTCAGCACGCAGGCGCGGCAAAACCTCCGTCCGGGCTCGGCCATCCAGTTGCAGGCGCATTCGTCGGCATTGGTGCACTGGAAGACGCCGTCGAGGTCCGACAGCGCAAAACGGGCGTGCCCGGGATCGTAGAGCACGAGGCTCCCGCAGTTCAGGCACTGGGCGTTCTCGAAATAGAGGCGGTGGCCGCAATGCGGACAGTCGAAGAGTTTCATGTCGGTCTCTAACCTTCAGAGCCAGCATATCAGGGCGGCAGGTGCCCAACGCGAACCGCCCACCGGCGTTCCCATATATCGAGGCTATTTCGCCGCAAGATGCGCACCGCCAGCAGGGCCGGTGGCTGTGGCAATACCCGCCGGACCGGCGCCGATGATCACGACATCGACGTCTTCCATTGGGCCCCTTGCCACAATAATCACTTGATCGTAGGCAAATTCCACGGCATTCGCCAGCAATGCAGCGGCGACAGTGACAAGTGCGTGTTTCGCTGGCAAGTTCGCAATTGGGACGTGATTCAGGCAACCAGGAGAACAACATGGCATTTCTTGCCAAGGGAAAGATGTTTGCAGCGACCATAGTGGTGGCGGTGCTTGCGCTGGCAACGGGCGCGCAGGCGGGGGCCAGCTGCGGCAAGACCGGCGCCGGCTTCGAGGCTTGGAAGCCGGAGTTCGCCGCGCAGGCCAAGTCCGAAGGTGTGGGCGCCAGGGGTCTGGCCGCCCTGGCTGGCGCGACCTACGCAACAAGGACGATCTCGGTCGACCGCGGCATCCACAAGGCCTTCAGCGGCTCGGTGGACGATTTCATGAAGCGCCGTGGCGGGTCCGCGATCATTTCCAAGGGCCGCGCGCTGAAGAAGGCGAATGCGGCACTGTTTTCCAAGATCGAGGCGAACTACGGCGTGTCGCCGGGTGTGTTGCTCGCCATCTGGGGCATGGAAACCGGCTTCGGTGCCTCCATGGGCAACCAGAATACGGTCTCCGCCATTCTGACGCTTGCCTATGATTGCCGCCGCCCTGAATTCTTTTATCCGCATGCCATTGCAGCCCTGAAGCTGGTTGATCGCGGGGCGTTGACAGCCTCGTCGGTCGGCGCTGCCCATGGCGAGATTGGCCACACGCAGTTCCTGCCCGGAAATGTCTTGAAGTATGGCGTCGGCGGCGGAAACCTGCGCGACAAGGCCACCGCATTGGCTTCCACCGCCAACTTCCTCAAAGGTCATGGCTGGCGTGCCGGCGCGAGCGCGAGTGCGAATTTGGGCGCGATCGCCGGCTGGAATTCCGCGAGCGTCTATCAGCAGGCCATCGCCCGCATCGCCACGGCGATCGACGGCGACTGAGAGCTGGAATCTTCGACAGGAGGCCCGGCTATGCGCCGGGCCAACTGAGGCAATCGCTTCAGTTTGAATTGGCGGGGCGTCGCCGGCGCCGACAACAGGTCCCGGCGAAGACGCTGGTTTGTTTTGAGGCGGACAGACTGAAGATCAGCTCTTGCGACTGCGCGCGGCAAGCGTCCTCAGCCGTAGCGCGTTGAGGCGGATGAAGCCGGCGGCGTCCTTCTGGTCGTAGGCGCCGCGGTCGTCCTCGAAGGTGACCAGCGCGTCGGAATAGAGCGTCTTCCTGGACTTGCGGCCGGTGACCATGACGTTGCCCTTGTAGAGCTTGAGGCGCACCGTGCCTTCGACGTCTTCCTGGCTCTTGTCGATCATCGCCTGCAGCATCAGCCGCTCGGGCGCGAACCAGAAGCCGTTGTAGATCAGCTCGGCGTAGCGCGGCATGAACTCGTCCTTGAGGTGGGCGGCACCCCGGTCGAGCGTTATCGATTCGATGGCGCGATGCGCTGCGATCAGGATGGTGCCGCCGGGCGTCTCGTAGACGCCGCGCGATTTCATGCCGACGAAACGGTTCTCGACCAGGTCGAGCCGGCCGATGCCGTTGTCGCGGCCGAGATCGTTGAGTGCCGCCAGCATGATCGCCGGCGACAGTTTCTTGCCGTCGAGCGCGATCGGGTCGCCCTTGAGGAATTCGATCTCGATCTCGGTGACCTTGTCCGGCGCGTCCATCGGCGAAACGGTGCGCTGGTGGACGAATTCCGGCGGCTCGGTCCACGGGTCTTCCAGCACCTTGCCCTCGGAAGAGGAGTGCAGCAGGTTGGCGTCGACCGAGAATGGCGCGTCGCCCTTCTTGTCCTTCGGCACCGGGATCTGGTGCTGTTCGGCGAAATTGATCAGATCGGTGCGCGACTTGAACGACCAGTCGCGCCACGGCGCGATGACCTTGATGTCGGGGTTCAGGGCGTACGCCGAGAGTTCGAAGCGAACCTGGTCGTTGCCCTTGCCGGTGGCGCCGTGCGCGATCGCGTCGGCGCCGGTCTCCCTGGCGATCTCGACCAGATGCTTGGAGATCAGCGGCCGCGCGATCGAGGTGCCGAGCAGATAGGTGCCTTCATAGACGGCATTGGCGCGGAACATCGGGAAGACGAAGTCGGCGACGAATTCCTCGCGCACGTCGACAACGCGGATATCCTTGATGCCCATCATCTCGGCCTTGCGGCGTGCCGGCTCGAGTTCGCCGCCCTGGCCGAGATCGGCGGTGAAGGTCACGACCTCGGCGCCGAGTTCGGTCTGCAGCCATTTCAGGATGATGGAGGTGTCGAGGCCGCCGGAATAGGCGAGCACGACCTTCTTGACGTCTTTGGTCTTGGACATTTGGCGGTTCCGCAACTGAGTTCTTGGCGGGCGAGGTATCACGCCGTTTCCGGGCTGCGCAAGAGATGAACGCCGTGGATCATGGCCGGGCGGCGGCCGGACAGGCGATTCAGGCGAGTTGGATCAGCGTTTCAACCACCCAGCCGCTGGCAACCACGGGCCGTATCCTCTAAAGCCTGCGTGTCCGAGCCAAGGGGCCGTCCATGTCCTTCATTCCAGACACCGCCACGCTGATCCAGTTCGCCATCGCCACCGTCATCCTGGCGATCACGCCGGGGCCGGACATGACCTTGTTCGTCTCGCGCACGCTGAGCCAGGGCCGCGCCACCGGCTTTGCCTCGATGGCCGGGGCACTGTGCGGTACGCTGATCCACACCACGCTGGTGGTGGTCGGCGTCTCGGCGCTGATCGTCGCCTCGCCGATGGCCTTCTTCGTTCTGAAGATCTTCGGCGCCGGTTATCTCGTCTTCCTGGCCTGGCAGGCGGTCACCAGGGGCTCGGCCTTTTCGCCAGAGAAGAAGACGGGTCCCGAGATTTCGCTGTTGCGCAGCTGGGCGGCGGGGCTTGGCGTCAATCTGCTCAACCCGAAGATCATCCTGTTCTTCATGACCTTCCTGCCGCAGTTCGTTTCCGCGCATGACCCGAACGCACCGGGAAAGCTGTTTTTCCTGGGCACGATGTTCATCGTGCTGGCGATCCCGGTGACCGTGCCGATGGTGCTGGCGGCGGAAAAGTTCTCGGCGGCGATGAAAGCCAGCCCGCGCGTCACGCGGGTGGTCGATTATCTCTTCGCCGGCGTTTTTTCGGCCTTTGCGCTCAAGATCCTGACGGCCCAGGCGAAGTAGGGGCGTTCTCGTCCCTCCACCAGCTGCCGGCCCAGCGCCCGGCGCTGAGCCAGTAGAAGATGCCGCCGACCATGCCGCCGCCAATCACCGCCATGATGGCGCTGGTATCGGCAAGCGCGAAGGCATCGCCGGAATGGTCGACGAGGCCGAGGAAGACGGCCGCAACCACGGCGCCCGCCAGCGCATAGAACAGCCAGTCGCGCCGGCCTAGGATTTCGGCGACCAGGATGACGACGCAAGCCGGCATCAGCGCGAAATAGGCGACGAACAGGGCGACGAAGGGAATTGAGAAATACAGCGAAGCCGTCGCCGTCGGCTGTGCGTGCTCCGGCGTGTAGCCCAGCGATGCCAGGAACAGGACGTTGAGGAACGCGCTCGCCGCCAGCGAGGCGACGGCGTAGCCGAACAGGATAACGGCGAAGCGGACGAGATAGCCGACAAGACGGGTCATCCCAAATCTTGGCCCAAATCTTGGCCCAAATCTCGGCCCAAATCCCAGCGCATGCCGGACTTGCGTCCAGCCAGAAGCCAGTAGACCGAACCGGCGGCAATGCCGGCCGTGGCCAGGAAACCGAGAAAGCCCGGATTGAAAACAAAGCTGCCGGCCGAGCGCGGCATGGATACGCCAAAGGCGATGGACGTGATCGCGCCCGTGGCGGCAAAATAGAACCATCCCCGAAGCGAAAATCGTTCGGCGACAAAGAGCGCGGGGCCGACGATCAACAATGCACCGATCATCACGGTCAGCACGGCGAGCGGGAAGGAGCCCAGCCAGTCGAAGGCGAAGATGATGGACCAGTTGCCGTCTTCTATACCTTCCAGAAGAGCGATCAGCAGTACGGGGACCAGGATCGAGGTCAGCACAGCGGCGAAATAGCCGACCGCCATCATGGCGAGGCGCTTCAGCCAGGCGAGGCGGCGGCTCACGCCTCGCCGTGCCCCGCGATCATCATGGCCTCCAGGGCCAGCCGGTCGACCTTGCGCATGCGCTCGGAGTCGGACTTGAGCTGGCCGCAGGCGGCGAGGATGTCGCGGCCGCGCGGCGTGCGGATCGGCGAGGCATAGCCGGCATTGTTGATGTAGTCGGCGAATTTCTCGATCGTCTCCCAGTCCGAGCACTGGTAGTTGGTGCCCGGCCACGGGTTGAACGGGATCAGGTTGATCTTGGCCGGAATGCCCTTGAGCAGCTTGATCAGGCCCTTGGCGTCCTCGATGGAATCGTTGACGTCCTTCAGCATCACATATTCGAAGGTGATGCGCTTGGCGTTCGACAGGCCGGGGTAGGCGCGGCAGGCGGCGATCAGGTCCTTCAGCGGATACTTCTTGTTGATCGGCACCAGGAGGTCGCGCAGATCGTCATTGGTGGCGTGCAGCGAGATCGCCAGCATGACGCCGATCTCCTCGCCGGTGCGGAAAATTTCCGGCACGACGCCGGAGGTCGAGAGCGTGATGCGCCGCTTGGACAGCGACAGGCCATCGCCGTCGGAGGCGATCAGCAGGGCCTTCTTCACCGCTTCGAAATTGTAGAGCGGCTCGCCCATGCCCATCATCACGACGTTGGAGACTTTACGGCCCTCGGCGGGCACGATGGCGCCGTCGGGCGTGTCGCGGTCGGGAAAATCGCCGAGCCGGTCGCGGGCGGTGAGCAACTGGGCGAGGATTTCCTCGGCGGTCAGATTGCGCACCAGCTTCTGCGTGCCGGTGTGGCAGAACGAGCAGGTCAGCGTGCAGCCGACCTGCGAGGAGATGCAGAGCGTGCCGCGGCCTTCCTCGGGAATATAGACGGTCTCGATCTCGACCGGCCGGCCGGCACCGCGCGGCGGAAAGCGGAACAGCCATTTGCGCGTGCCGTCCGAAGAAATCTGTTCCTCGACGATCTCGGGCCTGGCGATGGTGAAGTGCTTGTCCAGTTCGGCGCGCAAATCCTTGGAGATGTTGAACATGCCGGCAAAGTCGGAGACACCGCGCACATACATCCAGTGCCAGAGCTGCTGGGCCCTCATCTTGGCTTGGCGCTCCGGCACGGTGCCCGAAGCGACGAGAGCCTCGCCGAGCTCAGCGCGCGTCAGGCCGATCAGCGACAGCTTTTCGGGCGGCGCTGTACGGGCACGCAACGCGTCACGGGCGCCTTCGGTGGTGAGGTCGAATGAAAGGGTCATGGTTGCACTGATATAAGCGGTTTGCGGCCGATTTCACGCATCGTGCCGGACATGAAGCGCGGCGCATAGCACAGGTTGGAGGCAGAGTCATGCGGTGGGAATGCAAACCATGGATGCCGGCCGACGGTCCGCCATTCCGATCTGGCAACCTTGTCCTGTCCCTCCCACTGCACGGGGAGCGATCACATCATCGTGTTTGCGTAACGATTCCCATCGCGCCGTCGAAATCCGAAGGGGGCAACTATGCCTCTACAAAATGGGAGTACGCAGAATGAACTCTATCAAGCTAGCCCTCATTGCCGGCCTCGTCGGTGTTTCCGCCTCACAGGCATTTGCCGAAGACGCGATGGGCACAATGACCATGATGAAGGGTGGAGAAGTGATGGCGATCATGCCGGACGGGCATATGGGCACCATGATGCCGGATGCAAAGACGAGCGCCGAGATGATGAAGATGGCAAAGCCAATCAAGCACTGCATGATGATGATGACTGACGCCAAGGGCAAAGCCTTCATGATCGATACGTCGACCAAGAAAGCTCAGGCCGAATGTGAAAAAATGGCCATGTAAGACTGAACCCGTCAAGATCGAGATCCGCCGGCACACGCCGGCGGGTCATTCCGATACGGGTCCAACTCCCCCGCCGGGCCTTTTGATCCCCGTTACCATCATTTGACCGGTGCGGTCCGGCGGCGAAGGGCCACGCTGGAATCAAACGCCAATGCCCGGCCTCCGGGAGGCGAACTTCGCTATTGCGCCATAGACTATCGGGGTGGGCGCCAGCCTATTTGCACTTGGCGATCGATGTCAGCGCCGCCGAAATGCCCTTCAGCGAGAAGACATAGGAGGTCGGGTTGCCGCGGCCGGACTTCGCCGTCACCTTCATGTCGGTGCCGGTCTTCATGGCGGCGATCAGCACCGGTTCCTCGGCGGCATTCTCGACCCAGGCCGACTTGCCGCGCGTGAACATCGAGAACGACTTCTTGTCGATGGTGACGGTGGCCTTGGAGCCTTCCTGGAAATTGTAGCCGGCGATGAATTGCGGCTCGTAGGACACTTGCTGGCCGGGCCGCTGGCTGACGAAGAAGAACATGTCGCCATGGTCGAGCGTCGGCGGCTGCTTGTCGGTCGGCACGGTCAGGACATAGCAGACCTTGCCGCCCGATGCCTGGTAGCTGTAGGTGCCCCAGGCATTGTGCTGGCCGATCTTGGTCGCCGACTGCGCCAATGCCGGCGCTGCCGTGGCGACCAGGACCAGGCTCGAAACTATAGCAATCAATCCGCGCATCGTTTTTCCCGTATTCCAAAGGTGCGGCGGCAGGCCGGCTCGGCGTCCTGCCCGTCGCTTCATTTTGATTTAATCTGGGTTACCAAACGGTGAATTTCCTTTGAGAAAGGAACCCCACCCCGAGGAAACCGCCGCCATTTCGCGCGCCGCCGCCTTGCGAGCGGGTGGCGCGACGTCCCTTTGGTGACTTGGAGGCCACGAAAGCGGCAAGAGTTTGACTTTTCAAAACCAGCCCCCGCAGCCATCCTGGCTTCCGAAACACGTGACGAATTTCCCTCCAAGCGGTAGGATGCCTGCGTTCGCTTCCAAGGCGCTCGGCCGGGCGCCTCATTGGTGGCGTATGGGAGATTTCGGTTATGGCCATTTCCGAGACGGTCCTGATCCTGGCGGGCGGCACTGTCGTCTTGTTGATCGTGTTCGGCATTCGTGTTGCCATGCGGGCGATGGCCGGCGGCGCTGCGGCGGTGCCGCGATCGGATGGCGGGGAGGCTGCAGGCGGATCGGGCGCGCCCGACGTGGCTGGGGTCATCGCGCTGCCGCCTTTGATCTTTCTCGGCTTCCTGGCGGCGGCAGCGGTCCTCGAGGCCGTCGTTCCACTCCCGACTCTGGCTGTGCAGTCGCCCGTCCGCTATCTGGGCGGAGCCGTGCTCGCGGCGTGCGGCTTCGGTATCATCTTCATGGCGGCGGGGCGCTTTCACGCCGCTGGCACCAATATTCCACCGACCCTGCCGACGACGGCGCTGGTCGTCGACGGCATCTACCGGCGAACCAGGAATCCGTTTTATCTGGGAACGACCCTCGTCTACTTGGGCCTAGGCGTCGCGGCGGGAAGTTTTTGGGCCATCGCGCTGATCGTCCCGCTGCTGTGGGTGATCAATACCGGCGTCATTGCGCGGGAAGAGCACTATCTGGAGCGGAAATTCGGCGATGCGTATGGTGCCTACAAGGCGCGGGTGCGGCGGTGGATTTGATCGGCCGCAACCGCCCGAGTCTCGGGCCACTCTTTGCCCCGCGCCGGCTCAGCCCTTGTCGGCGATGGCGTCCTTGGCGGCCTGCCGGTGCGCCGGGGTGATGTGGGCACTGACGGCGGTGATCGCGGCGGTGAGCACGGCGATGTCGTCGGTGAAGCCAAGCCCGAGGACGAAGTCGGGGATGACATCCACCGGCAGCACGAAATAGCCGAGCGCGGCCAGCAGAATGCCCTTGGCGCGCAGCGGCGTGTTCTTGTCCATGGCGCAGTAATAGGAGGCCACGACCTCTTCCATGAAGGGGATCTGCCGCGCGGCCTTCTTGACCGTCCGCCAGAATTTCTCGCGCACTTCGTTCTCGTCGCCGAGCTTGCCGCCGAAGCCGAAGAAATCAAAACCGGATTGTCGCGCCATCAATGTCTCCTTGCAGGGCCCATGCGCAAGCCAGCGCATGCCCGCGAGCGAAAATGTGGTGAAACCCGACCCCGGCTGCAAGATGCCGGCGCCGATTTGGGTTTGCCGCCGTATCGTGGACGTCGCAAACGCCCTGGGCGATAGCGGGCGTCAGCCGCCGGCAAAGCGGTTCATCTTCTTGGCCAGATCGATATCGAGCGCGGTCACACCGCCGGCATCGTGGGTGTTCAGCGTCACGTCGACGGTCTTGTAGACATTCGACCAGTCGGGATGATGGTCCATCTTCTCGGCGGCGAGCGCGACGCGGGTCATGAAGGCGAAAGCCTCGGAGAAATTCGCGAAGGTGAATGTGCGGTTGATGGAGGCACCATCCGCAGCCGGTGCCCAGCCTTCGAGCCCGACCAACGCCGCGGCGATTGCGTCCTTGCCCAGTTTTTCTCTCGTCATGTCAGCTTCCCGTGCTATTTCGACTGAGAGACTGTTTGGAACCCTGGCGAGTTTCGAAACCGTCTCTGGAGTCCCTCACCATAGCGTCGGATCGATGAGCGCGAAGCCCATAAATTCCATTCTTTTCGTCTGCCTTGGCAACATCTGCCGGTCGCCACTGGCGGAAGGCGTCTTTCGTGCCGTGCTGGCGCAGCGTGGGTTGGGCAGGAATATGCTCCTCGATTCAGCCGCCACCAGCGGCTGGGAAGTCGGCTCGGCGCCCGATCCACGCTCGATCGCGGTTGCGGAGCGTCACGGCATCGACATTTCCCGACAGAGAGCGCGCAAAGTCACGCCGGAGGATTTCTCCCGCTTCGACCTGATCCTCGGCATGGACCGGTCGAATGTCGCCGACCTGAAAGCGCTGGCGCCGGCGGCCATGCGCGACCGGGTGCGGCTGTTTCTGGAATTTGCCCACGGCAAGGCAGGTGACGTGCCGGATCCCTACTATGACGGCGCGGGAGCCTTCGCTTCGGTCTACCGCATGATCCGCGAGGCGTCGGAGGCGCTGGCGACAAGGCTGGAAGCGCGGGCGTCGGTGCCCGACAGCGGCCAGGCTTCCTCGACGATGTAGGGGCCGCCACCGACCGAATCGCGCGACGACATCAGCACGAAACGGCCGATGCGGAACGGCAGCGTCGAGAAATTGCCGCGCGCCGACAGATATTGGGCGACGTCCAGCGGGGTCGAATTGCGCAGCCTTGCAAGTGTGACATGCGGCATGAACTTGCGCGGGTCGGCGGGGATGCCGAGTCGCTGGCAGATGCGGTCGATCTCTCCCTGAAGGGCGGCAAGATCGGGCGAGGCGGAAGCGCCCGCCCACACTGCGTGCGGTTTCTTCTGGCCGAAAGCACCGACACCGGACAGGGCCAGCGAAAAGGAAGGTCGGTGGACACGGTCGAGCGCGTTGGCGATCTCGTCGGCGACATGGCCTGGGACATCGCCGATGAAACGCAGCGTCAGATGGTAGTTCTCGACGTCGATCCAGCGGGCGCCGGGCAGGCCGCCCCGCAGCAGGGACAGCGAAAGGGCGGCGTCACGCGGTATTTCGAGGGCGGTGAAAAGACGCGGCATGAAAAGCCTCCCTTCCTCGAATCGAACTGTACCCCTAGCGAATCATCGATAGTCAAACGGGGCAAGAGGTTTGTTGGTCACAGTCCTTGCTAAAAAGTTTCCCCAACGGAAACAGCTCCAGTTCCGGCTTACGAACCGCCCGGCACCGCCGCGATGGCCTTCTCGACGGTGGGCAGGATGCGTTCGACAATCTGGTCGACGCCTTGCGGGCTCGGATGCAGGCCGTCTTCGAGCTGCATGCCGGACCGGCCAGCGACGCCGTCGAGAAAGAACGGATAGAGCGCAACGTCGTATTTGGCGGCCAGGTCCGGAAATATGGCGTCGAAAGCGTTCTGGTAGTCGGCGCCGAGATTGGGGGCGGCGCGCATGCCGGCCAGAAGCACGGCGATCTTGCGCTGTTTCAGCCTGCCCAGCATCTCGTCCAGGTTCTTTTTGGTGATGTCGGGCGAAACGCCGCGCAGCATGTCGTTGGCGCCGAGTTCGAGGATGACCAGTTGCGTGCCGTCCGGCACCGACCAGTCGAGCCGCGCCAGGCCGCCGCTCGTCGTGTCGCCGGAGACGCCGGCATTGGCGACGGTCACATCATGGCCCTTGGCGGCAAGCGCTGCCTGCAGCCTGTCGGTAAAGCCCTGGTCCGGCCCGAGGCCGAAACCCGCCGTCAGACTGTCACCGAAACCCACGATCTTGAACGGCTCGGCACGCGCCGACGAAATGGCGCCGCAAATGGCGAGGAAAACGATCAAGCCTGCGGCAATACTGCGTTTGAAAGACATGCGGCAGGCCCCATATGAGCAAGGAATTCTTCGGGCGACGGCTTCCGGCAAGCAGAGCCTTCATCCTCCATATAGGACGCTTTCATTTTGACAGAAGCCGTCATTGCGCTGAAAGATGTATCGCTGACCCTTGGCGAGGGGGCTTCATTGGTCCATGTGCTGAAGGACGTCAGCCTCGATGTGGCGGCCGGCGAAGCGACCGGCATCATCGGGCCCTCGGGCTCCGGCAAGTCGACATTGCTGATGGTTCTGGCAGGCCTGGAAAGGGTCGATTCGGGTACGGTCCGAATCGCCGGCGAGTTGCTCAACGGCAAAAGCGAGGACCAGATTGCTTCGTTTCGTGGCCGAAACATTGGTATCGTGTTCCAATCCTTCCATCTCATTCCCAACATGACGGCGCTCGAAAATGTCGCGGTGCCGCTGGAGCTGGCCGGCCATGCCGATCCGTTTTCGGTTGCGGCGCGCGAGCTGGCGGCGGTTGGCCTCAATGACCGCGTCACTCATTATCCCGGCGAATTGTCGGGCGGCGAGCAACAGCGCGTGGCGATCGCCCGCGCACTGGCACCGTCACCGCGCATTCTGATCGCCGACGAGCCGACCGGCAACCTAGACCAGGCGACGGGGCGGCAAGTCGCCGATCTATTGTTTGCCAAGGCTGCCGAACGCGGCATGACGCTGGTGCTGGTCACCCATGACCCGGCCCTTGCGGCGCGTTGTTCACGCCAGGTTTCGATGCGGTCGGGCCGGATCGAGGTGCCGGCGCCCGTCAAGGTGACGGCCTGATGCCGTTGTCGCGGACGATGAGGCTCGCGGTTCGCTTCTCGCTGCGCGAGATGCGCGGCGGTCTGTCCGGCTTCCTGATCTTCCTCGCCTGCATCGCTCTCGGCGTTGCGGCGATCGGCGGCGTCAACTCGGTGGCGCGTTCCATCAACGCCGGTGTCGCCAATCAGGGCCAGACGCTGCTGGGCGGCGATCTCCGCTTCCAGGTCAACCAGCGCGATGCCAGCCAGGCCGAACGCGGTTTCCTTGACGGGCTGGGCGCCGTTTCGCGCACCGCCAGCATGCGCTCGATGGCGCGTCTCGCCGACGGATCCGACCAGGCGCTGGTCGAGGCCAAGGCGGTCGACGATGCCTATCCGCTCTACGGCGCGCTGGACACCGAGCCGGTACTGTCGAAGCAGGAGCTGTTCGGCGAAGAGTTCGGCGTTTTCGGCGCCGCGGCTCCCGATTTGCTGTTCGAGCGGCTGCATCTCAGGATCGGCGACAGGCTGAAGCTCGGCACCGCCACCTTCGAACTGCGCGCCAGGCTGGTCACCGAACCAGATGCCGTGTCCGAGGGATTCGGCTTCGCGCCAAGGCTGATGATCTCGACCGAAGGGCTGGCGGCCACCGGACTGATCCAGCCGGGCAGCCTGATCGAGAATGCCTACAGGATCCGCTTGCCCGCCGACGCCGACGAGGCGCGGCTGAAGGCCATCCAGGATCAGGCGGCCAAGGATTTTCCCGAAGCCGGCTGGTCGATCCGCACGCGCAGCAATGCGGCCCCGGCGCTGTCGTCCAACATCGAGCGCTTCTCGCAGTTCCTGACCCTGGTCGGGCTGACGGCGCTGGTGGTCGGCGGCGTCGGCGTTGCCAATGCTGTTCGCGCCTATCTCGACGGCAAGCGCGGCGTCATCGCCACCTTCAAGAGCCTGGGCGCTTCGGGCGGCTTCGTCTTTACCGTCTATCTGGTGCAGATCCTGATCATTGCCGCGCTCGGCATCGTGCTCGGACTGGTGCTGGGCGCGCTGATGCCGTTCGTGGCGAGCGCTGCCCTTCATCAGGTCATCCCGGTACCGGCGGAAGGCGGCTTCTATCCCGGCGCGCTCGGCATGGCGGCGCTGTTCGGCCTGCTGGTGACGCTGGCCTTCGCGCTGCTGCCGCTCGGCCGCGCCCGCGACGTGCCGGCCACCGCGCTGTTTCGCGAGATGGGACTGGAGGGGCGCGGCTTTCCGCGCGCGGTCTATGTCGCGGCGGCCATCGGAATCGCACTGCTGCTGGCGGTGCTGGCAATTCTATCCTCGGGCGACCAGCGCATCGCCTCGATCTTCGTCGGCGCCACCATCTTCGCCTTCCTGGTGCTGCGCCTTGTCGGCGCGCTGGTGCAATGGGCGGCCAGGAAGAGCCCGCGCGTGCGCTTCGTGGCGCTGCGGCTCGCCATCGGCAACATCCACCGGCCAGGCGCCTTAACGCCGTCGGTTGTGCTGTCGCTGGGACTTGGGCTGACGCTGCTGGTGACGCTGGCGCTGATCGACGGCAATCTCAGGCGGCAGATCTCCGGGAGCCTGCCGGAACAGGCGCCGAACTTCTTCTTCGTCGACATCCAGAGCAGCGATGTCGATTCCTTCTCCGTGCTGATAGGCAAGGAGGCACCTCGGGGAACGCTGGCCAAGGTGCCGATGCTGCGCGGCCGGGTGATGGCGCTGAACGACGTCGATGTCGGCAAGGTGAAGGTGCCGGCGCAAGGCGCCTGGGTGCTGAAGGGCGATCGCGGCCTGACCTACGACGCCAGGCAGCCGGAAAACGCGACGCTGACCGAGGGCAGCTGGTGGCCGGACAACTATAGCGGCGAGCCGCTGGTTTCGTTCTCGGCCGTGGAAGGCAAGGAGATCGGGCTGAAGCTCGGCGACACCATCACCGTCAATGTGCTCGGGCGCAATGTCACGGCCAGGATCGCCAATTTCCGCCAGGTCGAATGGGAGACGATGGGCATCAATTTCGTCATGGTGTTCTCGCCCAACACATTCGCCGGCGCCCCGCATGGCTGGATGGCGACGCTGACCGAAAAGAATGCCTCGACGGCCGACGACGCTCGCATCCTCAACGCCGTCACCCGCGCCTTTCCGGCGGTGACGACGGTGCGGGTCAAGGACGCGCTCGAAATCGTCAACCGGCTGGTCGGGCAGCTCGGCACGGCGATCCGCGCGGCGGCCGGCGTGGCGCTGATCGCTTCGGTGCTTGTGCTGGCCGGTGCGCTTGCCGCAGGCAACCGGGCGCGCATCCATGACGCGGTGGTGCTGAAGACGCTGGGCGCGACACGCAGGACGCTGATATCGGCCTTCTCGCTCGAATACATGCTGATCGGATTGGCCACCGCGATCTTCGCCCTGGCCGCGGGCGGTGCCGCTGCCTGGTTCGTCGTTGCCCGCATCATGACGTTGCCGTCGCATTTCATGCCCGAGGTGGCGTTGGCGACCATTCTGTTTTCGCTGGTGATCACGGTCGGCATTGGCCTCGCAGGCACCTGGCGGGTGCTCGGCCACAAGGCCGCACCGGTGCTGCGCAACCTGTGATCTCGGGTCCGGAGCGGCCATCCCGGATTAAATCTTGGTAAGAATGCCGTCCGGAAAGCCGAGAAATCGGCACTTCGTTGTCTCACGAATCGTTACATCCGGTTATGGTCTTGTTCTTGACGCGAATAACCATCATATTTCGCCACAGGCATGCTGGAGCCCTGCCAGCGGCGCCTGGGTTTGGATGGACCTGACACCGGACGGGGCAGAAGCAAATAGAGGACTACAATGGCTGATCCCATTCGCAACTACCAGACGCGCGCCGTGCCCGGCGTCGGCGTCGGTGCTGACATCGACCAGGGCCTGCGCGCTTACATGGTCAAGGTCTACAATCTGATGGGGCTTGGCCTCCTCATCACCGGTCTTGCCGCTGTCGGCACGATCATGCTGGCTACCACCACCGATCCGGCTTCGGCTGTCGCGACGCTGCCGAGCGGCGAGATGCTGACCTCCTTCGGCTATGCGATCTTCGGCTCGCCGCTGAAATGGGTAGTGATCTTCGCCCCGCTCGCCGCGGTGATGTTCCTGTCGTTCCGTGTTCAGTCGATGAGCGTTTCGGCGGCGCAGACTACCTTCTGGGTCTATGCCGGCCTTGTCGGCCTGTCGCTGTCGTCGATCTTCCTGGTCTACACCACGGCTAGCATCTCGCAGACCTTCTTCGCCACCGCCGCGGGCTTCGGCGCGCTGTCGCTCTATGGCTACACGACCAAGCGCGACCTAACCGCGATGGGCTCGTTCCTGATCATGGGCGTGTTCGGTCTGATCATCGCAATGGTGATCAACATCTTCCTGCAGTCGTCGGCGCTTTCCTTCGCCGTTTCGGCGATCGGCGTGCTGATCTTCGCCGGCCTGACCGCTTATGACACGCAGAAGATCAAGGAGATGTATTTCGAGGGCGACGCTTCGGATGTCGCCGGTCGCAAGGCGATCATGGGCGCGCTGAGGCTCTATCTCGACTTCATCAACCTGTTCATGTTCCTGCTGCAGTTCATGGGCGACCGCCGCTAATCAGTAGCGCTGGACCATCGAGTTCCAGAAGGGCGGCCCAACGGCCGCCCTTTTCTTTTGTGCTGGCCTTTGCTGTTATCGAAGCAGACAAAGGGTTTGCATAAAGAATGAGCAATATCACGATTCGGCCCGCGACAGCGGCCGACCTCGACCGGATCACGGAAATCTATGCCGACGCGGTGGCGCAAGGCACGGCGAGCTATGAGCTGGAGGCGCCCAGCCGCGCCGAGATGGGCGTCCGATTCGACAGTTTGATGGCCGGCGGCTTTCCCTATCTGGTGGCGCAGAAGGACGGCGCCGTGCTCGGCTATGCCTATGCCGGTGCCTTCCGGCCACGCCCGGCCTATCGCTTCATCGTCGAGGATTCGGTCTATATCGCGCCCGAGGCCAAGGGCCAGGGCGTCGGGCTCAAGCTGATGCAAAGCCTGATCGAGGCGGTGGAAGCAGCGGGCTTTCGCCAGATCATCGCGGTGATCGGCGATGGCCATGCCGACAGCGCCTCGGTGCGGCTGCACGAGAAACTCGGCTTTCGCCATTCGGGACGCCTTGAAGGCTCCGGCTACAAGCACGGGCGGTGGCTGGACACGGTCTTCATGCAGCTGTCGCTGAATGGCGGAGCATCGGCGCCGCCTGACCCCGAATCGCTGCCGGAGCAGAAGTTCCGCGAGGGCCTTGGAGGGAAATGAACTGAGGAATTGAAGAATTGATGAACTGAAGAATAAAAGAAACAGCGGCTATATATAGTGCTGCGGGCCTTTTCTCCCACTCATCAGTTCTCCAGTTCTCCAGTTCTTCAATTCCCCTTCTTCAATTCCCCGCTCAGGCCTCGACCAGCCTCAGCTTGCTGTCGAATATCCCAAGCACGCGGCCGAGTTCCTGGCCGCGCTTCAAGATGCGGCCACCGGCGGCAATGACGGCAAAGGCGCCCTGCTTGCGGGCCAGCTTCGGATCCTTGACGATCTGGAACAGCGGCACTTCGCTGGTGCGGCGGAACACGGAAAACACAGCGCGGTCGGTGAGATGATCGATGGCGTAGTCACGCCATTCGTTGGCGGCGACCATGCGTCCGTAGAGCCTGAGAATCTGGTCCAGCTCACGCCGGTCGAACCGCACCGGCTGATCGAGGCGCTCGCGTCGCGCCTCGTGCAGCGGGATCAATATTGCGGATGCGTCCCCATCCCCCATCCCGCCGCTGTCATCGGTCATGCCTCGATCCTTCAAAATGAATCTTTGCCACCCAAAGTTGGCGTGTTCGCGGCTGAATTGCAAGACCCGGCGAAGCAGGGCGGTGCCGCGCTGTTTTCGCAACGTCCAGTCACTTTTATGAAACGCCTTGTTGGAATTGGTGATGCTTCGCCACATTTCTGCCTTTTTTTATCCGCGCTCATGCCCCAATGTCCGACGAATTTACCGGCGTTGCCTGAGACGGTTCGGTCCGGCACCGGCTCGTAAACCCCAAGCCCCCCGCCCACGGGTCTGCGTCGGATCGAACCAACCTCGGCTCTTCCTCGGAAGAACCGGGTGCGACGATCCCAAAACCTAAATGACCGACGTCAGAAGCAAGCTGACGTCGGTTTTTTCATGTCTGGGCACTTTGGGGCCCACAAGGGGAGAAGGAAGGTGGCCTCTATGGCTTGTGAATGAACGCAGCGCCAAGAATGGGACCGGGCATGCCGTCCTTGCCGACGGACTGCAGCAGCACGGCACAGCCGCCCTTCTTGGCGATCTCGCTCATCGGCAGTTCGTAGCGCTGTGCCTTGCCGTGCCACATGCCGGCAGTCTGGATGCCGGTGACCGCATTCCAGTAGGTCATCATGCGGCCGGTGTTCTCGCCCTTGCCGATCTTGATCGTCCGCGGCGGGTCGAAATAGACGATGACGACGTGGGCATCGCTGGGGCCGCTGCCGGCATCGCCGGCGTCGATCATGACGCGGTCGCTGGTGCGGCTGACCTTGATGGCGACGCGCATGCCTTCGCCACTCTTGGCCATGCGGGCGAGCGCGCCATCGACCTCGACGCGGCTGGCGCCGTTGACGTGGACGCGGCCGTTGATGACGGCCTGCGGTGTATAGACGGAGCGGCTGCCGAAGGCGCGCATATAGTCATATTGCCGCTCGGTGTTCTCCTTGCGGCTCAGCGTGTCTTGCCAGCCGAGATAGTCCCAGTAGTCGACATGATAGGCGAGCGCGACGATGTCTTCCTTGGCAACGAACTCGGCGAACAACGCATCGGCGGGGGGGCAGGAACTGCAGCCCTGACTGGTGAACAATTCGACCACGCCCAATGGTTTGTCGATCTGAGGCTTGTCAGCTTCGCCGGCATGCCCGGCGCCGGCAAACGCCGAGAGGGCCAGCGCAAGGGCTGCCAGCCACAATGTTTTTCGCGAGGCCATGGTCATTCCGATTCCCGCCGGTGGTGCCGGCTTTGTCTTGATTGCTGAAATATGTGGCAGAACCGGAAGTCAACGGGAAGTCACGTTGCGGTGAAATTTTGCCATTGCGGCCGACAGCAACAGGAAGGGCTACGCTTCAGCATAGAAACCGATTCGGGCGGCAATCACGATGTGGCAAACCCTTTTGGCGCCGGTCGATCCCTATTGCGCGCGGACCGGGCCGGAATTCTGGTCCGAGCCGGTCAATGCCCTGACGAACCTCGCCTTCATAGCCGCCGGCCTGTGGGGCGTGCGCGAGGTGCGTAGGCTGGGCACCGGGGACCTTCGCCGAAGTGCCGGCCTGGTGGGTGGTGGCAATCGGCATCGGTTCGACGATCTTCCATACCTTTGCCACCAAGGGCACGGTCTGGGCCGACGTGCCGCCGATCGCCGGTTTCACGCTCGCCTACACGTTGTTCAACCCGCGCCGTTTCCTCGGCATGCGATGGGGCAAAGGCGATCGCCGAAGACAGGCAGTAGGCAGTAGGGGTGTCTATTCCCTACTGCCTAGTCCCTATTCCCTAAGCCGCCAGATCGCGCAGCACGTATTGCAGGATGCCGCCGTTCTTGAAGTAGTCGAGTTCGTCCAGAGTATCGATGCGGCAGATGAGCGGTACGTTCTTCACCGTTCCGTCGCCATAGGTGACCTTGGCGATCATCGTCTGGCGCGGCTTGATGGTGCTCAAGCCATCGATCTCGACCAGTTCGTCACCCCTGAGATTGAGCGAGGCCCAGGACGTGCCATCCTTGAAGACGAAGGGGATAACGCCCATGCCGACCAGGTTCGAGCGATGGATACGCTCGAAGGACTGGGCGATGACCGCGCGGACGCCAAGCAGATTGGTTCCCTTGGCCGCCCAGTCGCGCGACGAACCGTTGCCGTATTCGACGCCGGCGAAGATGACCAGCGGCACGCCTTCCTTCTTGTATTCCATCGCTGCGTCGTAGATCGATTCCTCTTCCTTCGACGGGTAGTGGATGGTGTAGCCACCCTCACGGCCGTTCTCGCCCAGCATGTGGTTGCGGATGCGGATGTTGGCGAAGGTGCCGCGCATCATCACCTCATGGTTGCCGCGCCTTGTGCCGTACTGGTTGAAGTCGGCGACGCCGACGCCGTGGTCGGTGAGGTATTTGCCGGCCGGTGAAGCCGCCTTGATCGAGCCCGCCGGCGAGATATGGTCGGTGGTGATCTTGTCGCCGAACAGGCCAAGAACGCGGGCGCCCTTGATGTCGCCGATCTTGCCGAAACCGGCGGTCATGCCGGCGAAATAGGGCGGGTTCTGTACATAGGTCGAGTTGTCGTCCCAGGCATAGGTCTGGCCTTCCGGCGCCTTGACGTTCTGCCAGTACTCATCGCCCTTGAAGACGTCGGCATATTTGCGAGCGAACAGCTCGCGGGTGACGTTCTTCTCGATGAACTCCTGGATCTCGGCCGAGCTCGGCCAGATGTCCTTGAGGTAGACCGGGTTGCCGTCCTTGTCCTCGCCGAGCGGCTCCGTCGTGAGATCCTTTGTCACAGTGCCAGCCAGTGCGTGCGCGACGACCAGCGGCGGCGAGGCCAGATAGTTGGCCTGCACGTCGGGCGAGACACGGCCTTCGAAGTTGCGGTTGCCGGAGAGCACCGCGGCGGCAATCAGGCCCTTGTCGTTGATGGTCTTGGAGATCGGCGCGGGCAGCGGGCCGGAATTGCCGATGCAGGTGGTGCAGCCGAAGCCGACCAGGTTGAAGCCGATCTGGTCGAGTTCCTTCTGCAGGCCGGATTTCTCCAGATATTCGGCGACCACCTGGCTGCCGGGGGCCAGCGAGGTCTTCACCCACGGCTTCTGCTTCAGCCCGAGGCGGTTGGCGTTGCGGGCCAGGAGGCCGGCGCCGATCAGCACGCTCGGGTTCGAGGTGTTGGTGCAGGAGGTGATGGCGGCGATGACGACATCGCCATGGCCGAGATCATGATCGGTGCCTTCGACGGCGTAGCGCTTGTGGATCTCGGCCGCCTTCCTGTATTCGGTCTCCATCGCCTTGGCGAAGCCTTCCGGAATGCCTTCCAGGGCGACGCGTCCTTCAGGCCGCTTGGGGCCGGCCATCGACGGCACGACGGAGCCGAGTTCCAGTTCGAGCAGGTCGGTGAAGACAGGGTCCGCCGAGCCGGTGTCGCGCCACAGGCCTTGCGCCTTGGCATAGGCCTCGACCAACGCGATGCGGTCTTCGCTGCGGCCGGACATTGTGAGGTAGCGGATGGTTTCCGCGTCGACCGGGAAGAAGCCGCAGGTGGCGCCATATTCGGGCGCCATGTTGCCGATGGTGGCGCGGTCGGCCAGCGTCATGTTGGAGAGGCCCGGACCGAAGAACTCGACGAACTTGCCGACGACGCCCTTCTTGCGCAGCATCTGGGTGACGGTGAGCACGAGATCGGTGGCGGTGACGCCTTCTTTCAGCTTGCCGGTGAGGCGGAAGCCGATGACCTCGGGCAAAAGCATGGAGACCGGCTGGCCGAGCATGGCCGCCTCGGCCTCGATACCGCCGACGCCCCAGCCGAGCACGCCAAGGCCGTTGATCATGGTGGTATGCGAATCGGTGCCGACGCAGGTGTCGGGATAGGCTGTGGTTTCGCCATCCTCGGTGTTGGTCCAAACCACCTGGCCGAGATATTCGAGATTGACCTGGTGGCAGATACCGGTGCCGGGCGGCACGACGCGGAAGTTGCGGAACGCCTGCTGGCCCCATTTCAGGAACTTGTAGCGTTCCTCGTTGCGCTCATATTCGAGCTCGACATTGCGAGCGAAGGCCATCGGCGTGCCGAATTCGTCGACGATGACGGAATGGTCGATGACGAGGTCGACCGGCACCAGCGGGTTGATCTTCTGCGGATCGCCACCGAGCGAGGCCATGGCGTCGCGCATGGCGGCAAGGTCGACCACGGCCGGAACGCCGGTGAAATCCTGCATCAGCACGCGGGCCGGGCGATAGGCGATCTCGACGCCGGCGGTGCCCTTGTCGGTCAGCCAGCCGGCAACCGCCTGGATGCTCTCCTTGGTGACGGAGCGGCCGTCCTCGTTGCGCAGCAGGTTCTCCAGCAGCACCTTCATCGAATAGGGCAGCTGGGAGATGCCGGTAAGCCCGTTCTTCTCGGCCTCGATGAGGTCGAAATAGGCATATTCCGCGCCGCTTGCGGTCAGCGTGCGGCGGCAATTGAAACTGTCGAGGGATTTTGACACGTGCGATCCTTGTCTGTTCAGCCTGAAAGGGAACGGACGCCGATGGCATGCAATCACGCGCAAAGGTGCGGGTACGGCCATTTCCGCTGTCCGTTCCCAAGCAACCCGAGCCGTTCAAGGCGGCGCGTGCGCTGGTTCGGCGCTAATTCTGTTCCCGCGCCGACCGCTGGCACGGATGCACCGCATATAGAGAATTTTCTGGAATAGTTCTAGACAGTTGGAAAGCAAATTTGTGCGATGCGGCAGCTGCCGCGACACATGGTTTTCAGGGCAGGCGAGGGATGCGGCTGATCGCCGAAAATCTGGGCGGCGAACGCGGCGGCGACACGGTGTTTTCGGGCATCGGCTTTGCCTTGGAGGATGGTCAAGCGCTTGTCGTCACAGGGCCGAATGGGTCGGGCAAATCGACCTTGCTGCGGGTCATCGCCGGGCTGCTTCCGGTGGCGCACGGCAGCGTGAAGATCGAAGGCGTTATGACGATTGAAGACGGGGGCGAGGCGTTTCCGTCGGTCGCGTCGGCCTGTCATTACCTTGGCCATCAGAATGCAATGAAGCCGGCGCTCAGCGTGGCGGAGAATTTGCACTTCTGGCGCGACTTCAACGGCGAAGGGCAGCTCGGCGTCGAAGAGGCGCTTGAAACGGTCGGACTGGGCGGCATCGGCCACCTGCCGTTCGGCTATCTCTCGACAGGGCAGCGGCGGCGATCGGCGATCGCCAAGTTGTTGGTCAGCCATCGGCCGCTGTGGCTGCTCGACGAGCCGACGGCGGGGCTGGACAAGGCTTCGGAGGGGCGGTTCGCGGGGTTGATGACGCGGCATCTCGAAGGCGGAGGGATAATCGTTGCGGCGACGCATCTGCCGCTAGGGATTTCGAGCGCGGCGGAATTGGTGATGGGATAGTGCGGTGATGTTGGCATTCCGTCCCACCCCCCTCTGTCCTGCCGAACAGCTCAAATCATGCTAGCGCTCTTCCTCCGCGACATCCGCCTCAACATCCGTGCCGGCGGCGGCGCGTTGACCGGCGTCATCTTTTTCCTCGCCGTCATCGCCACCATCCCGTTCGGGGTAGGGCCGGATCTCAAGCTGCTTGCCCGCATCGGCCCGGCGATCCTGTGGATCGGCGCGCTGCTGTCTTGCCTGCTTGGGCTCGACCGGCTGTTCCAAGCCGACCGCGAGGACGGCTCGCTCGATCTCTTGGTGCTCGGCAATGACCGACACATGCTGGCCTTGACGGTGCTGACGAAATGCCTGGCGCATTGGGCGGGCAGCGTTTTGCCGCTGGTCATCGCCGCGCCCTTGCTCGGGCTGTTCATGAATATGGAACCACTCGGCATCGGCGCCACGGCGCTGACCCTTCTGGTCGGCACGCCGGCAATCACATTCATCGGTGCAGCCGGTGCCGCAGTGGCGGTGGCGCTGCCGCGTGGCGGGCTGCTGATCTCGGTGCTGGTGCTGCCGCTGACCATTCCGGTGCTGATCTTCGGCGTTTCGGCGAGCTATGGCGCGACGGCCAATCCCGATCCGTTTCTGCAGCCCTTCCTCATTCTTGCCGCGCTGACCCTGTTTCTTGCAGTGCTGGGTCCAGTCTCGGCGGCGCTGGCGCTGCGCCACGGCACGGATTGAAGTGGCGGCATGAGCGCGAAGGCTGCGGCGCGGCGACCGATTGCGAAGCAGACGAGGCGAGGCTAAGGGAAGGCATGTTCGAACTGGATGTAATGATCGGTTTGGAAGGTCGCACCTTGGCGGGGGCTGCCGTATGAGCGCGCATGCACTCTACGTGACCGCAGCCTATGGTGTCACCGCCGTGGTGCTGATCGGGCTGATCGGCTGGATCCTGATAGACCAGCGGGCGCGCAAGCGCGAACTCGCCGAGCTGGAAGCGGGCGGCGTGCGGCGTCGCTCCGACAAGGCCGTCAAGTCATGAGCACCGAAATGGACACGCCGCCGCCGCGTCGCCGCCTGTTCGTGCTTTTGCCGCTGCTGATTTTCCTCGGCCTGGCGGGACTGTTCCTGTCGCAGTTGTTGTCGGGGCGCGATGTTTCGGAAGTGCCGTCGGCGCTGATCGGCCTGCCGGCGCCGCAGACCAACCTGCCGGCGCTCGAGGGCAGCAACCTGCCGGGGCTCGATTCGAAAGCCTTCGTCGGCAAGGTCACATTGGTCAACGTCTTTGCGTCGTGGTGCGCGCCGTGCCGCGAAGAGCATCCGGTGCTCTTGGCGCTGTCGCAGGACAAGCGTTTTGTCATGGCGGCGCTGAACTATAAGGACCAGCCGGAAAACGCCCGCCGGTTCCTCGGTGATCTCGGCAACCCGTTCCAGGCGATCGGGGTCGATGAAGCCGGCCGTACGGCGATCGACTGGGGTGTCTACGGCGTGCCGGAAACCTTCGTCATCGGCAAGGACGGCAAGATCGCCTACAAGCATGTCGGCCCACTGACACCCGAGACGGCGAGGGATCTCTTGCTGCCACAGATTGAAAAGGCGCTGACGGCGCCGGGTTGACGGTCACTCGCGTTCGTCATCCTAGGGCGAAGCAAGGAGCGGAGCGACGCGGCGAAGACCCTAGGATCCATGCCGCGACATTCGCCCGGAAATGCGGCGGTCCGAAACGCGCGCTTTTTAGCGCGAAATCACGGGTCATCGCAAAACAAATTCTGCACCGCTGTGGTGCTCGAAAATCACGGCATGGATCCTTGGGTCTTCGCTCCGCTTCGCGTCGCTACGCCCAAGGATGACGAACGTGATAGGTCGACCGAATACTACTCAGCCGTAGATCTGCTTGTGGACCTGGTAGAGCATTTCCGAGCGGTCGGCGCGCATATCGGCCAGATCGCGGCTGGAAAAGCTGTCGATTTCGGCGACAAGGCGGTTGTAGTGCTTGCGCTTGGCAATGCTGTTGCGAGCGCGGGTCATGAGACTGTCGAGGATCATAGCAAGGTTCCTTTTGGCGCCGCATTTGCGCGACCGTTATTCCTCCCTTGATCGATACAGAGCATGACATAGTAATGGTGCATTGCAAAAAGAAGATGTTGCAATGCACCATTGCGTCTGGCGCATAGCCGGTTAAGCCCGCTTAACCTGGGTTAAGCTGCTTAA
Organism: Mesorhizobium sp. M1338; assembly: GCF_040318045.1. NCBI lineage: Bacteria > Pseudomonadati > Pseudomonadota > Alphaproteobacteria > Hyphomicrobiales > Phyllobacteriaceae > Mesorhizobium > Mesorhizobium sp. M1338. Next base: position 105,361 of record NZ_JAMYLL010000007.1, on the reverse strand, counting down.
CCCAGGTAAGAGCCATTAACGCGGCATTCCTCCATCACGTCCGCAGGAGACCGCCGACGATTTCACCGATCGATCTTGCCATATCGATCGCCGGCTGGCTTGATCCCATCTCACCTGATGCCGGGAGGAAAACTATGGCGGCCGCAGACTATTATGAGATTCTCGATCCACGCTTCGCGCGCCTGTTCAACGGCAACGCCCAGGTGGAGAAGCTGTTCACCGGATGCCAATGGGCGGAAGGACCGGCCTGGTTCGCCGCCGGCCGCTATGTCGTCTGGTCCGACATCCCCAACAACCGCATGCTGCGCTATGACGAGACCGACGGCAATGTCAGCGTCTTCCGGCAGCCATCCGGCAATTCCAATGGCAACACTGTTGACCGGCAGGGCCGGCTGGTCACCTGCGAGCATTCCGGCCGCCGGGTCAGCCGCACCGAGTTCGACGGCTCGATCACCACCATCGCCGCCAAATGGAAGGGCAAACGGCTGAACTCGCCCAACGACGCGGTGGTGAAGTCGGACGGCTCGATCTGGTTCACCGATCCGAGCTACGGCATCGACACCGACTATGAAGGCGACAAGGCCGAGAGCGAAATCGGCGCCTGCCATGTCTACCGGGTCGATCCCGGCACCGGCGAGGTCGAAGCCGTCATCACCGACATGGTCAGGCCCAATGGGCTGGCCTTCTCGCTCGACGAGAGCAAGCTCTATGTCGTCGACACTGGCCGCACGCACGGTGCGCAGAACCCGGCGCATATGCGGGTGTTCAATGTCGGCAAGGGCGGCAAGAAGGTGTCGGGCGAAAAGGTCTTCGCCGACTGCACCGCCGGCCTGTTCGACGGCTTCCGGCTCGACGAGGACGGACGCATCTGGACCAGTGCCGCCGACGGCATCCATTGCTACGATCCGGACGGCACGCTGATCGGCAAGGTCAAGGTGCCGGAAGTCACCGCCAATTGCGTGTTCGGCGGCAACAAGCTGAATTGCCTCTACATCGCCGGCACCACCTCGCTCTACATGGTGCGGCTGATGGTCAACGGCGCCAAGACCTATTGAGACAAAGCACTGGCGACCGTTCGATAGTTTCGTCGAAGCGGCTCGCGAGCACGAACATCCCCGGGAGGACAAAATGCCATTCGTCAACATCCGCATCGTCAAGGAAGTGATATCAGCCGATCCGGCGGGCAAGAAGGCGGATATCGCCAAGAAGGTCACGGCGGCCATCATGGAGGCCACCGGACTGGGTAACGACGATGTCTGGGTGGTCTTCGAGGAGGTCAACGCGCGCGATTGGTATGTCGGGAAGACGGATGTGGAGACGCTGAGGGGGAAGAAGTAGTTCGAAGACGTGGTGGCCCAGCCCCACGCCTTCGTCATCCTAGGGCGGAGCAGTCGCGAAGCGACGTCGCGGAGACCCTAGGATCCATGCCGCGACTTTCGAGCACGACAACGGTGCAATTCTGTTTGTTGTACGGCTCGCGGAATGTCGGGCTATCTTGCGCCCCTCCTGAACCGCAGCATTCTCCGGCAAAGGTCGCGGCATGGATCCTAGGGTCTGCGCCGCGTCGCTGCGCTCCTTGCTCCGCCCTAGGATGACGAAGCGCGGTGATGGCTGCCCGGTATCAACGCGCGCGAATGAACTCCGCGAACGCTGAAACGGCGTTGCGCATCGCCTGCCGGTTTTCCGGCTCGGCCAAGACAGCCTCCACCTCCGGCGGCTTCTTGCCGAGCAGGGCAATCTCCAGCATTTCCTCGCAAAGCACGAACGACATGGTGCGCATGATCTCGGCCAGTGCGGCGCGGGCGAACAGCGAGCGTAACGAGGCATGCGCCAGCATGGCCGGCTTGGCGACGGCGGCGTCGCGCGAGACCAGCCAGTCGAGCGCATTCTTCAGCCCGCCGGGCACCCCGTGGGCATATTCGGGACACGAGACGATAACGCCGTCGGCTCGGGTGACGGCATCGATCAGCGCGGAGGCGTCGAGCGGCGTCCGCTCGCCTTCATCGTCGGGATTGAAGATCGGCAGACGGCCAAGCCCGTCATAGACGGTGACGCGACAGCCTGGCGGCGCGTTGCGCGCCAGTGCGGCGACAAGCGCCGAATTGGTGGAGGCCGCGCGCAGGCTGCCGGAAAAGGCAAGGATGTTCAGCAAGGATGGAACCGTTCAGGACGAATCGTCGTCTCGAAAACCTACCACATCGTCTGCTTGTAGCCGTCGTCCAGCCAGCGGTCGGTCGCCTCGACCGAATCGGCCAGCGCCAGTTGGTCGCGCAGGATCTGGCCGAGCGTCGGCAGCGTCGCGCGGTCGTACCAGGTTTCCGGCTTCCAGAGATCCGAGCGCATGAAGGCCTTGGCGCAATGCATGTAGGCGGTCTTGACGCTGACCACGACGACGCTTTGCGGCTCCTTGCCATCGACGGCAAGCCGTTTGCGCAAGCCCCCGTCCACGGTGATGCGGGCTTCGCCGTTGACGCGCAGCGTCTCGTTCATGCCAGGAATGAGGAACAGCAGCCCGACGGAGGGATTGACGAGAATGTTCTCAAGCGTGTCGAGCCGGTTGTTGCCGGGCCGGTCCGGAATGGCGATGGTCGTGTCGTCGAGCACGGCGGCGAAGCCAGGCTTGTCGCCCTTCGGCGTCACGTCGGCATTGCCGGCGCCGTCGGACGAGCCGATCAGTACGAACGGGCTCCTGCCGATGAAGGAGCGGCAATGGCCGTCGAGCGCCTTCAATTCCTTGCGGATCGAGCCGTCGGTCGGCCGCGGCGTCTTGTAGATCGTCCTCAGCCCATCGCGCGTGGTGACGAATTCCATCGCCCTCTCCCTATTTCCCGGCCTTGTCCTCGAGCGAATGGCGCAGGATCAGCGGCATCTGGCTGAAGGTGAACAGAAGCGTGATCGGCATGATGCCCCAGACCTTGAAGGTAACCCAGGTGTCGGTGGAAAAATTCCGCCACACCACTTCATTGGCAAGGGCCAGGAACAGGAAGAACAGGCCCCAGCGGAAGGTCAGCTTGCGCCAGCCTTCGGCATCGAGGCTGAAGGCCGAATCGAAGACATAGCCAAGCAGCGACTTGCCGAAATAAAGGCCGCCGAGCAGCACGCCGCCGAACAGCATGTTGACGATGGTGGGCTTCATCTTGATGAAGATGTCGTCCTGCAGATAGAGCGTCAGCGCGCCGAAGATGAAGACGACGACGCCCGACACCATCGGCATGATCGGCAAGGTGCGCATCAGCAGCCATGAGGCGATCAGCGCGATTGCCGTGGCGGCCATGAACAGGCCCGTGGCGACGAAGATCGGGCCGCCGAATTCGGCCAGAGCAGGGAATTTCTGCACCAGCCATTGGCCGCGCGCATTGGCGAAGAAGAACACCATCAACGGCCCCAACTCCAGCACCAGCTTGAGAAGCGGATTGACGCCTTCCTTCTTTTGTTTTTGCGGGTCGGACGGGTCGCGTTCGAGAATGGGTGGGTTCATGGAATCTCTTTCTTGCGCATGATCTGATCCAAAAAGTCTGCAACTTTTTGGGACATGCTTGCTACGCCACTCCAGCAATCGCCCTGGCGAATTCGCTTGCCGAGAAGGGTTCGAGGTCGTCGACCTGTTCGCCGACGCCGATGAAATAGACCGGCAATTTGTGCTTTGCCGCGATCGCCACCAGAATACCGCCGCGCGCCGTGCCGTCCAGCTTGGTCATCACCAGGCCATTGACGCCGGCGACATTGCGGAAGATCTCAACCTGGTTGAGCGCGTTCTGGCCGGTGGTCGCGTCGACCGTCTGCAGCACGGTGTGCGGCGCTTCCGGATCGAGCTTGCCGAGCACGCGGACGATCTTTTCGAGCTCGGCCATCAGTTCGGTCTTGTTTTGCAGGCGGCCGGCGGTGTCGATGATCAGCACGTCGGAGCCGGCTTCCCTAGCCTTTTCGAAGGCGTCGTAGGCCAACCCTGCGGCATCGGCGCCGATCTTGGAGGCGATGACCGGCGATTTCGTCCGCTCGCCCCAGATCTTCAACTGCTCGATCGCCGCGGCGCGGAAGGTGTCGCCGGCGGCGAGCATCACCGACAGGCCGCCATCGGTGAGCTTGGCCGCGAGCTTGCCGATGGTCGTGGTCTTGCCGGTGCCGTTGACGCCGACCACCAGGATGACATGCGGCTTGTGCGAAAGATCGAGTTCCAGCGGCATGGCGACGTGGGTCAGCACCTTCTCCACCTCCGCCGCCATGATGGCGCGAACCTCGGTGTCGGAGACATCCTTGCCGTAGCGGCTGGCGGCCAGCGCATCGGTGACGCGCAAAGCGGTTTCCATGCCGAGATCGGCACGGATCAGCACGTCCTCCAGATCCTGCAGCGTCTCCTCGTCCAGCTTGCGCTTGGTGAAGACGCCGGCAATGTTGCCGGTCAGTTCCTTGGACGAACGGGCAAGCCCGTCCTTCATGCGCTGGAACCAAGAACGCCTCGGCGCCGGTTCCGGCGCCTTCCGCGGCTCGGCCTTCTGCTCGACTTTCCTGGTGACGGTCACCTTGCCGGGCGCGGGAACGGATCTTGGCGCGGGTTGCGGGACGGCCTGCGGTTCGGGTGCGATCTCGGCGATGATCGGCTGCGATTCGATCGGCGCGGGCTGGCGAATGGGAGGTACGATCTCGGCCGACGGAGCTTCAGCCACGTCTTGCGCAGGTTTGCGCTGCCCCTCGCCCTCTCCCCGTGAAGGACGGGGCGAGGGGGGCGTCAGCGTTGAGGCTTCTTCCTCGAAGTCTGAAAGAGGAGGCGCGGCGTCACCGCTATCTCCCTTCTCCCCGTCTCTATACGGGGAGAAGGTGCCGGCAGGCGGATGAGGGGCTGCGCTGACCTCTGACGGTGGCTGAGCAGGGGCCGGCGCCGGTGTCGGCACCTCGATCGGAGTTGGTGTCCCTGCAGGGACCTCGACCGGCGGCGTCGGCACTTCGACCGGGGCCGGTTCCGGTTGCTTTTCCGGGCGCGACGGAACGATCTCAGGCTCGGACGGCGCGGGTGGCGGTACCTCTTGCGGCCGCGGTTTGGGAGCAGGCTCCGGAACGGCGGGAGGCGTTGGTATTTCCTCGGGCGCCGGCGGCTCGACGGGTGTCTCAGGCGCGGGTTCTTCTTCCGGCTCGGGCTCCGGCAGGGGTTCCGGCGCGGGCGGAACGGCAGGCTCCGGTGCTGGCGGAATGGTCGGTGCCGGCTCGGGCACCGGTTCCTCGATAGGCGCCGGTTTCGGCGCTGGAATCACCTCCGGCTCGACTGTCGGCGTCGGCGCGGCTTCCGCCTCGGGGTCCAGTTCGTCGCGCTTCAAAAACTCCGGAACGACCTGCTCGGCCGCCGGCTTCAGCGCATCGAGCGCTTCCCACTTGATCGGCGGCAGCGGGGCGGTCTCGTCGACCCGCTCCTCGACCACCTCTTTCTTGCCGAACGAAAATATCTTCTTGAAAAAACCAGCCATGCTTTGCGTTTCTCAGGCCGCGCGGGCGGCAAGGGGGGTCGCGATCAGCTTGGTACCGTCGTGGCCTGATATATCGGCCTCGACGATCTCACCCGGCACGCCCGTGCCGAGTGCGGCAAGCGTAAACCCTTCGGTGCGGCCAAGTCCGTCGCGCTCGATCAGGATCGACTGACGGGTTCCGGAAAGCGACGACAGATGGCGCCGATACGCGGCATCACCAGCGGCGCGCAGCCGGGCGGCGCGCTGCTTGACCAATTCGCGGCGGAGCTGCGGCATGCGCGCGGCGGGCGTGCCTTCGCGCGGGCTGAACGGGAAGACGTGGAGGTGAGTCAGGCCACACTCCTCGACGATTTTTTCCGAGTTCTCGAACATCTCGTCGGTCTCGGTCGGGAAGCCGGCGATGATGTCGGCGCCGAACACGATGCCGGGGCGCAGCTTGCGAACGTCCTCGCAGAAGCGGATCGACTGATCGCGCAGATGCCGGCGCTTCATGCGCTTCAGGATCATGTCGTCGCCCGACTGCAGCGACAGATGCAGATGGGGCATCAGCCTGGGTTCGGTGGCGATGGCGTCGAGCAGATCGTCGTCGGCCTCGATCGAATCGATCGAGGACAGCCGCAGGCGCTTCACGTCAGGCACCTGCCTGAAGATGGTTTTTACCAGTCTGCCGAGCTTCGGGGCGCCCGGCAGGTCGGCGCCAAAACCGGTCATGTCGACACCGGTCAGCACGATCTCGGCATAGCCGTTTCCGGCGAGCCGTTTGACCTGCTCGACCACGGCGCCCATCGGCACCGAGCGTGAATTGCCGCGGCCGTAAGGGATGATGCAGAAGGTGCAGCGGTGGTCGCAGCCGTTCTGCACCTGGACGAAGGCACGTGCCCGGCCCTCGATGGCGTCGACCATGTGGCCGGCGGTCTCACGCACCGAAAAGATGTCATTGACGCGCGCCTTCTCGGTGTCGTTGACGCCGAAATCCGGCAGCGCGCGATAGGAGTTCGCCTTCAGCTTCTCCTCGTTGCCGAGCACGAGATCGACCTCCTCCATTGCGGCGAATTTTTCAGGCTCGGTTTGCGCGGCGCAGCCGGTGACGATGATGCGGGTTTGCGGGTTGTCGCGGCGCGCCTTGCGGATCGCCTGTTTGGCCTGGCGCACCGCCTCGCCGGTGACGGCGCAGGTGTTGAAGATCACGGCGCCGCCTTCCAGCGCGCCGAGGCCGGCGGTTTCAGCCTCGCGCCGCATCACTTCGGATTCATAGGTGTTCAGCCGGCAGCCGAAGGTCACCACATCGATGCCCCTGGACACCGGGCTCTTGGACAGAGCGGACATCAGGCCGCGCTTTCGGTGTCGCGAGCCCATGTTCCGGTCGCCGGATCGAAGCTGCCGGAAAATTCCCATTCGGCCGCGCCGGTGAGGATGACGTGGTCATCGCCGCGCCATTCCACATGCAGCGTGCCGCCGCCAGGGGTCAACAGGCTGACGCTGCGGCCGGTCCGATTGGTGCGGGCGGCTGCGACCACCGCGGCGCAGGAGGCCGAGCCACAGGCCTTGGTCAGGCCGGCGCCACGTTCCCATGTGCGGATGATCATGGTTTCGGGCGAAGTGATCTGAGCGATGGTGATGTTGGCGCGTTCGGGAAACATCGGATGGTTCTCGAGCAGCGGGCCGAAGCGGTCGAGCTCGTAGGACCAGACGTCGCGGTCGACCCAGAAGATGGCGTGCGGGTTGCCCATCGAGACGACAGAGGGTGAATGCAGCACCGGTGCGTCGATCGGGCCGATCTGCAGCTCGATCTTGCGGGTATCATGGAATTCCTCGGCCAGCGGAATGTCCTGCCAGCCGAAGCGCGGTATGCCCATGTCGACCGAGATCGAGCCATCGGCATGTTCGCGCGCGTTGAGAATGCCGGCGACGGTCTCGAAGGTGAAGGTCTTCTGGCCGGTCTCGGCGGCGAGCGCCTGGACGACGCAGCGCATGCCGTTGCCGCAGGCCTGCGCGCCGGTTCCGTCGGAATTCAATATGTCGATGAAAAAGGCGGTGCCCGGCGTCCTGGCGTCGTGGATCGCCATGATCTGGTCGAATCTTGTCGCGGCATCGGCGTTCAGCGCGATTGCCGCGGCCGCCGTCACCCGATCGGCACGGCCACGCATGTCGGCAACGATGATCTCGTTGCCGATGCCGTTCATCTTGGCGAAAGGGGCAGTGCTGGCCATTGCTCCGAAAGTTCCATGTCCGATTGCCGCTATATGGCGGAAACGGGCAGGAATTACCAGTGCGGAGCCGCTTTACGTCACCGCGAAAATGCCAAGTACCATCAGCAGGAAGATGATCAGAACGATGCCGATGAGGATGCGCGCCCCGGTGGCGGCAGCACCTGCCAGCGCCGGCATGCCGAGCAAGCTCGCCGCCGCGGCGACGATCAGCAAAATGACGATGGGAATGCCTCGCAAACCGACAGATTTTGAAACCGTATGAAAAACGCGGCTGCCGCGCTTGGGTTCCCGTCGGCTTGCGAGGCCGCTGCCGGTTGACCGACCTAGCCGGCGATCTCGATATCGGTGGTGAAAGGCGCCGTCTTGTTCGAATTCTCGTCATGCATGAGAAAGTCGCATCGGTATTTGCCGGGCGGCAAGCCGTCGAGGGACAGGTCCAGCTTGAAGAACAGTTCGCGGTTGTGTGAGCGGGAGGCGACCTGGACACGGCCGACCTTCTCACTCGTGCCGAGAGTCTCGCCGGCCGCGGAAACGACGGTGATGTCGACGGAAAGCGCTATCATGCTGTTGCCGAGACCGTCCGAGCCGTAGCCATAGCCAACAGGCTCCATATAGAGCACGATCTTCTCGCCGGGTTTGTAGATGCGATTGGCACGCTCGCTGTAGATGCCGAAACCGCTTGCGGAATCGACCTGTTTGACGTTCTGGACGGCCAGCGGCATCGCTTGCCAAAGGGCTTCCTCGGCGCCGCGGAATTTGTCCAGCGCGTCGGCGCCATCACCCGACTTCAGCAGTTTTTCGGCCTCGGTGGCGCGATCGGTGATTTCGCCTGCGAAAGCGCATGGCGTCGAAAACGCCAGCGCCATCAGAATTGCCATGATCGATTTCATCTGAAATTCCCCCTCTGCCCGTTAGGCGGACCATCCGCGAAAATGATCGGTCCGTAAATGCCCAATGCAGATGTCAGCCGCGCCCGATCTCGGGCACGCTCCAGATCTCGCCGGGCCGCAAGGCGCGAAAGCGCCCTCGTGGGATGCCTTGATCGTCAAGCGCCTCGGTCAATTTCCGCGCCGGTTCGTCGATCGGTTCGTCGGTGAGCTGAAAGGTGCCCCAGTGGCAGCCGGCGGCGAAAGCGGCGTTGCACAGCGTCATGCCTTGCACCGCTTCCTCCGGATTCTGGTGCTGAGGCGCCATGAACCAGCGCGGCTCATAGGCACCGATCGGCAGGATGGCGAAGCGGAAACCGCCATGTTTCCCGGCCATCTGCCGGTAGTTGATGCCATCGTGAAAGCCGGTGTCACCGGCGAAATAGAGCTTGCTATCAGGCGTTTCGACGACGAAGCCGGCCCACAGCGCCATGCGCCGGTCGCGGGCGCCGCGCGCCGACCAGTGGTGCACCGGCTCGACATGGACCGCGACGCCGTTGCCGACCTCTACCCTGTCGCCCCAATCATGGGCCGACAGCCGCATGCCGGGAATCGCATCGCCGATCAGGGTGTCGTTGCCGAGCGGGGTAAGCACCAGCGGGTCGTGGCCGGCCTTCAGCCGCTTCAGGGTGGCGAGATCGAGATGGTCGTAATGGTTGTGGCTGACCAGCACGAGGTCGATCGGCGGCAGGTCGGCGAAGGCGATGCCTGGCGGATTGATGCGTTTTGGTCCGGCGAAGAAAAGCGGCGACGCACGCTGCGACCAGACCGGGTCGGTCAGGATGTTCAGACCGCCCGTCTGGATCAGCAAGGTGGAATGGCCCACCATCGTTACGTTCAGCGCCGCGCCATCGACCTTCGCGGCCGGCTTTGCCTGCGGAAAGGGGCTTGGATTCGTCGCCGGCCATTTCGAGCGCTTGCCATTCAACTGCCATTTCAGCAGGTCGGCGAAACGGCCGGGCAGCTGGCCGTCGGGATTGAAGAACAGGGTGCCGTCGAAATGATCGCTGGGCGGGCCGCTATAGTAGCGATTGGCGGCTTTCTTTCTCGCGGCCAATTTTGCGGCTCCAGCAGGTTTCGTCTCCCTGACATAGGCGCTGTGCCTGCTTGCGCAAGCATTTGACCGCCGAATGGCAGGGGAGGGGCGGCACGGTGTCGACCGGGACCTCAGGGCGATGCGCGACAAGTGGCCCGTGCCATCGCGATCGCGATAAATTTGCAACAAATCTTGCCGCAAACCGTATTTTAACCATATCGGGTTGAAATTTCGCCACCTTCTCCATCTTGGTGGAGGTGAGATTGTGCGGACGGCTTCCCCCCAGCCGGATCCGACGGAGGTTGGAATGACTTTTTCGAAAACCGGTCTGGTGGCCGTATCGCTGGCCGCGCTCGTTGCGAGCGGCTGTTCGACGTCACGTTTCTCGTCGATGGATGATCAGCAGCCGGCACCGCTAGAGGCCGCGCCCGCCGGCAAGGTGACCGCGAACCAGCTGCCGCCGCCGGCGTCGCCCGGCACCACGGACCCGTCGCAATTCCCGACCGCGCCGGCGAACACGCAGGTCGCCTCGCTGCCGCCGGACGGCACGGCACCGGCCGGCGCTTCGGACCTCAACGCCGCCAGTGTCGCGGGTGTCTGGAATGCCAACGTTTCGGGCCAGAGCTGCAAGGTGGCGACGCCGCAGACCAAATTCGGCGCCGGCTTCCGCGCCGGGCCGCTGCATTGCCCGGCACCGATCGACGGCATCAAGTCGTGGAACGTCGCCGGCAAGCAGCTCACGCTCTATGACGAGAATGGCGGCGCGCTGGCGCGGCTCTATTCCTCGGGCGGCTCGAAATTCGACGGCCAGACTTCGACCGGCCAGCCGATTTCGCTTACAAGATAGGCTAGCCCTTCCGAATGCATTTCGCCCAGAAGTGGCCCCGTTTTGGGACAGCGACATGCATAAAGCAAATGACGTGACCAATGCATCTGCGTGACGGCCTCCATACCCATGCGACCGTCAGGCAGCGCTACGACCATCTGGTGGAAACCGGTGCGATCGGCCGCGATCCGGCGCAGGAGCGGATCACCGCCGCGCTGGACCGGCTGACCGACGAGATTTCGGCCAAGCGACTGGCACACAAGTCCAGCGCGCTGGGCTGGCTGTTTGCCCGCAAGCGCGAGACGCATGAGGCCGTCAAAGGCCTCTACATCCATGGCGGCGTCGGCCGCGGCAAGACCATGCTGATGGATATGTTCTTCGACCTGCTGCCGGTGCGGCGCAAGCGCCGCGTCCATTTCAACGACTTCATGGCCGATGTGCAGGATCGTATCCAGAAGCACCGGCAGGCGCGCAAGAATGGCGACGTCAGGCAAGACGATCCGATCCCGCCCGTGGCCAAGGCGCTCGCCGAGCAGGCCTGGGTGCTGTGCTTCGACGAGTTCTCGGTTACCGACATTGCCGATGCGATGATCCTGTCGCGGCTGTTTTCGGCGCTGTTTGCCAGCGGCGTGGTGCTGGTCGCCACCTCGAACGTGGCGCCGGAAGATCTTTATAGAGATGGACTGAACCGCCAGCTTTTCCTGCCTTTCATCGGCATTCTGCAGCGGCATGCACAGGTGCTCTCGCTCGACGCCGACAAGGACTACCGGCTGGAAAAACTCGCCCGCACACCGGTCTATGTCACGCCGGCCGATGCGGCGGCCGACCAGATACTCGACGAGGCTTGGCAAGCCATGACGCGCGGAGTGCCAGAGGGCCAGACGTCACTTGCCCTCAAAGGCCGGCAAGTGGTCGTGCCGCGCGCCGCCGGCGACGTGGCGCGGTTCTCCTTCGCCGATCTCTGTGAAAAGCCGCATGGGGCACGCGACTACCTGGCGATCGCCGGGCGCTTTTCGACCATCTTCGTCGATCATGTCCCAGTGCTCGGCGAAGGCAAGCGCAACGAGGCCAAGCGCTTCATCCTGTTGATCGACACGCTTTATGACCATCATGTGCGGCTGGTGATGAGTGCAGAGGCTCCGCCGTCGCAGCTTTATCTCGCAAGGCGCGGCGTCGAGGTCTTCGAATTCGAACGCACGGCATCGCGCCTGATCGAGATGCAAAGCCACGACTGGCTGGAGGATTGGGCGGAGCGGCGGAAGATGAAGACGGCGCCAGAAGCGCAGCAGGCGCAGGCGTAGGGACGCGTAGGTTCGCCCCCATGCATCCTTGGTGATTTACGAAACCGTCGCGACGATCGATTCTCCCCCCTCGAGGGGGAGATGGACGGCAGGCCAGAGGGGGGTTGGTTCGACCGGGCGCGGCACAGATGGCGCCAGCGCTTCACGCGAGGCGACCCCCTCTGTCGCCTTTGGCGACATCTCCGCCTCAAGGGGGGAGATTTGGTGCCAGTATCACAACGGCGTCATCGCCTGGAAATAGCCTTCTGATTTCCATACTCATTGCGTAAACCTCGCAAGTCGGCTTACAAACTTTGACGTTTACGTAAATCCCAATGTTTCTAACCGATTGAAATTATTCACTCGAAAATAATCGATTGAATATATTTTCCACCGGGGCTACTGGATGCGGCGAAGTCTCGCGGGTCCCCGCAGCATTCCGGCCTCTTCCTCGACGCCGCCAACCCAGATCGCCAGCGATTTGGGCGTCGTCACAGACAAAGGGAAAATTTCCTCACATGGCACGCAACAAGATAGCGCTCATCGGCTCTGGCATGATCGGCGGCACGCTCGCCCACATGATCGGCCTCAAGGACCTCGGCGACGTGGTGCTGTTCGACATTGCCGAGGGTATCCCGCAGGGCAAGGGGCTCGATATCGCGCAGTCATCGCCGGTCGATGGCTTCGACAGCCGCCTCACCGGCATTAACGACTATGCCGGCATCGAGGATGCCGATGTCTGCATCGTCACCGCCGGCGTGCCGCGCAAGCCGGGCATGAGCCGCGACGACCTTCTGGGCATCAACCTCAAGGTCATGGAGCAGGTCGGCGCCGGGCTGAAGAAATACGCGCCGAAGGCTTTCGTCATCTGCATCACCAATCCGCTCGATGCCATGGTGTGGGCGCTGCAGAAGTTTTCCGGCCTGCCCAAGAGCCATGTCGTCGGCATGGCCGGCGTGCTCGACAGCGCGCGCTTCCGCTATTTCCTGGCCGAGGAATTCAAGGTCTCGGTCGAGGACGTCACCGCCTTCGTGCTCGGCGGCCATGGCGATTCCATGGTGCCGATGATCCGCTATTCGACGGTGTCAGGCATTCCGCTGCCCGACCTCATCAAGATGGGCTGGACCTCGAAGGAGAAGCTCGACCAGATCGTGCAGCGCACCCGCGACGGCGGCGCCGAGATCGTCGGCCTGCTCAAGACCGGCTCGGCCTTTTATGCGCCGGCCGCCTCGGCGATCTCGATGGCCGAAGCCTACCTCAAGGACAAGAAGCGCGTGCTGCCATGCGCCGCGTATCTATCCGGCCAGTATGGCGTCAAGAACACCTATGTCGGCGTTCCCGTGGTGATCGGCGCCGGCGGCGTCGAGCGCATCATCGAGATCGACCTCAACAAGAGCGAGCAGAAGATGTTCGACAGTTCGGTGGCGACGGTGCAGGGCCTGACCGAGGCCTGCGTCAAGATCGCGCCGCAACTCGCCGCCAAGTAACCCGGAGAAAATCCAGATGAACATCCATGAGTATCAGGGCAAGGCGCTGCTGAAGTCTTTCGGCGCGCCGGTGGCCGAAGGAGTGCCGGTGTTCAAGGCGAGCGAGGCGGAAGCCGCCGCCAGGGCGCTGCCCGGCCCGCTCTACGTGGTGAAGAGCCAGATCCATGCCGGCGGCCGCGGCAAGGGCAAATTCAAGGAGCTTGGCCCAGACGCCAAGGGTGGGGTCAGGCTGGCGAAGTCGGTCGCCGACGTCGTCACCAACGCCAATGAGATGCTGGGCAACACGCTGGTGACCAAGCAGACCGGCCCGGCCGGCAAGCAGGTCAACCGCCTCTACATCGAGGACGGCGCCGACATAGAGCGCGAACTCTATCTGTCGATCCTCGTAGACCGCTCGGTCGGCCGCGTCGCCTTCGTCGTCTCGACGGAAGGCGGCATGGACATCGAAGCGGTCGCGCACGACACGCCGGAAAAGATCATCACCGTCGCCATCGATCCGGAAAAGGGCGTCACATCGGCCGATCTGAAGGCGCTCAACGGCGCGCTGAAGCTCGACGGTGACGCAGCCAAGGACGGCGACACGCTGTTCCCAATCCTCTACAAGGCCTTTGTCGAGAAGGACATGAGCCTGCTCGAGGTCAACCCGCTGATCGTCATGAAGAACGGCCGGCTGCGCGTGCTCGATGCAAAAGTGTCGTTCGACAACAATGCGCTGTTTCGTCACCCGGATGTGCTCGAACTGCGCGACATCACCGAAGAGGACGAGAAGGAGATCGAGGCGTCGAAATACGACCTCGCTTATGTGGCGCTCGACGGCAATATAGGCTGCATGGTGAACGGCGCCGGCCTCGCCATGGCGACGATGGACATCATCAAGCTCTATGGTGCCGAACCCGCCAACTTCCTCGATGTCGGCGGCGGTGCGTCCAAGGAAAAAGTGACGGCGGCGTTCAAGATCATCACCAAGGATCCGGCGGTCAAGGGCATCCTGATCAACATCTTCGGCGGCATCATGAAGTGCGACATCATTGCCGAGGGCGTCATTGCCGCGGTCAAGGAAGTCGGCCTGGAAGTGCCGCTTGTGGTGCGCCTGGAAGGCACCAATGCCGAGCTTGGCAAGAAGATCATCAACGACAGCGGCCTCAACGTGGTATCGGCCGACGATCTCGACGACGCGGCCAAGAAGATCGTGGCGGCGGTGAAGGGCTGATCTGGTGCCTCCGCGCAAGATAAACCTGGTCGAGGCGGCGGATCAGAAGATCAAGAAGGTTTTCGATCCGCATATCGCCGGCGACGTCAACGATGCCCAGGTCAAGATCGCCAAGTTCGGCGACGTCTTCGACTGGCACGCGCATGACAATGAGGACGAAGCCTTCCTCGTGCTGCGCGGGCGCATCGCAATCGATTTTCGCGACGGCACGGTGGAGCTCTCCAGCGGCGAGTTCATCGTCGTGCCGCGCGCTGTCGAACACCGGCCGCGCTCGCTCAGCGAAGAACCCGTCGTGCTGATGTTCGAACCGGCGACGACGCTCAACACCGGCAACGCCAAGAGCGACTTAACCGTCGCCGACCTGAAGCGGCTCTGACCCATGAACGCAGCCGCCTTCTCCTCGCTCTCGGCCGATCACCAGCGCCTGCAGGCGCTGGTCGGCGCGTGGCGTGGTGAGGAAGAGGTGGCGGCAACCCAGTGGACCGATGCCGGCACAGCGACTTCCGAAGTGCTGGCTGAGGCACAGTTCGGCGGGCTGTTCGTGGTGCAGCGCTATCGCCAGCGTCGCGACGGCACGGTCTCGTTCGGCGCGCACAGCGTGTTTGGCTTCGACCAGCAAAACAGCATCGCCACCATGCATCAGTTCGACTCGATGGGCTTCGTGCCGGCGGCGCCGGCCATGGGCACGTGGAACGGCAACGAGCTCACTCTGGAGCGGTCGTCGCCGCGCGGCGCCGCGCGCGTGACGTACATTTTTGACGGTGCCGACGCCTACCGCATGCGATTGCAGTTCAAACCTGCCGGCAGAGATGCCTGGCAGGACATGGTGAGCGGCGTTTACCGGCGCGTCTCGCCTTCCGAGTTAGGGGAAGGCTGAGCGATGCAGATCATGGGCATGGCGGTTGAAAAAATACACATAATCACACATATATCGGCTGTGTATTTATGTGGAGACAGGCGATGAAGAATGTCACCCTAGCCATGGACGACGCTCTGCTCGAAAAGGCGCGAGGCCTTGCCGGACGTCGCAACACCACGCTCAACGCCCTCATTCGTTCACTCCTTGCGCATGAAGTCGAGCAGGAAGACCGGATGGCCTGGGCCAAGGCGGGAATGAAGCGACTCATGGACGAGGCCGCGAGACAGAGCGACAGCGCCGACACCCCTTACAAGTGGGATCGAAGGGACGCCTATGCCGACCGGGAGGATCGATTGCTTTCTCGACACGAACGTCCTGATCTACGCGGCTTCGGAGAAGAATCGTGATCCACGCCGCGCGCCGATCGCCGCAGAACTGGTATCGAGCACCATCTTTGGCGTGTCGGGGCAAACTTTGGCCGAATTCGCCGCAGTGTCGCGAGCGAAATCCCTTCTGGGCGATGACCTGCTCGATCAGTGGCTGGTTCTCCTCGGGACCTGCCCTTTGGTGCCCGTCGACGAAAGCTACGTCCGCTCTGGGCTGGACCTCGCGCGCCGTTATGGAATTCACTATTACGACGCCGCGCTTCTCGCCGCGGCCGGGTATCTCGGTGCGCCGATTTTCTACACCGAGGATCTCAACCACAACCAGGTTTATGGCTCGGTACGAGCCGTCAATCCTTTCTTGTAATCGCTGAATCCAGAGGCGTTATCACCCATGTCCATTCTCGTCGACAAGAACACCAAGGTGCTGGTGCAGGGCCTGACCGGCAAGACCGGTACGTTCCACACCGAACAGGCGCTGGCCTATCACGGTACGAAAATGATCGGCGGCATCCATCCCAAAAAGGGCGGCGAGACCTGGACCGGCTCCAAGGGCGAGAGCCTGCCGATCTTCGCCACCGTCGCCGAGGGCAAGGCAAAGACCGGCGCCAACGCGTCCGTGGTCTATGTGCCGCCGGCGGGCGCCGCCGAAGCAATCCTCGAAGCGATCGAGGCCGAGATCCCGCTGATCATCTGCATCACCGAAGGCATACCGGTGATGGACATGATCAGGGTCAAGGCGCGGCTCGACCGCTCGACCTCGCGGCTGATCGGTCCGAACTGCCCGGGCGTCTTGACCCCCAACGAATGCAAGATCGGCATCATGCCCGGAAACATCTTCCGCAAGGGTTCGGTCGGCGTTGTTTCGCGCTCGGGAACACTTACCTATGAGGCCGTGTTCCAGACCACCAATGTCGGCCTCGGCCAGACCACCGCCGTCGGCATTGGCGGCGACCCCGTCAAGGGCACCGAGTTCATCGATGTGCTCGAGATGTTCTTGGCCGACGACGAGACCAAGTCGATCATCATGATCGGCGAGATCGGCGGTTCGGCCGAGGAAGACGCCGCGCAATTCCTCAAGGACGAAGCCAAGCGTGGCCGCAAGAAGCCGATGGCGGGCTTCATCGCCGGGCGCACGGCGCCGGCCGGCCGCACCATGGGTCATGCGGGCGCGGTCATCTCCGGCGGCAAGGGCGGCGCCGAGAACAAGATCGCGGCAATGGAATCGGCTGGCATCAAGGTATCGCCCTCGCCGGCCCGTCTCGGCACGACGCTGGTCGAGGCGATCAAGGGTTGAAATGAGTAAGTGGTGAATAGTGAATGGTGAATGGCTCGGACGGATGAATAGTTGGCCTGGCTGCCGGATCTCGACTCTGCCGCTGACCATTCACTATTCACCACTTACCATTCACTCCAAACAGGAGACGGAGCCGGGCTCCGCGGACAAAAATGGCAAGACAAGATCAGGCCAACGACCAGTTTTCGCTCACCTCTTTCCTCTATGGCGGCAATGCCGATTACATCGACGCGCTCTACGCCGCCTATGAGGACGATCCGGCCTCGGTCAATCCCGAATGGCAGGAGTTCTTCGCCGGGCTGAAGGACGATGCCGGCGATGTGCGCAAGAATGCCAAGGGCGCTTCATGGGCGAAGCCCTCCTGGCCGCTGCAGGCCAATGGCGAACTGGTGTCGGCGCTCGACGGCAATTGGGGCATCGTCGAGAAGACGATCGAAAAGAAGGTCAAGGACAAGGCGGTCACCAACGGTGTCGTCCTTTCCGATGCCGATGTGCACCAGGCGACGCGCGATTCCGTGCGCGCCATCATGATGATCCGCGCCTACCGCATGCGCGGCCATCTGCACGCCAATCTCGACCCGCTTGGCATCGCCAAGCCGCTCGAGGACTACAACGAATTGTCGCCGGAAAATTACGGCTTCACCGCTGCCGATTACGACCGGCCGATCTTCCTCGACAATGTGCTCGGGCTCGAATTCGGCAGCATCCGGCAGATGCTGGAAATCCTGACGCGCACCTATTGCTCGACGCTCGGCGTCGAGTTCATGCATATTTCCGATCCTGAGGAAAAGGCCTGGATCCAGGCGCGCATCGAAGGCGCCGACAAGGAGATCACCTTCACCGCCACCGGCAAGAAGGCGATCCTGCAGAAGCTGGTCGAATCCGAAGGTTTCGAACAATTCATCGACGTCAAGTACAAGGGTACCAAGCGTTTCGGCCTCGACGGCAGTGAAGCACTGATCCCGGCTCTGGAGCAGATCATCAAGCGTGGCGGCCAGCTCGGCATGAAGGAAATCGTGCTCGGCATGGCGCATCGCGGACGGCTGAACGTGCTTTCCCAGGTGATGGCCAAGCCGCACCGCGCCATCTTCCACGAATTCAAGGGTGGCTCGGCGGCACCCGACGAGGTCGAGGGCTCGGGCGACGTCAAGTACCATCTCGGCGCCTCGTCGGACCGCGAGTTCGACGGCAACAAGGTGCATCTGTCCTTGACTGCCAATCCCTCGCATCTGGAAATCGTCGATCCGGTGGTGATGGGTAAGGCGCGCGCCAAGCAGGATTATCTGTTCGGCCGCAGCCGCGAGGAAATCGTGCCGCTGGAAGAGCGCGCCAAGGTGCTGCCGCTCTTGCTGCACGGCGACGCCGCCTTCGCCGGCCAGGGCGTGATCGCTGAAATCCTCGGCCTGTCCGGCCTGCGCGGCCACCGCGTCGCCGGCACGCTGCATTTCATCATCAACAACCAGATCGGCTTCACCACCAATCCGCGCTTCTCGCGCTCGTCGCCCTATCCGTCCGACGTGGCCAAGATGATCGAGGCGCCGATCTTCCACGTCAACGGCGACGACCCGGAAGCCGTGGTGCACGCCACCAAGGTGGCGATCGAATTCCGCATGAAGTTCCACAAGCCCGTGGTGGTGGACATGTTCTGCTACCGCCGCTTCGGCCACAATGAAGGCGACGAGCCGGCCTTCACCCAGCCGATCATGTATCGCAACATCCGCACCCACAAGACGACGGTGCAGATCTATGCCGACCGCCTGATTGCAGAGGGCCACATCACCCAGGCCGAGTTCGACCAACTGAAGGCCGACTGGCGCGCGCATCTCGAATCCGAATGGGAAGTCGGCCAGCACTACAAGCCCAACAAGGCCGATTGGCTCGATGGCGCCTGGTCGGGCCTGCGCACGGCCGACAACCAGGACGAACAGCGGCGCGGCAAGACCGCCGTGCCGGTCAAGACGCTGAAGGAAATCGGCAAGAAGCTGACCGAGGTGCCGAAGGATTTCGAGGCGCACAAGACGATCATCCGCTTCCTCGAGAACCGCCGCCAGGCGATCGAATCCGGCGAGGGCATCGACTGGTCGACGGCCGAGGCGCTGGCCTTCGGCGCCATCCTGCTCGACGGCAATCCGATCCGCCTGTCGGGGCAGGATTCCGAACGCGGCACCTTCTCGCAGCGCCATTCCGTGCTCTACGATCAGCGCGACGAAACCCGCTATATCCCGCTCAACAATCTGTCGGCCGCACAGGCCGGCTACGAAGTCATCAACTCGATGCTGTCGGAAGAGGCGGTGCTCGGCTTCGAATATGGCTACAGCCTGGCCGAGCCGAAGGCACTGACGCTGTGGGAAGCGCAGTTCGGCGACTTCGCCAATGGCGCCCAGGTGGTGTTCGACCAGTTCATCTCTAGCGGAGAGCGCAAGTGGCTCAGAATGTCGGGCCTCGTGTGCCTGTTGCCGCACGGCTATGAGGGCCAGGGTCCGGAACACTCCTCGGCCCGGCTCGAGCGCTTCCTGCAGCTTTGCGCCGAAGACAACATGCAAGTCGCCAACTGCACGACGCCGGCCAACTACTTCCACATCCTGCGCCGGCAGCTGAAGCGCGACTTCCGCAAGCCGCTGATACTGATGACGCCGAAGTCGCTGCTGCGCCACAAGCGGGCGGTGTCGACGCTGCCGGAAATGTCGGGCGAAAGCTCGTTCCACCGGCTGCTGTGGGACGATGCCCAGCTGCTGCCCAACCAGGCGATCAAGCTCACCAAGGATTCAAAGATCCGCCGCGTCGTGCTGTGCTCGGGCAAGGTCTACTACGACCTCTACGAGGAGCGCGAGAAGCGCGGCATCAACGACATCTATCTGCTGCGCGTCGAACAGCTCTATCCATTCCCGGCCAAGGCGCTGATCACGGAACTGTCGCGCTTCCGCAATGCCGAGATGGTCTGGTGCCAGGAGGAGCCCAAGAACATGGGCGCCTGGTCGTTCATCGACCCGTATCTGGAATGGGTGCTGGCGCATATCGACGCCAAGCATCAGCGGGTCCGCTACACCGGCCGCCCGGCGGCCGCCTCGCCGGCGACCGGGTTGATGTCCAAGCACCTTGCCCAGCTCGCCGCCTTGCTCGAAGACGCGCTCGGTGAATAGAACAGAGCGCCCCAATAGAGCAGAATTGGGCTGACAAAACAGAACCCGACAAGAAACGGACAGGCACAATGGCTACCGAAATCCGCGTTCCCACTCTCGGCGAATCCGTCACCGAAGCAACCATCGGCAAATGGTTCAAGAAGGTCGGCGACGCGATCGCCGCCGACGAGCCGCTGGTCGAGCTCGAGACCGACAAGGTGACGGTGGAAGTGCCCGCCGCCGCCGCCGGGACGCTGAGCGAAATCACCGTCAAGGAAGGCGAGACTGTCGGCGTCGGCGCGCTGCTGGGTTCGATTTCGGCAGGTGGCCCGGCCGCGGCGCCTGCGACCAAGCCGCAGGCGGTGTCGCAGGCCTCGTCGCCGGACGCGGCATCGACCGGCAAGCAGGCGGCGGCCGAGACCGCCAAGATCGCCGGCGATGCCGGCCCGGTCGAGCCGCGCAGCATGCCGCCGGCGCCGGCGGCGGCGAAACTGATCGCCGAACACAATCTCTCGGTCGACCAGCTCTCGGGTTCGGGCAAACGCGGCCAGGTGCTGAAGGGCGACGTGCTCGACGCCATTTCCAAGGGTGCGCCATCGCAGCCGGCCGAGACATCCAAGGCCGCACCGGTTGCCGTGCGGGCGCCGTCCTCGGGCGACGACGCATCGCGCGAGGAACGCGTGCGCATGACCAAGCTGCGCCAGACCATCGCGCGCCGTCTCAAGGAAGCGCAGTCGACCGCCGCCATGCTGACCACCTTCAACGAGGTCGACATGTCAGCGGTGATGGCACTCAGGGCCAAGTACAAGGACGTGTTCGAGAAGAAGCATGGCGTGAAGCTCGGCTTCATGGGCTTCTTCACCAAGGCCGTGACCCACGCCTTGAAGGAAATCCCTTCAGTCAACGCGGAGATCGACGGCACCGACATCATCTTCAAGAACTACGCCCATATCGGTGTCGCCGTCGGCACGGAAAAGGGCCTGGTCGTGCCGGTCGTGCGCAATGCCGACCAGATGTCGATCGCCGAGATCGAAAAGGACATCGGCCGGCTGGGCATCGCCGCGCGCGACGGCAAGCTGTCGGTCGCCGATATGCAAGGCGGGACGTTCACGATTTCCAATGGTGGGGTTTACGGGTCGCTGATGTCGACGCCGATCCTCAACGCGCCGCAGTCGGGCATCCTCGGCATGCACAAGATCCAGGACCGGCCTGTCGTGGTCGGCGGCCAGGTCGTGATCCGGCCGATGATGTACCTGGCGCTCAGCTACGATCACCGCATCGTCGACGGCAAGGAAGCGGTGACCTTCCTGGTGCGCGTCAAGGAAAGCCTGGAGGATCCGGAACGGCTGGTGCTCGATCTCTAGGGTTGGTGCCGATCCGGCTTTTAAACGGTAGGCAAGGGGAAGGGATCTGCGCGGCAGAATGACGACTTATTCCCTTAGCCTTTCTAAGGTTCTTTCGATCGTATCGATCGCGGCCGGCATGGCGTTGGCCGTCGCTGGCGCTCATGCTGCCTGCCCGATCGAGCTCGCCGTCTATGGCGACACCCAGAGCGGCAGCGAGATCGATTTTACGCCGACCGGAAAATCGGCGACCGTCACCAACACGTTCCGGATGATCCTCGACAACAATGTCGTGCTGAACGGCATCGTCATGTGGAACGAGGGCGTGTCTCGGCCGAACGGCGCGCTGATGTACAAGTGCCCGGAAGGCGACGTCACCGGCGAGGAGCTTGCCGCCTGCACGCCCTGGCATGGTGTCATCTACACATCGGACGACAAGGCAGCATCGGGCTGCTGCCGGCTGAAGGCGTCGAAGCACCGAAGACGCTTATCCTGCCAGATCTCGGTCCAGCGCTGCGCCAATCCTCGGCCTATGGCGGCAGCGGGTTTTCGAAAGTGCCGTGGGATGTGTTTGCCTTGAAGGGATGCCAGGAATGAGCGCGACGCAAAAAGTGCTGCTGGTCACCGGCGGCAGCCGGGGCATCGGTGCGGCGATCTGCCGGGTCGGCTCGAAGGCCGGCTACCGTGTCGCGGTCAACTACGCCTCGAACCGGAATGCCGCCGACGCACTGGTCGCCGAGATCAAGGCCGGCGGCGGCGAGGCTTTTGCCGTCAAGGGCGATGTCGGCGCCGAGTCCGATATCGTGGCCATGTTCGGCGCAGTAGACCGCGCCTATGGCCGGCTCGATGCCTTCGTCAACAATGCCGGCATCGTTGACGTCAAGGCGCGCGTCGACGAGATGGATGTGGCGCGGCTCGAACGCATGATGCGCATCAACGTCGTCGGCTCGTTCCTTTGCGCCCGCGAGGCGGTGAAGCGCATGTCGACCCGTCATGGCGGGTCGGGCGGATCCATCGTCAACATCTCGTCGGCGGCAGCGGCATTGGGGTCGCCGGGCGAGTTTGTCGACTATGCCGCCTCCAAGGGTGCCATCGACACTTTTACCATCGGGCTCGCCCGTGAGGTCGCGCTGGAAGGCATCCGCGTCAATGCGGTGCGGCCGGGCCTCATCGATACCGAGATCCATGCCTCTGGCGGACAGCCGGACAGGATAGAACGGTTCCGCGATTTACTGCCGATGAAAAGAGCGGGCACCGCGGATGAAGTCGCGGGTGCGGTTCTCTATCTTCTATCCGATGCCGCGTCCTATACGACGGGCGCGATCCTGAATGTCAGCGGCGGCCGCTGAGCCCCAATCAAGAAGGACAGTATCATGGCTTATGACGTCGTTATCATCGGATCGGGACCAGGCGGCTATGTCTGCGCCATCAAGGCGGCGCAGCTCGGGCTTAAGACGGCGGTGGTCGAGAAGAACGCGACCTTCGGCGGCACCTGCCTCAACATCGGCTGCATCCCGTCCAAGGCGCTGCTCCATGCCTCCGAGATGTTCGCCGAGGCCGGGCATTCCTTCGACACGTTGGGCGTCGAGATACCGGCACCGAAGCTGAACCTGAAGAAGATGATGGCGCACAAGGATGCGACGGTGTCTTCGAACGTCAACGGCGTCGCCTTCCTGTTCAAGAAGAACAAGATCGATGCGTTTCGCGGCACCGGCAAGGTGATCGCGGCTGGCAAGGTCTCGGTGACTGGCGAGGACGGCAAGGTCGAGGAGATCGAGACCAAGAACATCGTCATCGCCACCGGATCGGATGTCGCCGGCATTCCCGGGGTCGAGGTCGACATCGACGAGAAGGTGATCGTGTCGTCGACCGGCGCATTGTCGCTGGACAAGGTGCCAGGCCATCTGGTGGTGGTCGGCGGCGGTGTCATCGGGCTCGAGCTCGGCTCGGTGTGGGCCCGGCTCGGCGCCAAGGTCACCGTGGTCGAGTTCCTCGACACGATCCTGGGCGGGATGGACGGCGAGGTCTCCAAGCAGTTCCAGCGGCTTTTGTCGAAACAGGGTTTCGAGTTCAAGCTCGGCGCCAAGGTCACCGGCGTCGCCAAGGCGAAGAAGGGTGCCACCGTCACCTTCGAGCCGGTCAAGGGCGGTGCCGCTGAGACCATCGAAACCGACGCGGTGCTGATTTCGACGGGACGCCGCGCCTATTCCGACAGCCTCGGGCTGAAGGAAGCCGGCGTCGACGTCGACGAACGCGGCCGTGTCAAGACCGATGGCCATCTCAGGACCAACGTTCCCGGCATCTATGCCATCGGCGATGTCATCGCCGGGCCGATGCTTGCGCACAAGGCCGAGGATGAGGGCGTGGCGGTAGCGGAAACCATTGCCGGCCAGGCCGGCCATGTGAATTACGACGTCATTCCGAGCGTCGTCTACACCAGCCCCGAAATTGCCTCGGTCGGCAAGACCGAGGAAGAGCTGAAGAAGGCAGGCATCGACTACAAGGTGGGAAAGTTTCCGTTCAGCGCCAATGGCCGGGCGCGCGCCATGCTGCGCACCGACGGTTTTGTGAAGATCCTCGCCGACAAGGCGAGAGACCGCGTGCTCGGCGTGCATATCGTCGGCTTCGGCGCCGGCGAGATGATCCACGAGGCGGCGGTGCTGATGGAGTTCGGCGGCTCGTCCGAGGATCTCGCCCGCACCTGCCACGCGCATCCGACGATGTCGGAAGCGGTGAAGGAGGCGGCGTTGGCAACGTTCTTCAAGCCGCTCCACATTTAGCTAAAAGCGACCAACGCTTCGTGGTCCCAGGGCGGAGGGGAGCGAGCGACGTCGCCGTGACCTGGCATCCATGCCGCGACGAAAGTGCGCCGCGGCGGTGCGGAATTCTGTTCCGCCACTCTTCTCGGCTGCGACATGAATCCTCGGGTGAAGCCGACGAGCGCGCGGCACTTCGCCCCAAAGCAAAACGGCCCGCCTTTCAGCGGGCCGTTTGTATTTGATGTCGGGCCGATCTATTGGGCCGGCGCTGGGGCCGGTGCGGGTGCGGGCGCTGGCGCCGGGGCAGGCGCCGGTTCCGCAGGTGCAGGTGCGGGTTCGGCCGGCTTCATCGGTTCCGCCGGTGCGGGCGCGGGGGCCGGTGTGCTGGCCGCCGGCGGCTCGGCCGGTGCCGGGCGCTCACCACTTCTTCCGAAAACATAATACGCGACAACCGCCAGAATAACGACGACCAGTGCAATCAGCCAACCACTGCCGCCGCCGCCACTTGGCCTCGGAGTGTTGGTGGATGGATTGAACGGGTCGTTTGGATTCGGTGCGTTCGCCATAAAAGTGTCCTCCGTGGATGAAAAATATCAATCAACACCAATCAACGCGCAATCATCGAACTGGTTTCACGCTAGGGTTGGAAAACGCCAAAAACAAGGACAATCCTGCCTCTCCGGAGCCGGAATGGCGTCGTTTCGCCACGCAGTGCACCGAGTTTGTGCCTGCTATGGTCGTTTCGGAGGATATTGCCGTGATGAATCGCACAGCGCAGCCTGTCCCGAATCACTACGACGCTCTTGCCGGAGCCCAGTTCGCCGACCGCTATGTGCTGATCACCGAAGGTCTTTCGTTGACCGCACTCGGTGCCGCCGAACGGGCTTTGGGGCGAACGCCGCGATGGGTCGGTAGGCTCACGGCGCTGCGCAACCTTGCCGTCAGGCCGTTCCGGCTGAAGACAGGCCTCGAACCCGCGGTGTTGCCGGCTGACCGGATCGGAATATTTCCGCTCATCAGCCAGTTTCCCGGCAAGGTCGTGCTTGGCCTCGACGATCGGCATCTCGATTTCCGCGTCCTGGTCGAAGTCAGGGATCTCGGCATGGGCCGGCAGGAGGTGGCCGCAACGACGGTCGTCAAGACGCACAATTGGCTCGGGCGCGCCTATCTGGCGATCGTCATGCCGTTTCACCGGATCATCGTTCCGGCGATGCTGGCTCAGATCCTGGTCAAGTAAAGCTAAAGTCCGACAGGCGTGACGGTGTAACCGGCCTTGCGGAAATCCTCGACTAGGCCTTCGGGGCCGGGAAGGTGGAGGGCACCGACCGCCATGAAGGCATTGCCCCTGGCAAGGATCGGTTCGGCATGCTCGACCATCACCTTGTTGCGGCTGGTGATCATGGTTTCCTCGAACGCCGCATAGCCCGCGGGGTCGTCCTGTCCTTCTGGCATGGCCGCGCGAAACAGCGGCCAGAACATGCCGGTGTCGCCGCGCTGGTAGAGCACGATCATGGTTTCGTTGATGTCGTTGACCTTGTCGCCGAGCTTCAGCGTGTCGACGAGGCCCTTCATGTGAAAGGCCAGCGGCAGCGAGGCCATGGCGCGCAGCTGGCTTTCAGCCGTCTCCAACCCTTCCACCGGCTTGCCGGCAGCCTTTGCACCTTCCGCCAGCTTGACGTCGAGAACCGGTGCGCCACCGGACTGGCGGGCGAGCTCGCAGGCCGGCAGCGCCATCATGGCCGAGAGCATCCACGGCTTCATCTTGGCAACGGTCGCCGGCGGGATGCCGCGGGCGTCGAGGGCGGTGTTCATGGCCGCCGCATCGTCGGGCGACAGCAGCGACGCCAGCGTCGTGCTATCGGTGAACATCATCAGGTCCGGCTCCTTGAGCATCGCGACCATCATCTTCTGCTTGTCGAGCACGTCGGTGGTTTCGATGACGATGGTGCCGGCGGCGTCATAGGCCTTCTGGGCGTCCGGCGGCAGAGCGGTGACGCGCGGGTCGGTCATATGCATGGTGCCGAACAAGAAGGACGGCTTCTCGCCTGGCTTTTCCAGCTTCCACAACAGGCCTTTGCCATTCGGTGTGGCCGCGGCTTCCGCCTCGATCTTGCGGTAGGTCTCCGGATCGTCCTTCTGCAAGGCCGACAGCATGTCGGCGCCGGTGCAGGTCGGGATTTCGGCATGCGCCCTGCCGGTCGCGAACAGCAACACGGCGAGGAACGACAGGAAAAACAGGACGTTGAGCGCGACAAGCAGCTTCAGGGAGATGTGAGCCGCACGGTCGGCGATGGCGATGACGCGTTTCATGATCCTCTTCTAGGACCGAAAAGCGGCAAAACGGTTAATCGGAGCCGTGAAATTGTCTTTGACCGGTTCTGGTTTCTCGGCGCGGACGTTTGAGCCGCTTGCGTTGACGCACGGTATGCCTCGGCAATTGGTGGTAACCCCCCGCTTCGTCATCCACGGGCGGAGCAAGGAGCGCAGCGACGCAGCGCAGACCCGAGGATCCTGTGTGTTGTTCCCATGCTATGTTTGAAGTGGGAAGGAGACCGAGAGGATCCTGGTCGCCTTTCACTTCAAAGCGCCACTATGGTGCAGAATTCTGCACCGCCGCATTCTTCGGCCAAGGTCCCGGCATGGATCCCAGGGTCTGCGCGCCGCTTCGCGTCGCTCCGCCCTAGGATGACGAATTTGGGGGCTTCCAGCGGTTATGCCCTTGGATGCGCCGCCTCATAGATCTCGAGCAGCCGCGCCGTGTCGACGCCGGTGTAGATCTGCGTCGTCGACAGGCTGGCGTGGCCCAAGAGCTCCTGGATGGTGCGCAGGTCGCCGCCGCGCCCCAGCAGATGCGTGGCGAAGGAATGGCGCAGCGCGTGCGGCGTCGCGGTGTCGGGCAGGTTGAGCGCCGAGCGCAGTTTCGCCATGTCGCGCTGGACGATGGCCGGGTTGAGCGGGCCGCCACGGGCGCCACGGAACAACATTCCCTTGGGGTCGAGATGATAGGGGCAGAGCCGGCGGTATTCGGCGATGGCCCGCAGCGCCACCGGCAGCACCGGCACCAGCCGCGTCTTGCCGCCCTTGCCGGTGACGCGCAGCACGGTGTCCGCCTCGGATGCCAGCTCGGCGCCGGCCAGCCCAAGCGCCTCGGAAATGCGCAGGCCCGAGCCGTAGAGCAGCGTCAGCACGGCGGCGTTGCGGGCAGCGATCCAGGGCTCTTCCGCCAATTGGCCTTCGACGGAAACGATATGCTTGGCATCGCTTGCCGTCAGCGGCTTGGGCAGCGATTTGGGCTGGCGCGGCGCGCGAAGGGCTGCCGCACCCGCGGCATTGGCAAGACCGCGCCGCTCGAGGAAACGCAGCAGCGAACGGATGCCGGCGAGACCCCGGCCGAGCGTGCGGGCACCGGCGCCGGCGTTGCGCCGTGCAGCGAGAAAGCCGCGCAGATCGGCCGGGCGCAGGTTGGCGATGTCCGAAATGCCGGGAGAGCCGCCGCAATGGCCGGTGAGGAAATGCAGGAACTGGCGCGTGTCGCGCTCATAGGCTTCCACCGTCTCGGGCGACAGCCGACGTTCTCGCGCGAGCATCTTCAGCCAGCTTTCGCGTGCCGCCTGGAGATCGGGTTTGGCCGGGATAAGGAATTCCTGCATGGCGTGCTTCCAATTCCCTACCATTTTCCGACAGCCGGGTTAGGAAGCGGTGAAGAGGTGTCATTGAAAAGATGCCCGGTGGGGACTAGGAGATCGTCGATTGGTGACACAAACCTTGGTGATTGGCTGAAATGCCAGGTCGCTTCGTCGTCCTGGGGCGGAGCAGGAGCGAAGCGACGTCGCGGAGGCCCCGGGATCATGCCGTGACCTGTGTGCGCCGCTGCGTTACAAGTCTGATAACTTTGCGATGGAGACCACGCGAAGTGTCTGCAAATACAGAGTTGGCAGGAATGAGACCCTTTCTGAACTGCCGTGCTTTCTGGTCGCCGTAACGGAATGGATCCTCGGGTCTGCGCAGTCGCTTCGCGCCTGCTCCGCCCGCGGATGACGAAGGTAAAAGCGCCATGAGCAAGCCCCAGAACCCTGTCCAGATGGCCGTGATCGGCGCCGCCCACGGCATCAAGGGCGAATTGCGGGTGAAGACCTTCACCGGTGAGCCGCTGGCGCTGGCCGATTACGGGCCGCTCTATGACAAGGACGGCCGCGCCTTCCAGATCATCGACATCAGGCCCGCCAACACCGTCGTCGTGGTTCGCTTCAAGGGCATTGCCGACCGCAACGCGGCGGAGGCGCTGGCCGGCACGGAGCTGTTCGTCGACCGCTCGGTGCTGCCGGACGACGGCGAAGAAGACGAATTCTATCATGCCGACCTTGTCGGCCTGGAAGTCCGGGACGACACGGGTGCTGTGCTCGGTAAGGTGGTCGCGGTGCATAATTTCGGCGGCGGCGACATTCTCGATGTGACATTGGGCGGGCGCAAGGGCGTGCTGATTCCGTTCACGCAGGCCGCCGTGCCACAAGTGTCGATCGCCGAAGGCTTCGTCCGTGTCGACCCGGCGGCGGCCGGGCTGGTCGAGGACGAGGATGGCGATGGCCCGCGCGAAGAAGACTTCGACCCGAAGGGCAGGCCGCGCGGACCGAGCGACGCCGGGGGCAACCGGTGAGTTTTTTCGCCTCGGTGCTGACGCTCTATCCCGAGATGTTCCCGGGCGCGCTCGGCCTGTCGCTGGCCGGGCGTGCGCTCGAGGCCGGCACATGGTCTCTGGAGGTGGTCCAGATCCGCGACTTTGCCACCGACCGCCACCGCACCGTCGATGACACGCCTGCCGGCGGCGGCGCCGGCATGGTGATGCGCGCCGACGTGCTGGCGAAAGCCATAGATCACACCTCGCCGCCAGGCGATTTGCGGCCGCGGCTGCTGATGAGTCCGCGTGGCAGGCCACTGACCCAGGCCCGCGTGCGCGAACTGGCCGCCGGTCCTGGTGCCGTCATCGTCTGCGGGCGTTTCGAAGGCGTCGACCAGCGGTTGATCGAAGCGCGTGGCCTGGAAGAGGTTTCGATCGGCGATTTCATCCTCTCCGGCGGTGAACCGGCGGCACTCGTGCTGCTCGATGCGGTGGTGCGGCTGTTGCCCGGCGTGATGGGCAATGCTGTATCGGGCGAGGAGGAGAGTTTCGAGAACGGCCTGCTCGAACATCCGCACTACACGCGGCCGCAGGAGTTTGAAGGCCGCGAGATTCCCGAGGTGCTGATTTCGGGCAACCACAAGAAGATCGCTGCCTGGCGGCGGGCTCAGTCCGAAGCGCTGACGAGGGAGAGGCGGCCTGATTTGTTGGGCGCCGCTGCTCAGCCTTTCCAAAAGTAATAGAAGGCCAAAAAGAGGCCGACGGCGACGACGAAGCCGCGCACCGCGTTTTGTGGCACGCGCTTGGCGATCCAGACGCCCGCATAGCCGCCCAGCGCGCCGCCCGGGATCATGATGATCGCCTGAGGCCAGGCGACGACGCCGCCCGAGACGAAGACGACGATCGCGACAGCGGCGATGACCATGGCCAGCATGTTCTTCAGTGCGTTGAGCCGGTGGTAGTCGCCGGCTTGTGTGAGGCCGTGCGTTGCCAGCATCATCACGCCCATGCCGGCGCCGAAGAAGCCGCCATAGACGGCGGTGGCGAACTGCGTCAGCGAACCGGCGAGTGATCCCACTGACGCTTCATGGCCGGGTTTTGGCGCGGGCTTTAGCCAGGGCCCTGCGGCGAACAGGGCCGTCGCGCCCAACAGCAGCCATGGCACCAGGGCGCGAAACGACGGGTTGTCCAGCGCCAGCAGGATCAGCGCGCCGGCCAGCGCGCCGGTCGCCGATATCAGGCACAGCACAAGCGCGCCGCGCCAGAAATGCCTGATGTCGGCCGAGTAGGCGAGCGTCGAGGTGATGTAGCCTGGAAATTGCGTGACCGAGGAGGTGGCGTTGGCGACGATCGGCGGCAGGCCGACCAGTGTCATGGCGCCGAATGTGATGAAGGTGCCGCCACCGGCGACCGCATTGGCGGCGCCTGACAGAAAGCCCGCCAGGAACAGCAGGATGGCATCGAAGACAGACATGGGGGTGGCCGCTCAAAACTGTGGTATCGCAGGCTTAGGAGGCCTGAGGGACCGGAGCAACCCGGCACGGCAAGATTACGATGGTGCCATGCGAGCAGAAAAATGCGCGGCCAAGGCGTGACAAAGCCGCGAAATAGCTGTATGTGCCCGCCCGTACCGGCCAGAGAGAATCTGCCGGACCCGTCAACAATGACGGTGTAGTCGCCCCTGCCCGATGTTTCAAAGACAAATGTCTCGAACAAAAGGCATAGCCGAGCGGTCAATGGAACTGCAAGGCGAGTGTCGGACGCTCTGACTGTCGGAAGAACAAGAAGTGGACTATTGAGATGGATATTCTCCGTCAGCTCGAGGCCGAACAGGCCGCCAAGATCGAAGCCAAGCGCAAGCTTCCCGAATTCCAGCCCGGCGACACAGTGCGTGTCCAGGTCCGCGTGACCGAAGGCACCCGCACCCGCGTCCAGGCTTATGAGGGCGTCGTCATCGCCCGCGCCGGTGCCGGCTTCCAGGAGAACTTCACCGTTCGCAAGATTTCCTACGGCGAAGGCGTCGAGCGCGTGTTCCCGGTCTACTCGCCGATGATCGAAGGCGTCGAGATCGTGCGCCGCGGCAAGGTGCGTCGCGCCAAGCTCTATTACCTGCGCGATCGTCGCGGCAAGTCGGCCCGTATTTCGGAAAACACCGGCGTGCGCGCCCGCAAGCTGAACGACGAGGAGCGCGATGCGCTGAACGCCGAGAAGGCCCGCATCGAGGCCGAGAAGGTGGCAGCCGCCGAGGCTCTGGCCGTCGAGAAGGCCGCCCAGGACGCCGCCGAGAAGAAGGCCGCCGCCGAGGCAGCTGAAGCCGCCAAGGCAGCGGAAGCAGCCACCGCCGAATAAGATTTTCGACGAGCATGTTCAAAAAGGCGGCTTCGGCCGCCTTTTTCGTTCCCGGAGAACGGTTGGGCTTGGCAGGAAATTCTCGGTTGACTCGATTTATATCGTGTACTAAACAATCGTGCACTATTTAAATGGAGAAGCGAGATGCCTGCATTGTATTCCACCCAAGCCCGCGCCGTCGGCGGCCGCGCCGGCCATGTCCAGAGCGATGATGGCCTGCTCAGCCTCGACCTTGCCATGCCCAAGGAGCTTGGCGGCAAGGGCGGTGCCACCAATCCCGAGCAGCTTTTCGCCGCCGGCTATGCCGCCTGCTTCGAAAGCGCCATGCGCTTCATCGCCGGCAAGCAGAAGCTGCCGCTGCAGGACGCTTCGGTGACGGCCAATGTCAGCCTGCACAGCAATGCGCAGGGCGGATTTGTGCTTGGCGTGTCGCTCGCGGCGGAAACGAAAGGTCTTGATCAAACGGCGGCGGAAGCGCTTGTATCGGCGGCGCATCAGGTTTGCCCCTATTCCAACGCCATCAAGGGCAACATCGAAGTGGCGCTTTCGGCAAAGGCGCTTCCGGCAAAGGCAGCATGACCGCGGAAACGACAACCAGGTCCAAGCAAACCCCGGCGCAATTCGCCGGGGTAGCAAAACTCGACCAACAGCTCTGCTTCGCGCTCTATTCGGCAAGTGGGCTGATGACGCGGCTGTATCGGCCGTTGCTCGATCCGCTCGGCCTGACCTATCCGCAATATCTGGCCATGCTGGCGCTGTGGGAACGGGCACCAAGCACGGTGGGCGAGCTTGGCGAGGCGCTCGGGCTGGATTCGGCGACATTGACGCCGCTGCTCAAGCGGCTGGAGGCAGGTGGCCTGGTCACGCGCCGTCGCGATCCCGCCGACGAGCGCCGCGTTCTGGTCGAGCCGACGGCGAAGGGCCAGGCACTGCGCGAGCAGGCCAGAAGCGTGCCGGCGGCGATGCTTTGCAATCTGCCGCTGGAAGCCGACGAGTTGAAATCCCTGCACCACACCCTGACGCGGTTCGTCTCCGGCTTGCGCAAGGCGGATCCCGGCACCGCGAACCAGAGCTGATCGCCGCCGCGGCATTGTTCCTTCTCGAATTGCGGGATTGAAGGTATTGGATTCCGCTTTCGCGTGCACTGACGCAGCGGAGCGTCTTGCATGACGCTTACGGAAAGCTAAAGTCGGCGCCGGATTTTCCTGCAAGCCCGGCCATGCCCGGGTCATTCAATTCCCGGGGAGTGTGTCATGACCAAATCGAAACTGCTGCTGGCAGGCCTGCTTGCCTTCATCCTCGCGCCCGTCGCCACGTTCGCGCAGGCGCTTCCCGATCTCGGCGGCAAGAAAGTGGTGGTGGTCACCGAAAACGCCTATCCGCCGCTGCAGTTCATCGATGCCAAGACCGGCAAGCAGATCGGCTGGGAATACGACGCGATGAACGAGATCGCCAAGCGGCTCAATTTCACGGTCGAGTACCAAAACACCTCCTGGGACGCGATGATCCAGGCGGTTTCCGACAACCAGTACAACATCGGCATGACCGGCATCACCATCAAGGACGACCGCAAGGAGAAGGTCGATTTTTCCGACCCCTATATGCGTTCGGAACAGTTCATGCTGGTGCGCGGCGATGAAAGCCGCTTCACCGACGCCAAGACCTTCGGCGCCTTCAAGGACGGGCTGGTCGGCGCGCAGGCCGGCACCACGCCCTTCTACACCGCCGTCTACAGCGTGCTCGACGGCAACGAGCAGAACCCGCGCATCAAACTGTTCGAGACGTTTGGTGCGACGGTGCAGGCGCTGAAATCCGGCGACGTCGATGTCGTGCTGACCGACGGCACCGCGGGCAAGGGCTATGTCGATGCTTCCGAAGGCAAGCTGAAGCTGATCGGCGGGCCGCTCGGCACCGAGGATTTTGGCTTTATCTTCCCGAAGGGTTCGGATTTGGTGAAGCCGGTCAACACGGCCATCGCCGCGTTGAAGGCCGACGGGACGCTCGAAGCGCTGAACAAGAAGTGGTTTCTTGATTATAAGATGGGGCAGTAGGCCCTGTTGCCGCTTTCGCTAATCGCAAACGCCAAGCAACAGGCGTGGTTGGCAAAGCTGCCAATCTCCCCCCTTGCGGGGGAGATGCCCGGCAGGGCAGAGGGGGGTGTGAAGGAACGCGACGTTTCGATCCTAAGCTTTTCCAAAGAGAATCCGGGCGGAGCCCGTGGCGGTGATCGGTTGACAGGCTGGAGGGACAGCACCCCCCTCTGTCCTGCCGGACATCTCCCCCGCAAGGGGGGAGATCGGCTGCCCTTGCGAGGGCAGCCGTTCACCAGCGTTGGGAATTGATGCCCCCCGCTTCCTCCAAAGCCGACTTCCCCTGGTGGCTCGTCGTTGCCGTAGCCATCGCGATCGCGGTGGCCGTCTTCGTCGCCACCAGCGACCTCTACGCCCAGGTCTTCGCCACCGTTGCCAAGGGCATCGGCATCACCATCTTCGTCACCGTGATCGCCTTCGTGCTGGCCTCGGTCATTGGCCTCGGTATCGCGCTGATGGGAATGTCCGGCTCGCGTTTGATGCGCCAGATCGCGCGCTTCTATGTCGAGATCATCCGTGGCGTGCCGATCCTGGTGCTGTTGTTCTGGATCGCCTTTGTCGGTGCACCGGCTTTCGTCGCGGCCTGGAACGCGCTGACCGCGCCGCTGCAAAACGCCGGCCTGTTCGGCGAGCTTCTGGTGCGCGACGTTTCGCTGCTGTGGCGCGCCATCATGGCGCTGACCATCGGCTATTCGGCCTTCATCTCGGAGGTTTTCCGGGCCGGCATCCAGGCGGTGGAGAAAGGCCAGATCGAGGCGGCGAAGGCGCTCGGGTTGAGCCGGGCGCAGCGCTTCCGGCTGATCGTGTTCCCACAGGCCATCCGCACCATCCTGCCGCCGCTCGGCAATGATTTCGTCGCTCTGGTCAAGGATTCCTCGCTGGTCTCGGTGCTCGGGGTCGCCGACATCACGCAGATGGGCAAGGTCTATGCCGCCGGCTCGTTCCGCTTCTTCGAGACCTATTCGATCGTGGCCTATATCTATCTCATCCTGACGGTAGGCCTGTCCTTGGCCTTGCGGGCACTGGAACAGCGACTGCATCGTCAGCACGAGCAATAGTTTTCGGGCCAAGACAGCGCTACGATCTCTCAGCATTCTCGTTGAGGAGGTCCCATGATTGTCGACAAAGCCAATGCGGCGCTGGATTCGGTCTATACGGCCGACACGCCGGAGGCGATTGAAGAGGCCTATGCCGCATGGGCCGCGACCTACGACAGCGAAACCGCGTCGCTCGGCTATCTCCTGCCTTTCCTGATCGCCGCCTGGGTGGCGCGCCATGTGCCGGCGGGCGATGGGCCATTGCTCGATGCCGGCTGCGGCACCGGTCTGTCGGGGCCGTCGCTGAAGGCACTCGGCTACCGCGACATTGCCGGGCTCGACCTTTCCGACGACATGCTGAAGATCGCCGGCAGCCGCAATGCCTACAGCGAGCTGAAACAGGCGATGCTCGGCGGTCCGCTGCCATGGCCGGATGGCCATTTCCGCGCCTTCTTCTCCACCGGCGTGTTCACCATCAGCCACGCGCCGGCCTCAGGCTTGCACGAACTGGTGCGCATTACCGGCCAGGGCGGGCATGCGATCTTCACCGTGCGTGACCAAGTGTTCGAAAGCGGCGGTTTTCAGGCCGTGTTCGACGAGCTGGAACAGATGAAAAAATGGCGGGCGGTCGAGCAAAGCCCATGGTTCCGCTGCTATGCGATCGCCGAGCCGGATGCGTTGGTGAAGACTTTTGTGTTCGAAATCCTGTAGCGGAGTGAAGCCTGGTCTTCGGCATCCAAGCACCCATCGGCCGGAACTATGTGCAAGTCAGTGCGTTCCGAAAGCGTGAGGCTGCGCCTCACTGCGAAAGCGGGTTATGGCGCCGCCGCGGTAATTCGGCACAAGAGGAGAAGGCTGAATGGCGTCCGTCCGTTATATCGTTGCCGACATAGACAAGGCGGTAGAATTTTACCGAGATAATCTCGAATTCAAGGTCGAAATGCACAATCCTGGCAAGTTCGCGGCGCTGCTTCGCGACGATCTTACGCTGTATCTCAGCGCTCCAGGTGCGGGAAGCGGTGGTCAGGCCGGAGGTGATCCGGAACCAGGCGGATGGAACAGGTTCATGATCATAACCAAGGGGCTGGATGCCCTGATCAACCGGTTGCGCGCGGCCGACGTGACGTTCCGCGGGAACATCAGCGATGGCGGTGCGGGCCGGGCTATTCTGCTTGAAGATCCCTCGGGCAACGTCATTGAGCTGTTCGAATTCAAGAAGGACAGACAGTGATCTCCCCATTTCGTGGGGCGAGGCACCAGGTTCCGCGAAGGCACGCAATTGCCGAAAAGCCAAAACATTGGTATGAGCCACGCCATGGAAGAGCTTTTTGGCGATCCGGCCTATAAGGGGTTCGTGCTGCAGGACAGAAAACGCCTGCCGTCGCGCTTCTCCGCGCGCGTGTCCGGGGCGCTGACCAGCCGGCTTAGCTAGGCCGACCTGTCCAGGTCGTTTCGCCGGGCCGAAAGTCAGGCGTATGCTCTTTCCCATTCTCATATCGACGGATTTACGCACATGAGCGCACCGCGCACCCTCTACGACAAGATTTTCGACGACCATGTCGTCGACCGCCAGGATGACGGCACCTGCCTGCTCTATATCGACCGCCACCTCGTCCATGAAGTGACCAGCCCGCAGGCTTTCGAAGGCCTGCGCATGACCGGCAGAAAAGTCCGGCATCCGGAAAAGACGCTGGCCGTGGTCGATCACAATGTGTCGACCTCGCCCGAGCGCAAGTTCGGCATCAAGAACGAGGAAAGCCGCATCCAAGTCGAGGCGCTGGCCAAGAACGCCAAGGATTTCGGCGTCGAATATTATTCCGAGAACGATATCCGCCAGGGCATCGTCCACATCATCGGTCCGGAGCAGGGTTTCACCTTGCCCGGCATGACCATCGTCTGCGGTGACAGCCACACCTCGACCCATGGTGCTTTCGGAGCATTGGCGCACGGCATCGGCACGTCCGAGGTCGAGCATGTGCTGGCGACGCAGACGCTGATCCAGCGCAAGGCCAAGAACATGCTGGTGCGCGTCGACGGCCAGCTGCCGGAAGGCGTCACCGCCAAGGACATCATCCTGGCGATCATCGGCGAGATCGGCACCGCCGGCGGCACCGGCTATGTCATCGAATATGCCGGCGAGGCGATCCGTGCGCTGTCGATGGAAGGCCGCATGACGATCTGCAACATGTCGATCGAA
Organism: Mesorhizobium sp. M1338; assembly: GCF_040318045.1. Classification (NCBI taxonomy): domain Bacteria; kingdom Pseudomonadati; phylum Pseudomonadota; class Alphaproteobacteria; order Hyphomicrobiales; family Phyllobacteriaceae; genus Mesorhizobium; species Mesorhizobium sp. M1338. Next base: position 68,882 of record NZ_JAMYLL010000007.1, on the reverse strand, counting down.
GGCGGCGCGCGCGCCGGCCTGATCGCCGCCGACGAGACGACCTTCGCCTATGTCAAGGACAAGCCGCGCGCCCCGAAGGGCGCGGCCTGGGATGCGGCGCTCGAATACTGGAAGACGCTGCAGTCCGACGAGGGCGCGCATTTCGACAAGGTGATCGTGCTCGACGCGGCCAAGCTGCCGCCGATCGTCTCCTGGGGCTCGTCGCCCGAGGATGTCGTGTCGGTGCAAGGCATCGTACCGAACCCGGAAGACATCACCGATGAAAACAAGCGCACCTCCAAGCAGCGCGCGCTCGACTATATGGGGCTGACGCCGGGCACCAAGATCACCGATATCTCGCTCGATCGAGTCTTCATCGGCTCCTGCACCAATGGCCGCATCGAGGACCTGCGCGCCGTTGCCAAGGTGGTCGAAGGCAAGACGGTCAGCCCGCATGTCGATGCGATGATCGTGCCGGGTTCCGGCCTGGTCAAGGAACAGGCGGAAGCCGAAGGCCTCGACAAGATCTTCATCGCCGCCGGCTTCGACTGGCGCGAGCCGGGTTGCTCGATGTGCCTTGCCATGAACGACGACCGGCTGAAGCCGCATGAGCGCTGCGCCTCGACCTCGAACCGAAATTTCGAGGGACGCCAGGGTTTCAAGGGCCGCACCCATCTGGTGTCGCCGGCGATGGCGGCGGCGGCGGCGATCGCAGGGCACTTCGTCGACATCCGCGAGTGGAAATAGCAGGAAGCGCCGGCTTCGTGCGAATACCAGGCCCCGGAGCGCTTTGCGGCTCCGGGGCTTTTTTTAACCGGTTCGTTCACATATTCGCCTTCGCTTAACCGCTTGTTTGCGCTTGCGCTCTAAGTCTTTCCCGACGTAAGCGGGGAAATCACAGTCGTTTGGACACGGGCCTGCTCATAGCGCTGCTCAACCCGACGATAGCGTTGGCGCTCGGCGCCGCGTTCCTCGTGCTATGGTCCTATCAACGGCACCGCCCCTATCTAGCCGTGCTGGCGATCAGCTACGGTCTTTCAGCGGTAGGCTTCCTGCTGCAGTATTTTACCTTGCCGATCGGCATGCCGCTGACCAAGCTGGCTTCGAACATCTGCTTCACCATCGCCGGCTGCTGCCTGTCCAGCGCCATCGTCCATCGCCATGGCCGCAAGGTGCCCTATGTGGGGATTGGCGTGCTGGCGGGCGGCGGCCTGGTGTCGTTTTGCTGGTTCCTGTTCGTCGCGCCGGATCTCACCTGGCGCATCCTGGCGATGAATTTCGCTTTCGGTGGGATCAGCCTTCTGGTCGCCGCCGAACTGCGCCCGGTGCGCAACAACGGTCCGACCGAAAAAATCCTGTTCGTGCTGTCGCTGCTGTCGGGCGTCAACTTCTTCGTGCGCACCCTTGTCGTCGTCATCGCGCACGGTCCTTTCATCAGTTATGACGGGTTCTACGGCTCCTCCTACTGGACGACGGCGCTTCTGTCGCACGCGCTGCTGTCGCTGCTCACTGCGCTGTGCCTGTTTTGCGCCGCCGCGCTCGACGTGATGAAGGCGCTGAAGACCGAGACGCACACCGATCCGCTGTCGGGCCTGTTCAACCGGCGTGGCTTCGAGGAACGCGGCATGCTGCTCCTGCGGCACTGCGCCACGGCCCGTTTCCCGGTCGCGCTTGTGCTGGCCGACCTCGATCATTTCAAGGCGCTCAACGATGTGCACGGGCATGCGGCGGGCGATCGGGTGATTGCCGATTTCGCCGCCAAGCTTCGGTCGGCGGCGGGCGCGCGCGGTGTTGCCGGGCGTATCGGCGGCGAGGAATTCGCCGTGCTGCTGCCGCTCACCGATCTCGCCGCCGCGCGGCTGTTCGCCGAGGCGGTGCGCACGGTTTATTCGGCCGGTCATGTCGACGGGCTTCCTGCCGGGACGAAGGTGACAGCCAGCTTCGGCGTGGCGGCCCGTAGCGGTGACGAGACGCTGGAGCCGCTGATGCGCCGTGCCGACGACGCGCTCTACAAGGCCAAAAAGAATGGCCGCGACAGCGTGCGCCTGTCCTATGAGCGGCCGGAAACGGCGTTCGTTCCGGAGTCGCTCAAGGCCGGCTGATCTTGTCCAGACGAGTTGGCGTTAACGTCTTCTTCGCCCGTCGATGCTTAGCTGTCGGGACGGGTGCGGGAAGAACATGAGCGGCGCCAACTTCATCCTGTTGATCAATTTGTCGGTTGCCGGCCTGCTGGCGGCATCCTTCATGGCGGTCGCGTTTCATGACGTCGGCCGCGCGCCGGCGCGTTTGCTGGCGTTTGGCTACCTGCTGGGCATGGCCTATTCGGCGATCGAATTCGGCATTCCCGCTTTCAACGACGCGCGGCTCCCGGTCGTTGCCGCCTTCGCGGTTTTCCTTGGCGCGACCATTGCGGTCAATGGCGGACTTGCCCGCAAGTACGGCGTGACGCCGCCCTGGCTGCCGATGCTGTTGTTCCTGGTCGCCTCGGCCATAGCTGTGTATTTCGTGCAGGACCTGCCGCGCCAGTCGCTGGTGCGCATGATGGCCTACCAGCTTCCCTATGCGGTCATGCAGTTCGTCGGGTTGGCCATCGTCTGGTCGTCGAGGCAAAGCCTCGCCCGTCTCGACCGCATACTGATGGCGGTGCTGGCGGCCTGCGGCCTGCAGTTTGCCTCCAAGCCGTTCATCGCGCATGCGCTGGGCGGCTGGGGCGCCAATCCGCAAGCCTATCTGCAAAGCAGCTACGCGCTGGTGTCGCAGTCGCTCGGCACTGTGTTTGCGCTGGCGCTGGCGCTGCTGATGCTGGCCATCCTGGTCCGCGACGTGCTTGCCGAAGTGACGTCGAAATCGGAGACCGACACGCTTTCGCGCCTGCTCAACCGCGGCGGCTTCACCCGCCATGCGGAGCTGGCGGTGCTGGGCGCGATGCGGCAAGGCGTGCCGGTCGCCCTGGTCATCGCCGATCTCGATCACTTCAAGAGCGTCAACGACAGTTTCGGCCACGCGTCCGGCGACCGGGTGATCGAGACCTTCGCCGGCTTCCTGCGCGAGGCGGCCGCCGGCCATCATGTCGCCGGCCGCGTCGGCGGCGAGGAGTTCGCCATCATGCTGCCGGGAACCAATCTTGCCGCCGCCCGGCTGTTCGCCGAGGGCACGCGCAGTGCTTTCGGCGCGCTGCCCATCGACGGGCTGCCGGCGGACAACCGCTGCACCGCGAGCTTCGGCGTCGCCGAGCTTCATCCGAGCGAAGACTTTGCCGATCTGATGCGGCGCGCCGACCAGGCGCTTTACCAGGCGAAGAATGCCGGGCGCGATTGCGTACGCGTCTCCGCCGGGCCGGCCGGCAACGGGTCGTCAGCCGGGATGGAAGCCAGAGCAATTCCAGGAAAAGTGTGAAACGGTCTTCCCGGGAAAAGCGCCTAGCGCTTTCCCCTGAGAATCGCGTCCAAACGAAGAGCCTAGCGGCAGGGGCTGAGTTCCGGCATCTCACCGTCGGAAAGCCCGTACATATAGGAACGGCCCTTCACCAACACCGGCGGCCGGTAGCAATCGCTATAGCCTGATATCTCGTCGGCTTCGTTCTCGTAGATCACCTTGGGCTGGCCGGCGCTGGTGTAGTCGGACAGTTGCTTGGCCAGCCTGCCTTTGCCGACGAGGATGCGCTTGTAGCCGGCGGCGCTGTCGATGACGAGATTGCCGAAGGAATCGGCGTAGACGCGATCCTGATGACGTGTTCCGGCGAGCGCGGGCGCTGCCGGGCCGACGATCGAGGCCGCCACTATGAGCGCCGCAACGCGCGACCTGCCCGAATTCGAACGCATGGCGTCCTCCGTGTCTTGAGGAAAGCCTCCTCGAATCGGAAATTAACGATTTCTTAACCTTTGTTAAGAGGCTGACGCGCTTCGCGGTGATGTCTCGGTAAACATGGTTAATATCCGTTAATATCCGACTGGATGGAAAGCCCGGTGGCCATCATTCGGCCATGCTTGGCCGCACCATCGCGCTTGGCGTCCGTCTCGGCGTCGGGATGACCTTGATCTTGGCAAAGCATCGCGGCTGATTCGCCGCGCGGGAGGACAGCCTATGGCGCTAGGCCGGACGTTTCGGGCAACGCTTGCCCTTTCGCCGCTTCTGATCGCCATGGCCTGCGTGCCGCAGGGCAACGAGCCCAAGGCCGGCAACAAGATCGCCGCATTGGCCTCGCCGGCGCTCTCGGCGGGTGGCACCGTCACCGATGTGACCGCGCCGCAGCCGCGCACCGCGACCTACAGCTGTGCCGACGGCGGCAGGATAACCATCGAGAATCTCGGTACCTTGGTGCATGTCGTCGGTTCCGACGGCGCCAGCGAGGATCTGCGGGCCTCGCCGGCCAACCAGAACAGCCGTTACGAGCAGGCGCATGACGCGATTGTGATCGACGGTCGCGAGGCGCTGGTCATGAAGGCGGGCTCGACGCCGGTGACCTGCAAGCGCTAGCGCGAATCTCAATACGGCCAGCCTTGGGCCAGACATGCTGCACTGCAGCGATATCGAGCCGGCTTCAGGTCATGAGCGCCTAATCGATTGAAGCCAGAGCCAGACTTTTAGTCAGACTAAATTACGTTTTCGAAACGGTTTTCCGGCTTTGACGCGGTGCAAAAAGAGCATTAGAAACCGGCTGTCCGAAGTCGCAGCCGGAAGCGGCAATGCCGCATTTCCACCTGAGGCAGGAGACGCCGAACTGGGGGAGCCATGAGCAAATCACCAGCCACCCGCGCCAGACCTCTTTCGCCGCACCTCACGGTGTACCGGCCGCCGATCACGATGACGATGTCGATCATCCATCGTATTACCGGCGGCGCGCTGTATTTCGGCACGCTGCTGGTCGCGCTGTGGCTGATGGCGGCGGCAAGCTCACAGGCGACCTTCGACTGGGTCAGCTGGGCCTTCGGCACCTGGCTCGGCCGGTTGATCCTGTTCGGTTACACCTGGGCGCTGATGCATCACATGCTGGGTGGCGTGCGCCATCTGGTCTGGGACACCGGCGCCGGCCTCGAGAAGCACACGGCCTCGAAGATCGCCTGGGCGACGCTGGCCGGCTCGATCCTGCTCACGCTGCTGATCTGGATCGCCGGCTATATGGCGCGAGGAGCCTGATCATGAGCGGCAACAACTCCGACATGCGCACGCCGCTGGCGAAGGTCCGCGGCCTCGGGTCCGCCCGCGAGGGCACCGGACATTTCTGGCGCCAGCGCCTGACCGCGATCGCCAACATCCCACTGATACTGTTCTTCGTCGGCTTCCTGATCGCGCTCAACGGCGCAAGCTATGCCGAAGTGCGGACAGCGCTCGCCAACCCGTTCGTGGCGCTGGTGATGGCCCTGGTGCTCGTCTCCGGGCTCACCCATATGCGGCTCGGCATGCAGGCGATCATCGAGGATTACGTGCATGGCGAGGGCATCAAGCTGGCGCTGATCGCGCTCAACACATTTTTTCCCATAGCGGTCGGCGTCGCCTCGATCTTCGCCCTGCTCAAGCTGACATTCGGAGGCTGAGTTGGCCAAGGACGCAAAACAAGCCAACAGCGCTGGCTACACTTATGTCGACCACAAGTTCGACGTGGTGGTCGTCGGTGCCGGCGGTGCCGGCCTGCGCGCCACGCTCGGCATGGCCGAACAGGGCCTGCGCACCGCCTGCATCACCAAGGTGTTCCCGACCCGCTCGCACACGGTGGCGGCGCAAGGCGGCATAGCCGCTTCGCTTGCGAACATGGGACCCGACAATTGGCAATGGCATCTCTTCGATACCGTCAAGGGTTCGGATTGGCTGGGCGACATCGACGCGCAGGAATACATGGTCCAGCAGGCGCCCGCCGCCGTCTACGAACTCGAACATTACGGCGTGCCGTTCTCGCGCACCGAAGAAGGCAAGATCTATCAGCGGCCGTTCGGCGGCATGATGATGAATTTCGGCGAAGGCCCTCCGGTGCAGCGCACCTGCGCCGCCGCCGACCGTACCGGCCATGCCATGCTGCATACGCTCTACGGCCAGTCGCTGAAGCACAACGCGCAGTTCTTCATCGAGTATTTCGCGCTCGACCTGATCATGGAGCCGGACGGCACCTGCACCGGCGTCGTCGCCTGGAACCTCGATGACGGCACCATCCACCGCTTCTCGGCCAAGATGGTGGTGCTGGCGACGGGCGGCTATGGCCGCGCCTATTTCTCGGCGACCTCGGCGCACACCTGCACCGGCGACGGCGGCGGCATGGCGGCACGTGCCGGCTTTCCGCTGCAGGACATGGAGTTCGTGCAGTTCCACCCGACCGGCATCTATGGCGCCGGCTGCCTGATCACCGAAGGGGCGCGCGGCGAGGGCGGCTATCTCGTCAATTCCGAAGGCGAGCGCTTCATGGAGCGCTACGCGCCGTCGGCCAAGGACCTTGCCTCGCGCGACGTCGTCTCGCGATGCATGACGCTGGAAATCCGCGAAGGCCGCGGCGTCGGCCCGAAGAAGGACCACATTTTCCTGCACCTCGACCACCTCGATCCTGCCGTTCTGCACGAGAGGCTGCCGGGCATTTCGGAATCGGCCAAGATCTTCGCCGGCGTCGACCTGACCAAGGAGCCGATCCCGGTGCTGCCGACGGTGCACTACAATATGGGCGGCGTGCCGACCAATTACTGGGGCGAGGTGCTCAACCCGACAACGCTCAATCCCGACCAGGTGTCGCCGGGGCTGATGGCGGTCGGCGAGGCTGGCTGCGCCTCGGTGCACGGCGCCAACCGGCTCGGTTCGAACTCGCTGATCGATCTTGTGGTGTTCGGCCGCGCGGCGGCGATCCGCGCGGGCCAGGTCATCGACCGCAATTCGGCGATCCCTTCGCCCAATGAGGCCTCGGTCGAAAAGATCATGGACCGCTTCGATCGGCTGCGCCACGCCAACGGCTCGATGCCGACCGCGGTACTGCGTGAGAAGATGCAGAAGGCGATGCAGGAAGACGCTGCGGTGTTCCGCACCCAGGAATCGCTGGACAGTGGCTGCGAACGCATTTCCCAGATCTGGGGCGAGCTCAAGGACATAAAAGTGTTCGATCGCTCGATGATCTGGAATTCCGATCTGGTCGAGACGCTGGAATTGGAAAACCTGATGGCTAATGCCATCACCACGGTCCATGGCGCCGCGGCGCGCAAGGAGAGCCGCGGCGCGCATGCGCGGGAGGATTTTTCGGCGCGCGACGACAAGGTCTGGCGCAAGCACACTCTTGCCAAGGTGAGCGAAGACGGCGAGGTGACGCTCAGCTATCGGCCAGTGCACACCGAACTGCTGCTAAAGGAAGAAAATGGCGGTATCAACCCGGCCAAGATCGCACCGAAGGCCAGGGTGTATTGACGATGGCGCCGACGGCCGCGGGATATTCCGACACGCCCCTTCCGGCCAAGCTCGGCCTGAAGGACGGCATGACCGCCGCCTTCATCGCGCTCCCCCACGACCTTGACGATCTCATGGAAGCCGCGAATTTCTCTTCAGTCGACCGGCTGGCCGATTGGTCGCGGATTTCAGGCATTCGGCTGAAATATGACGCCGTCCATGCCTTCACCCGGCAGCGTGCCGAGATCGAGGATCGCCTCGGTGATGTCGAGGCGGCGATCAAGCGCGACGGCATGGTCTGGGTATCCTGGCCTAAAAAGGCATCGAAGGTGGCTACCGACGTCACCGAAGGCGTCGTTCGCGCCGAGGCGCTGAAGCGCGACCTTGTCGACGTGAAGGTGGCCGCCGTCAATGAAATCTGGTCCGGGCTGAAGCTCGTCATCCGAAAGGACCTGAGGTAATGGTCGAACTGACGCTTCCCAAGAACTCGAAGATCCAGCAGGGCAAGACCTGGCCGAGGCCGGAAGGCGCCACCAATCTGCGCGAATACCGCATCTACCGCTGGTCGCCGGACGATGACGAGAACCCGCGCATCGACACCTATTTCGTCGACATGGACGATTGCGGGCCGATGGTGCTCGACGCGCTGCTGTGGATCAAGAACAAGATCGACCCGACGCTGACCTTGCGCCGCTCCTGCCGAGAGGGCATTTGCGGCTCCTGCGCCATGAATATCGACGGCTCCAACACGCTGGCCTGCACCAAGGGCTGCGACGACATTTCCGGCGCCGTCAAGGTCTACCCGCTGCCGCATATGCAGGTGGTCAAGGACCTGGTGCCCGACCTCACCAATTTCTACGCCCAGCACGCCTCGATCCAGCCATGGCTGAAGACGGTGTCGCCGGAGCCGGCCAAGGAATGGCTGCAAAGCCATGAGGACCGGGAGAAGCTCGACGGGCTCTACGAGTGCATATTGTGTGCCTGCTGCTCGACCTCGTGCCCAAGCTACTGGTGGAACGGCGACCGCTATCTCGGCCCGGCAACGCTTTTGCAGGCCTATCGCTGGCTGATCGATAGCCGCGACGAGGCCAAGGGCGAGCGGCTCGACGATCTCGAGGATCCATTCCGGCTCTATCGCTGCCACACCATCATGAACTGCGCGCAGACCTGCCCCAAGGGCCTCAACCCGGCCAAGGCGATCGCCGAGATCAAGAAGATGATGGTGGAGAGAAGGGTCTAGGCGGCAGGTTGGTTGCCGGCGCGAACAAATCCAATGAGCGATGATCTTCCCATCCTTTCCCCCGTCGAAGTCCGTGTGCTCGGCTGCCTGATCGAGAAGAAGGAGCTGACGCCGGATGTCTATCCGCTGACGCTCAATTCAGCACTGGCCGCCGCCAACCAGAAGACGGCGCGCGAGCCGGTGATGGCGCTGGAGCAGGCCGAGGTGCACCGGGGGCTGAAGCTGCTCGAACAAAAGGGGCTGGTGCGGCAGATGTTCGGTTCGCGCGTCGAGCGCTACGAGCACCAGATGGCGCAGCGCTTCTCGCTGACCACGCCGCAGACCGCTTTGATCGGCCTGCTGTTGCTGCGCGGGCCGCAGACGGCACATGAACTGCTGGCGCGGAGCGAGCGCATGGCGCGGTTCTCATCGATCGAAGATCTGCGCGCCGAGCTCGATATGCTGATCGGCCGCCGACCGCCGCTCATCCAGGAAATCCCGCGCGGACCAGGCCAGCGCGAGGACCGCTACGTGCATCTCCTCAGCGGCCCGGTGGACGTTGCAGCCCTTTCGGTACAGCGGAGCGCGTCGGTCCTGCCTGCTTCCGACCTGGAGGCGCGGTTGGAGGCGCTGGAGCAGGAAGTCGCCGCACTTCGCGCCAGGTTGGACGCGCTGGGCGCGTAGGCCCCGGCGCGCGCCTGAGCGTTCGCGCCGGGTCTTCACACCGGATGCGGCGTTGTCAGCCGAGCCTGGCGTCGAGCGATACGTTGATGGCGCCGAGCGCTTTCGAGACCGGGCATCCAGCCTTGGCCTTTTCGGCCAACTCCCCAAACTTCGCCGCATCGATGCCCGGCACCTTGCCGACCACGGTGAGGGCGCTGCCGGTGATACCGGTGCCTGGAACCAGCGTCACCACCGCCTTGGCGTCGAGTTCCGTGGCGGGCGTGCCGTTCTCGGCCAAGAAATGCGAGAACTGCATGGCAAAGCAGCCGGCGTGTGCGGCGGCGATCAGCTCTTCCGGATTGGTGCCGGATTTGCCGTTCTCGTCCTCGAAGCGCGCCTTGAACGAATAGGGCGTGCCCTTCAGGGTTCCGCTCTGCGTGTCGAGCGTGCCCGTGCCCTCTTTCAGATTGCCTTTCCAGACGGCGTTTGCTGTGCGGTCCATGAAGTCCTCCTTGGTTTCGTGGCTGGGGTCGTCGTTGCTCGTTGCCTGGGTGAACCGGCGTCCAGTCAACTATAGCGCGCGCCGACGCGAAGGCCACTGCGCTCTTTGAACCGCTGCGTGGGTGGTGGCCAAATTCTTGTCGAAAAAATGCGCGTGCAAAAATGTCGACTTTGGTCTGCCTCGCCCGTCCTGCGGGCGGCCACGGATTTGTGGCCGGATGGAGGCTCGCATGGACAATCTGTTTTTCGCACTGTGGAAAGGCGCAGGCCGCAAGACCTGCCGACCGGAAGACTTCTGGCTGCACCCGCCGGCGTCCGGCTTTGGCCGACTTCTGGCGGCGGTTGCCATCATCGGGATCGCGGCATGCCTTCTTGACCATGTGGCGGCGGTCAAGGGCAATGCTGACACCTTCGCCGCCGCATCCTATGGTTCGACGCAGCAAGGGAGCTGGAAATGAAATATGTCTGCCTGGTCTATGGTGAGGAAAAGGACCTCCATGCCATGACGCCGGAGCGTCTGGCCAAGCTCGATGCCGATTCGATGGCTCATGACCGTTCGCTGGATCAGCGTGGGATACTGATCGTCGCCCAGGCGCTTCAATCGGTGAAAAATTCGAAGACCCTTCGCAGGCGCAAGGGCAAGAGCCTGATCACCGACGGCCCGTTCGCCGAAACCAAGGAGCAATTGCTCGGCTTCGTCATGATCGAGGCTGATAATCTTGACCAGGCGCTGGAGATCGCCGCCGAGATTCCGCTGGCCGAAATCGGAACTATCGAGGTGCGCGCGATCTACGATGTGCCGGGATCGTAGAGCCCTGCCATGCATTGCGGCCACGTGAACCAGGCGTTCGGTTGAGCCAACGTCCTGGTACATGGTCGTGCGCAACGTTTGCGTGTTGAAGCAATGCCGGAGTTCTCCTATCGTCGCCGGGATTTTGGGGGGATGTCGGCATGCCGTTCTTGATTGCTATTTTTGGCGTGTTGGGCGCGGCGGCGTTCTGGTGGTATCGAATGAAGGCGATGAACGATGCGGCTCGCGAGGTCGCGGACGTCGTCGGGCGCGTGCAAGGCAACATCCGCCGCAAGAAGCTGCGCAAACAGGCGGCCCTGTCGCCGTTGACGGCGATCGACGATCCGGTGGTGGCCGCGGCGACGCTGATCACCGCCATCGTCTCCGAGAATGGGCCTATCCTGCCGCAGCGCGAGGCCGTCATTCGCGCGGTGATTTCCGAGATCGCCGACAAGAAGAAAACGGACGAAGCGGTGGTCTACGCCAAATGGGCGGCGGCACAGATCGACGACACCACTGTTGTCATCGACAAGCTGGCGCCGTTCCTGCGCGAACGCCTCGATGTCGCCGAGCGAAACGACCTGCTGCGGATGGTCAACCGCGCCGCTCAAGGCGGCGAGAAACGCCTCGAGATATCCGACCAGCGCATACTGCGGCTGCGGCAGAAGCTGGGCTTCGAGGTGAACTGAGGACGGCGCTCAGATCGCCTCGCCCTTCAACAATCGAGGCGTGCTAGCGGACAGGCCCGATGCCTGGCGGATAAAAAACTCCTTCAGGCGCGGCATGCGTTCGACCAAGCCGAGGCCGATGTCGCGGACGGTGCGCAGCGGGCCGATGTCGTTGGAAAACAGCCGGTTCAGCACATCGGTCGTGATGCCCATCTGCACCGTGTCGAAGCGGCGCCATTGCTGGTAGCGTTCGAGCACGTCGAGCGCGCCGATGTCCTGGCCGAGCCGGTCGGCCTCGACGATCACCTCGGCAAGTGCGGCGACATCCTTGAAGCCGAGATTGAGACCCTGGCCGGCGATCGGGTGGATGCCGTGGGCGGCGTCACCGGCGAGCGCGATGCGGGGTGCTACGAAGGCACGCGCGATGGTGAGGCCGAGCGGCCAGGCGCGCGGCTTGTCGGCAACGCGGATTTCGCCGAGCTTCAGGCTGAAGCGCTGCTCGAGTTCGTGCTCGAAGACGAGGTCGTCGCCGGCCACCAGCTTCTCGGCATCTTGCGTGCGCTCGACCCAGACGATCGACGAGCGGTTCGTGCCGTCCTCACCAGGCTTCAGCGGCAGAGTGGCGAAGGGGCCGGCCGGCAGGAAATGTTCTTCGGCGCGGCCATTGTGCGGGCGTTCATGCGCAACCGTGCAGACGATGCCGGACTGGCCGTATTCCCATTTCACCGTCTTGATGCCGGCCATGTCGCGCAGCTTGGAGTTGACGCCGTCGGCGGCGACCAGCAGCCGCGCCTTCAGCGTCGCGCCGTCGGCGAGATGCACGGTGATGCCGGCGCCGTTGGTTTCCAACCCCTGTACCGCGACGCCCTCGATGATGTCGATGCCGAGTTTTTCGGCGCGGGCCCGCAAGGCACCGTTCAGAACCTTGTTGGCGACCATATGCGCAAAGGGCTCGCCCGGCGCCACTTCGCCGTCGAAGGTCAGGAAGACCGGACGCACCGGATCGGAGGTGCGCGAATCGGTGATGATCATCTCGGTGATCGCCTGCGCCTGCGGCGCGATTTCGGCCCACACGCCGAGCTGGTCGAGCATGCGGCAGGCGGCGGCGGCAATGGCCGAAGCGCGGCCATCCCTTTGCCAGACGCCAGCGGGCGCGGCATCGACGAGAGCGATGGCGAGACCCGGGCGCGCCTGCTTCAACGACACGGCGCTGGCCAGGCCGACATAGCCGGCGCCGGCGACCAGAACATCGAGCCCGGACTTTGTTTTCGCGCTTGGCCTGGTTTTAGCGTCCGCCTTGCGTTCCATCATCTTCGCTCCTTGCGCGCCGGCCGGGTCTTCAACCCTTGACTGCATGTCCGTCCTGTCGGAAACCGCCATAACACTTCCGCGGCGAGGGCGAGAAATATGACGGCAGCCATGGACGAGCTTCTCGGCATTCTCGACCTCGAGAAGCTGGAACACAATCTGTATCGTGGTCGCAGCCCCCTGCTCGACTGGCAGCGCGTTTTCGGCGGCCAGACCATCGCGCAGGCGCTGGTCGCGGCGCAGCGAACCGTCGATCCCGATCGCCACGTGCATTCGCTGCACGGCTATTTCATGCGGCCCGGCGACACCAAGGTGCCGATCGTCTACGAGGTCGACCGCATCCGTGACGGCGGCTCCTTCACCACGAGGCGCGTGGTGGCGATCCAGCACGGCCAGGCGATCTTTTCGCTGGAAGCGTCGTTCCAGCAAGACGAGGTCGGTCTCGAGCACCAGGTGCCGATGCCGCAAGATATTCCGGGGCCAGACACCTTGCTGTCGCAGCGCGAATTGCTGGGCAAATTCGGCGAGGCTGTGCCCGAAGGCATCAAACGTTACTGGGACCGCGACCGGCCGATCGAGATGAAGCCGGTGATGCTGAAGCATTACACCAGCCGCGAAAAGCTGGAGCCGAAGCAGAACATCTGGATCCGCACCACCGGTCCGGTGCCGGCGGATCGCGCCATCCAGTCGGCGGTGCTCGCCTATCTCTCCGACATGACGCTGCTCGACACGTCGACCTTCGCGCATGGCCGCGCCATTTTCGATCGTGACATCCAGGCGGCGAGCCTCGACCATGCCATGTGGTTCCACCGCGGCCACGCGCTCGACGACTGGATGCTCTACACGCAGGACAGCCCGTCGACACAGGGCTCGCGCGGCTTCACGCGCGGGTCGCTGTTTGCCCGCGACGGCACGCTGATCGCCTCGGTTGCGCAGGAAGGGCTGATCCGGCTCAAGCGATCGCCTGCAGAGTAGGCATTTTGCGAAAATTGCCTAATTTTTAAGCAGATGCTTCGCCGCAGCTGTGGGCAGGTTGCATCGCGACACTTCCCAATCTCTTTGTTTACAACGGGTTAACCCCCTGCTTCGGCACTTGGCACGGAGCTTGAATCCTCGTGGGCACTCTCCGGCTCTTTGGGATCGGTGAAGTCGTACAAACGCGGGGGACCGCAACAGCAAAGGGTGAAACCTTATGAAAATCGTGATGGCAATCATCAAGCCGTTCAAGCTCGACGAGGTACGCGAAGCGCTTACCGCCGTCGGCATCCAGGGCCTGACCGTCACCGAAGTCAAAGGCTACGGGCGTCAGAAAGGGCATACGGAAATCTATCGCGGGGCGGAATACGCGGTCAGCTTCCTGCCGAAGATCAAGATCGAAGTCGCGGTTAGTGCCGACATGGTCGACAAGGCCGTCGAAGCCATCACCGCCGCCGCCAAGACCGGCCAGATCGGCGACGGCAAGATCTTCGTTTTCGGCATCGATCAGGCGGTGCGCATTCGCACCGGCGAAACAGACACCGACGCACTCTGAGCGGCGAACACGTATTCCAAATGGAGAGTTCAATGAATATTCCTTCCACCTTGAAGACGACGGGACGCGCCGCCCTCTTGGGCACGCTCGCTCTCGCGGCATTGGGCACGGTCGCCGCCTTCGCGCAGGAAGCGGCTCCCGCCGCCGCCGCGGCCGCGCCGGCTGCTGCCCCGACCCCGGTGCTCGACACCGGCAACACCGCCTGGATGCTGACCTCGACGGCGCTCGTGCTGATGATGACCGTCCCGGGTCTGGCGCTGTTCTACGGCGGCATGGTGCGCAAGAAGAACGTGCTCGCCACCATCATGCAGAGCTTTGCCATCACCTGTCTGGTGACGGTGCTGTGGTTCATGTTTGGCTATTCGCTGGCCTTCTCCGACGGCGGCGGCATGAACAGCTATCTCGGCGGCACCTCGAAATTCTTCCATAACGGCATCACCACTGCTTCGCTGTGGCTGCCAGGCGTCGCGAACATTCCTGAATTCGTCTTCTCGATGTTCCAGATGACCTTCGCCATCATCACCCCGGCGCTGATTGCCGGCGCCTTTGCCGAGCGCTTTAGATTCTCGGCGCTGCTGATCTTCATGGCGCTGTGGCTGCTCGTCGTCTACGTGCCGATCGCGCATTGGGTCTGGGGTGGCGGCTTCCTCGGCACGGCTGGCGTGCTCGACTTTGCCGGCGGCACGGTCGTCCACATCAATGCCGGTGTCGCGGGTCTCGTCTGCGCACTGGTTCTCGGCAAGCGCGAAGGCTACGGCACCACCAACATGGCGCCGCACAACCTAGTCTATTCGGTGATCGGTGCTTCGCTACTGTGGGTCGGCTGGTTCGGCTTCAACGCCGGTTCGGAACTGGCCGCGGACGGCCTTGCCGGCGCTGCCATGCTCAACACCCAGGTCGCTACCGCAGCCGCGGCGCTCGCCTGGATGTTTGCCGAATGGATCGTCGCCAAGAAGCCTTCGGTGCTCGGCATCATCTCGGGTGCGGTTGCCGGCCTCGTGGCGGTGACGCCTGCTTCCGGCTTCGTCAACCCGACCGGCGCCTTCATCGTCGGCATCGTTGCCGGCGTCGTGTGCTATCTCTCGGCGGTCAAGGTCAAGCACATGTTCGGCTATGACGACTCGCTCGATGCCTTCGGCGTACATGGCGTCGGCGGTGTGATCGGCGCCCTGCTCACCGGCGTGCTCGCCGACCCGGCGATCAACAGCCTCGGTGCAGGTGCTTCGCTCGGCAAGCAGATCTACGGCGTTGCCGTCACCATCGTGTGGACGGCTATTGCCACCTTCGTGATCCTCTACATCGTCAAGGCGCTGGTCGGCCTGCGTCCGACGACCCAGGAAGAGGTCGAAGGCCTCGACATCTCCCAGCATGGCGAAGTGGTGCCGTAAGGCCAGCTTAGCCGCGGGGCCGGTAGAACCTCCTCCCGCCGGCCCCAAGAATCCCGTCGTGACGCTCCCGAAAGGAGTTTCACGCATTGAGGCCCGGATCATTTCCGGGCCTCTTTTTTGGCAAACCGTTCCGGCAAGGCGTGTTTGGCGCAATCACGTGATCAAGATTTTTCAGGAACCGTCGACCGTATCGGTTCCGAACTGTGGGGACGATCGTCGTTCTGAACGGCCACCGTCAGGACCGCGGCGATCAGGATCCGCAGGCCGAGGTCCGGCATTCGAAGCGGCTCAACCGGTGGTAACGAGGTTTGATCACCTCAACCCCTTATAGTTAATGCGCCCTTAACCTTCCCGCCGATAGTCTGAGACCCGAATCTGCCGGAGTGCGCCACGCACCCGGCGAGTCCATGACAGACGGGGAAGAGCATGCGTTCAGGGGCTTCAGCACCGCTCGCGCTGGCCGATACGGGGCACGGCATCCAGGCGTTCGCGCGGCGTCAGGTCGGGCGGCTGGTCGGCGCCGGGCTGTTCGCGCTCACCGCCTTTGGCGTCGCCAGCCTTGCCACCTGGAACGTCGCCGATCCGAGCTTTTCCCACGCGACGAACAGCCCCGTCACCAACGCCATGGGCTATGCCGGTGCCGTGTTCTCCGACCTCGCCATGCAATTCTTCGGTCTTGCTGCCGTCGCGGCGCTGGTCCCGACGGTCATATGGGGGTTCCTGCTGTTTTCCGCGCGCGGCGTCGACAGGCTGCCCAAACGCGGGCTGTCCTGGTTCGGCTTCGCCCTGCTGGCCGCTGCAATGGCGGGCTGCGTGGTGCCGCCCAAGACCTGGCCACTGCCCACCGGCCTCGGCGGCGTGTTCGGCGACATGGTGCTGAAGATCCCCAGCATCGTCATCGGCGGCTATCCGACCGGGCTGATCGCCAGCATCATCGCCATCCTGCTGGCCGCACCCGCGCTGTGGCTCTTCGCCCATGGCTCGGCGCTGATCGGACGCAAGAACGGCTTTGCCGTCATGGAGGCCGGGCCCGCCGCCGATCCGCGTGAGGACGACCTTCTGTTCGACAATGACGAGGACGAAGGCGACGAGGGCATCCTGGCGCTCGGGGCAATTACTCATTGGTGGCTCTCGTTCCGCGCGTGGATGCACCGCCGCGCCGTGCGCCGCAGGCAGGAGCGCGACGAGTACGAGCCGGAGATGGAACAGCGCTCCACCGCCTGGCGGCGCGCCGCCGAACGGGTCGAATCGGCCGAGTTCGCCGAATTGCGAATGAGCCCGGATGGCCGCGCCCGCGTCGAGCCCGAATTCTTCGCCGCCATGGTCAATGACCGAGGCGCCTCGCTCGATCCCGACGATGCCGATATCTTCGAAGCCGACGACGACATGGATTTCGAGCCGGAACAGGAGCCCGTCAGGCGCGGTACCGCCAAGGTCCAGCCGTTCCGCTCCGATGCCGCCACCCGCGTCGAGGCACCGGCACCGCGCCCTGCTCCGGGCGCCCGCGTGCAGCGCGAGGCGCAGACATCGCTGATCGGCTCGGAAAAATTCGAAATGCCGTCGCTGCATTTCCTCTCCGAGCCGAAGAACGTGGTGCGCGACGCCAGCCTGTCCAAGGATGCGCTGGAGCAGAATGCGCGCTTGCTCGAAGGCGTACTGGAGGATTTCGGCGTCAAGGGTGAGATCATCGCCGTCCGTCCCGGTCCGGTGGTCACGCTCTATGAGCTCGAGCCGGCGCCCGGTATCAAATCGTCGCGCGTTATCGGCCTGTCCGACGACATCGCCCGCTCGATGAGCGCCATCGCCTGCCGCGTCGCCGTGGTGCCAGGCCGCAACGCCATCGGCATCGAACTGCCGAACGCCAAGCGCGAGACCGTATATCTGCGCGAGATTCTGGCCAGCCGTGATTTCGAGACGACCAAGGCCAAGCTGGCGCTGGCGCTGGGCAAGACCATCAATGGCGAGGCGGTCATCGTCGACATCGCCAAGATGCCGCACGTGCTGGTCGCCGGCACCACCGGCTCGGGCAAGTCGGTCGCCATCAACACCATGATCCTGTCGCTGCTCTACCGGCTGACGCCGCAGGATTGCCGGCTGATCATGATCGATCCGAAGATGCTGGAACTCTCGGTCTATGACGGCATCCCGCATCTGCTCACGCCCGTTGTCACCGATCCGAAGAAGGCGGTGGTGGCGCTGAAATGGACCGTGCGCGAGATGGAGGACCGCTACCGCAAGATGTCCAAGGTCGGAGTGCGCAACATCGACGGCTTCAATGCCCGCGTCAGCCAGGCCGACAAGAAAGGTGAAAAGATCTCACGCACCGTGCAGACCGGCTTCGACCGCCAGACCGGCGAGGCGATCTACGAGACCGAGAACCTCGATCTCGAGCCGATGCCCTATATCGTCGTCATTATCGACGAGATGGCCGACCTGATGATGGTCGCCGGCAAGGACATCGAGGGTGCCGTGCAGCGCCTGGCGCAGATGGCGCGCGCCGCCGGCATCCATGTCATCATGGCAACGCAGCGCCCGTCGGTCGACGTCATCACCGGCACCATCAAGGCCAATTTCCCGACCCGCATCTCCTTCCAGGTGACGTCGAAGATCGACAGCCGCACCATTCTGGGCGAGCAGGGCGCCGAGCAGCTGCTCGGCATGGGCGACATGCTCTACATGGCCGGCGGCGGCCGTATCCAGCGCGTGCACGGCCCGTTCGTCGCCGACGAAGAGGTCGAGAGGATCGTCGCGCATCTGAAGCTGCAGGGCGTGCCGGAATATCTCGACGCCATCACCGAGGATGACGGCGAGGACGACGACGAGCCGTCCGGCAAGGGCGGTTCCGGCGGCGGTGGCGGCAACAGCAATTTCGAGGATTCCGACGATCCTTACGATCAGGCGGTTTCCGTGGTGCTGCGCGACGGCAAGGCCTCGACGAGCTATATCCAGCGCCGGCTGGGCATCGGCTACAACCGCGCCGCCTCGATCATCGAGAAGATGGAGAAGGAAGGTATCGTCGGCCCGGCCAACCATGCCGGCAAGCGCGAGATCCTGGTGCCGACCGAAGAGGACAAGTTCTGACCAGAAGGCCTGACCCTTGTGACATCCCGGTCTCGCAACCTTGAACCTTTCAAGACGTTGAAGCGACTGAGGGACGCCCGACCCGCCAAACTTCAGCCTAACTGGGGGTCCAAGCACCAGAGCAACTCAGGAATCAGATGAGAGTGACCGACATGAGAAATGATCTTTCAGCACTCAGCAAATTTGCTCCCTCCCGGCGTCGGTTGCTGGGCCTCGGCTTGGCGTTCGCAGGGGCGGCAGTCTTCAACGCGGTGCCCGGCTTCCAGGTGCTGGCTTCGGCGCAGGCGGCCGTGCCGGCCGCGGCACAGAAGATCGCCGACCATTTTTCCTCGGTCAAATCGATGAGCGGCGAATTCGTTCAGTTCGGTCCCAAGGGCGAGCAAACCGGTGGCAAGTTCTTCCTCGAACGGCCGGGCAAGATTCGCTTCAACTATGACGGCTCTTCAAACTTCCGGGTGATTTCAGACGGCAAGTCGGTGGTCATCCTGAACAAGAGGCTCAACACGTCCGATCTCTATCCGCTGTCGAAGACGCCTTTGAAGCTGCTGCTCGACAACAGGATCGACCTCTCCGGCGACCGTGTCAAAAGCGTCAAGGAGGAGGATGACCTCACCACCATCCAGCTCGCCGACAAATCGGTGTTCGGCAATTCGAGGATCACGATGATGTTCGATCCGAAAACCTTCGATTTGCGACAGTGGACGATCACCGATGCGCAGGGCAAGGATACGACGGTGATGATCTTTAACACCAAGGAAGGCGTCAGCTTCGCGCCGGACACCTTTGCCATCGACTACACGGCGAACCGCGAACTCAACACCAACAAGCCGCGCTAGGACCAATCGCTCCAATAGCTGTGGAAAGCACCGGGCCGCGCCTTGTTGGGCGTTGCCCGGCTTGTCTTTGCGGCTTGTGGCTGGCAGTTTCCCAGACTGACTCCGTCAAAAGGCGTCTTCCCCGTCAGGGCCCACTGGTTCTGGCCGGCTGTACGCTGTCCTGGATTGCCAAATGCCCCTTTCCATCGCCACCTGGAACATCAACTCCGTTCGGCTGCGCATGCCGATCGTCGAACGCCTGCTTGTCGAGCATGCGCCCGACGTGCTCTGCCTGCAGGAAACCAAGGTTCCAGACGAGCTGTTTCCCGAAAAGGCCTTCCGCAAGCTCGGCTACGAGCACATCGCCTTCCATGGCCAGAAGGGCTATCACGGCGTCGCGACGGTAGCGCGGCGGCCGATCGAAGTGGTCGAGAAGCGACGCTTCTGCGAGATCGAGGACAGCCGGCATCTCTCGGTGAAGGTGCGGGCCGGCGGCAAGGCGATCCTGCTGCACAATTTCTACGTCCCGGCGGGCGGCGACGAACCGGATCCCGTCATCAACAGGAAGTTCAAGCACAAGCTCGATTTCGTCGCCGAGATGAATGCCATCCGGGCCGAGCATGACGAGGTGTCCGGCTCGGTGCTGGTCGGCGACCTCAACATCGCGCCGCTCGAACACGATGTCTGGTCGCACAAGCAATTGCTCAACGTGGTCAGCCACACACCGGTCGAGACGGAGAATTTCGAGGCCATGCGCCTCGCCGGCAACTGGGTCGACCTGATGCGGCTCAACGTGCCGCTTGAGCAGAAGCTCTACACCTGGTGGAGTTACCGCGCGCGGGATTGGGAAGCGTCGAACCGCGGCCGGCGGCTCGACCATGTCTGGTCGTCGCCAAATCTGGTGCCCAGCTTCTCCGGCTACGAGATCCTGCGCCTGGCGCGCGGCTGGGAGCGCCCGTCGGACCATGTGCCTGTCATCGCGCGGTTCGATCTGGATTAGGTGTGTCGATATTCAGGTGAGGCCTGCCTGACGCTGCGGCCAAACAAATTCAAACGGCGCGCCTCAAGTCCTTGTCTGTGTCAGTGTCCCGAAACTGCTGCGAAGGTAGGCCTTCTGTCTTGTCCGCGTGATCCAGCAGATTGGGATGGTCGCGGTGGCGCGTCGCCAGCATTCGCCGGGCCGCTTCTATGATCTTCGGCGCCGGGACATTGGCGACCAGGCCGGTTGGACTGGCATGGCGGGACTCGATCACGTCCACGTTGTTCGAAAGCGGCCTCCAACGGGCCATGTTGGCGCCGCCGCTGACGATAATCATCGGCGTCATCACCGTGGCCATGAGATGCGCGATACCGCCTTCGGCGCCAATGTAGAGATCGGCAAACTCTCCGAGCGCCAGCAGAACATCACTGACATCGACACCCTCGACCGTGCTGGTATCGAGAAGCCGCAGCTTCGGCACGCGTTGAGCCAGTTCAGCCATGTCCGGGCCGTCACCCGGGGTTTTCACATAGATAAGGTTCGCACCGTCGGCGATCATTCTGTCGGATACCGCGACAACCTGATCCGCGGTCAGTCGCTTGCCGCCGTCACCATGCGCCGCGATAATGATCAACGGAGCATGCTTGCCTTCCACCAGACCCCTGGCCGTCGCCCGCGCGGCCGGGGCGGGTTCCAGCCGGTGATCGAAAGGCAGCCGTCTGCCGGCAAGACGCTCGATGAGGCGGTGGTAGCGCCATGCATTGCGCTCGGGCCGTGCTTCGGGTTTCTGACCGGGGCGCCAGGAAAGTGCGAAGGCCGGAAAGTTGGCTTCATAGGCGATCCCGCGGCCGAGAAGCGAGCCCCAGGTCTGGATCAGCCAACGCCCCGAGATGCGAAAATCGACAACGGCCAACCGCTCCTTGCCCTTACGGTGGCTGGCCACGAGTTGCATCAGCGGCGTCCGGACATTGATGGCATCGACCAGATGGCCGGCATGGCGATTGAGGACATGTTCAAGGGTCGATGGCCCGGTGGTCCCGTAGACGATAAAGCTGTCGGGGAAAGCCGTTCTGGCGGCGCGCAGAGCCGGAATCCGGACCAGTCCGTCGCCGAACGCGTCGTTGCGGGCATACAGGATGATCGTCTCGTACCGAGCTGGCAGCATGCCTCGCTCCCCCGGGAGCCTGGTGGTGGCGGTGCCTGTTAAGCCGCCCGCCTTCGAGGGGTTCTGTAGGATTTCACCTCTGGCCTGTCAACGGAACCTCGGTCCTCGGGTCCGGGTAGCGGGATGACCGAACTGTCGGCTTTTCTCCCACTCGCCCCAGTGGCTGACAAAGGCATTATGAGCCTCGCCCCGTTCCGTCGCCATGAACAGCAGGTCATTTTCGGTAGCGCGTAAAAGCTGGAAGTCTATCTGCGCCTCCGCCTCAGCCGGAGAAGCGCGGCGCCAGCTTTTCGATGCGGCGGATCATCGCCTGGAAATCCTCCAGGATGCGCTGGTGCAACTGCACAGCCACTTCCGGGTATTCCTCCAGGATACGGCGGAACATCTTGCGGCTGAGCCGTATCACTTCCGAATCGATTTCGGCCGACGCGCTGGTCAGCCGGTTGGTGTCGGCGATCAATGCCAGTTCGCTCAGGATCGTGCCGGGGCCCGCCGTGCCTATCGGGATGCGTTCGCCATCATGCTCCCGATAGAGCACGATGCGGCCGCTGACCACGATATAGGCCGAATCGGCCTCGTCCTCCTCGCGGTAAAGCTTGTGGTTGGCACCCAGCCGGGTGTTCTCGGCGCCAAAGGCGAGCAGGCGCAATTGTTCCTGCGTGAAGCCCTCGAAGAGCCTCACGGCGGACAGGATGCGGATGTCGTCATCCAGCGCCATCTAGCTGTGTCCCCGAACGGTCAGTCCAATCCCTCCTTTGCGGGCAGATCCAGAAACCCCCTCCAACTGGATCGTACCCGAAAGCGGCCCCGCCCCGGCCGCTCATTGGATAATGAAATGTTTAAGGAACCAGCTTGTAGCCACCGCTTTCTGTCACAAGAATTTCAGCATTGGAAGGATCGCGCTCGATCTTCTGACGCAGCCGGTAGACATGGGTCTCCAGCGTGTGCGTGGTGACGCCGGAATTGTAGCCCCACACTTCCTCGAGCAGCACGTCGCGCGTCACCACCTTCTGGTCGGCGCGATAGAGATATTTGATGATCGAGGCCTCCTTCTCCGTCAGTCGCACCTTGGCGCCGCGCGGGTCGATCAGCAGTTTCTGGCTGGGCTTGAAGGTGTAGGGCCCAACCGAGAAGGTGGCGTCCTCGCTCTGCTCATGCTGGCGCAATTGCGCGCGGATGCGGGCGAGCAGCACGGCGAAGCGGAACGGCTTCGTCACATAGTCGTTGGCGCCGGCTTCAAGACCAAGAATCGTATCCGAATCGGTATCGTGGCCGGTGAGCATGATGATGGGCGCCTTGTAGCCGCCCTTGCGCAGGATCTTCACCGCTTCGCGGCCATCCATGTCGGGCAGCCCGACATCCATGATGAGCAGATCGATGAGGCCGCCGCGCGCGGCGGCGACACCTTTTGCCGCCGTCGATTCCTGCAGCACGTCGAATTCCTCGTAAAGGGACAATTGCTCGACCAGTGTGGCGCGCAAGTCGTCATCGTCGTCGACGATCAGAATGGTGCGTGAAGTCATGGATCAATCCGTTGTTTTGAAAAGAAAATTCAGTTGACCGCTGCCTGTTTATGCGGAAGCTGACCGGCACAACAGCCGATCACAGTGATTTGTTCCGTGGCACGATCATACAAGAAAAAACACGATCGCAATGCAGCCGGCGCAATTTTGCGAAAAGGGCTGCGCGTGCTCACCGTGCGCGCCAGGCCCGGCCATCCAAGCCAGGGCCTGCTGCAGGCCGGAAAAACGGTGTTTGCCTGCGCGCTGGGGCGGGGCGGTATCTCGGCCGACAAGCGCGAAGGCGACGGCGCGACGCCGCTGGCCTCGATGCGGATCCTATCGGGATATTTCCGGGGAGATCAGTTCTCCGGCGGCCGCAAGACCCGTCTGGCGATGACGGCGATCGGGCCTGATCTGGGCTGGTGCGAAGTGCCTGACGACCGCAACTATAACAGGCCGGTCAAGATTCCCTACGGCGCCAGCCACGAACGCATGCGGCGCGACGACCGGCTCTATGACGCCTGCCTGGTGCTCGACTGGAACCTGGCGCCACGCAGGCGCGGTCGCGGCAGCGCCATCTTTTTCCATCT
The DNA here is from genome assembly GCF_040318045.1 of Mesorhizobium sp. M1338. Lineage (NCBI taxonomy): Bacteria > Pseudomonadati > Pseudomonadota > Alphaproteobacteria > Hyphomicrobiales > Phyllobacteriaceae > Mesorhizobium > Mesorhizobium sp. M1338. Next base: position 45,353 of record NZ_JAMYLL010000007.1, on the reverse strand, counting down.
GGCGCGCCCCGGCTTCACGCCGACGCAAGGCTGTGTGGCCGTGACGGCTCGAACGATGGCGCGGCTTCTGCCGCTGCTGTCGGATCGGACGGTGGTGAGGGTGGTGAGGTAGGGAGTAGGGAGTAGGGAGTAGGGAGTAGGGGCTACCCCGTCTGCGCTGACTTAATTTTCCCTACTGCCTACTGCCTACTGCCTATTCCCTGACCTTCGCGGCTGCTGCCAGCCGATGTCGAGAAGGCCGAGGCGGCCCATCTCGCGGTCCATGGCACGTGCGATGTCCTTGCGCCTTGCGCCAATGTCGCGCAGTTGCCGATCCGACAGGTCTTCGACGTTCTGGCGTGGGAGATTGATCGCGATCCGGGCGTGGCGCAGCCAGTCAAGGGCCTCGATCAGCCAGGCCGGACGGGGTGTCGATGAATTCAAAACGATGATGGACATGATGTGATCCGTTCTCTCCGGATATCAAATCCGGCTTGATGATGCCTCGATGGCTGGATCATGCCAGATTGAAATCGCTATGAGAAACGAGTAGTTTTCTCTTGATCATCAAGTTTTCTTTGAGGATACCATGGCTCGCCTGCTGCCCGGAACTCGCGCCTTGAGGACGCTGGAAGCAGCGGCCCGGCACCTCAATTTCACCCGTGCCGCCGATGAGCTGGGCCTGACGCCGGCCGCCGTCAGCCACCAGATCAAGGAAATCGAGGATCAGCTCGGGCTGGTGCTGTTTACGCGCACCAGCCGCACCATCCGGCTGACCGAGGCGGGCACGGTGCTGTTCGAGGCCTCGAACGATGCGCTCGACCTGCTTGGCCGCGCCGTTTCACGGGCGCAAAAGCTGACGCGCGGCACCGCGCTGCTGAAAGTGACTCTTGATGCACAGTTCGCGTCAAAATGGCTGATGCGGCGCGTCGACGATTTTCGCAAGCATCAGCCCCATATCGAGCTGAGATTCGACATCGCCTATGAAGTGCGGGATTTCGAACTCGACGACATCGATGTCGGCATCCGTTTTGGCGCCGGAAAATACCCGGGCCTTCGCGCCCACCGGCTCTTCGACAACATCCTCATTCCGGTATGCAGCCCGAGCCTGTTGACTTCCGGTCCGCCGTTGCGCGAGCCGCGCGATCTTTTCAATCACACGCTTGCCCATATCGAATGGTCGCGACAAGGCGTGACATGGCCGAACTGGCGCATGTGGATGGCGGCGGCAGGCATCAGCGATTTCGATGACAGCCGGACCGTGGTGTTCAAAAACTCCACCGATGCCGTCCAGGCAGCGCTCGACGGCAATGCCGTCGCACTCGCCGATTTCGCCATGGTGGCGAACGACCTTTCCCAGGGAAGGCTGGTGCAGCCTTTTGAACTCGGCCTGCGGGTGGCACCCGAGTTCGCCTATTTCCTGGTCTATCCCGAGAGTACCGCCGATGATCCGCGTATCATCGCCTTTCGCGAATGGATTCTCGAGGAAGTCGCCAAGACGCGGACCTGAAGGTCGTGGCGTCAGCTTGCCGCAGCGCCGAACCAGCCGATCACGGCGCCGATGATCAGCAGCACACCGAGCCAGTGGCCGCCGTCGATGAGGGTCAGGTCCCAGCCGAAATTCTCGTAGCGATGGTTGACCGAGAGCGTCGTGGCGACGAAGCCAAGCCAAAGCACGAAGCCGAAGACCAGCCCGGCGAGCAATGTCGGCTCGCCGCCGGTCATCGCGCCGACGACTAGGGCCATAATGTAGGCCATGACCAGTTCGGCGATGAAGCTGATGACGAAGGGCAGCGGCGTTTTTTTCATCGTGGCCGGATCAAGCTTGGCGGCTTTCAGCCACGGCTTGCTCAGGCCCATGTACCAGGCGGCGCCGAACAGCCATGCCAAGACAGCGGCGGCGATCACCGCCAGCCAGTTCACTGCTGAAAAATCCATGAGCTTCCCCCTCCAGATGCGGATGTGATGGAACGCCTGTTCGGCGATGGCGTCAAGCAAACCGCCAGACCGTCGTGCGCTTGACCAGCGAATCCTCCAATGCCCGCGTGACGGCCACCTCATAGATCGCAAGGGGTTCCAGCCCGGACTTCGGCATATACGACCGGCCGGGGTCGCCGACGAGTATCTCGGCGCCGCGCGCCTTCAGGGTTGAGAACCACGGCATCAGCCGGTCGGCGAAGGATTTGTCGTAGAAAACGTCGCCGGCCAGGATCACGTCCCAACCCGCATCGGTGCCGATGCAGTCCGTGCCGAGGAATTCGATCAAGACATCATTGGCCTCGCCATTCAGCCGGATCGCGGTCGCGCAGAACGGATCGATGTCGGTGGCGATCACCTTGGCAGCACCTGCCTTGGCCGCGGCAATGGCGACAAGGCCGGAGCCGGAGGCGAAGTCGAGGACGCGCTTGCCTCGCACCGTGCCGGGATTGTCCAGGACATAGCGGGCAAGGCCCTGGCCGCCGGCCCAGGCAAACGCCCAGAAGGGCGGCGGCAGGCCGATCTCGACCAGCTCATCCTCGGTCCGCTGCCACAGATCATGCGCCTCGTCGGCAAGATGAAGCAGTATTTCCGGCACATGCGGCGGCGCGATCAGCGCCGTGTTGTCGAGGATGAATTGTTTGGCGCTGTTCGGCGTCAGCGCCGTCACGGAGCAGGCGTCAGGCCGCCCATGCGGCAGACTTCCTTCCATTCGGCCGGCGTCACCGGCTGCACGGAAAGCCGTCCGAGCCGCACCAGCGCCATGTCGGCAAGTTTTGGATTGGCCTTGACCTCTTCCAGCGTTGGCGGGTTGGGCACATCCTGGACGGCGCGGATGTCGACGCATTCCCAACGTGGGTCATCCGACGTGGTGTCGGGATGGGCCAGCGCGCAGACCTCGGCGATGCCGACCACGTTCAGCCCCTCGTTGGAATGATAGAAGAAGCCGAGGTCGCCGATCCGCATCGCCTTCATGTTGTTGCGCGCGGCGTAGTTGCGCACGCCATCCCATTGCGTGCCGGCCTTTCCCTTGGCCTTCAGCGCCTCGAAGGAGAAGACCGAAGGTTCGGATTTGAACAACCAGTAGTTCATGTCTTTGCTCCTCCTTGCGGGTCATCCACCGGCGACCGGGAGTTAAGTAGCCGCCGGCTTGTTGAACGTCCAGTTCCACGGGCGGATTTCGACGCTCTCGAACAGGCCGGCCTTCGCGTACGGGTCGGCGGCCGACAAGGTCTGCGCACCCGCCATGTCGGGCGCCTCGACGACGACGAGGCTGCCGTTGGGCTTGCCTTCGGCGTCAAGGAACGGACCGGCGAAAGCCAGCTTCTTGTCGCCGTTCAGTTCTTCCAGGAAGGCGATATGCTCCGGCCGCGTGTCGAGACGCACCTGCACGCTTCCCGGCTTGTCCTTGCAAATCACAGCAAACAGCATGGTCTCTCTCCTGGTCGTTCGATCAAAATCGTGGGGATCAATCGTTGGTTTCGGTCTTCAGCGGCCGGGTCATCAAGGCCGTCACAGCCTGCCGGATGGTGATGGTGCCGTCCAGTATGGCGGCGACGGCGGCAATGATCGGCGCGTCGATGTTGCGCTCGGTGGCGATGCGGGCAGCGATCGCCGCCGTCGGCACGCCCTCGGCCAGCGGCAATCCGGAAAGCTCCTTGCCTTGTCCGAGCGCCAGCCCATAGGCGAAATTGCGCGACTGGGTCGACGAGCAGGTCAGCAACAGGTCGCCAAGGCCGGAAAGCCCCATCAAGGTCTCGGGCCTGGCGCCGAAGGCGGCACCGATGCGGCGCAGCTCGACAAAGCCGCGCGTCACCATGGCGGCCTGGGCGCTGGCGCCGAGACCGGCGCCGGTGACGGCACCCGCGGCAATGGCGAAGACGTTCTTCAAGGCGCCGCCGATCTCGACGCCGGTCAGGTCGTCGCTCGAATAACAGCGCAGGTTCTCGGCGGAAAAGCGGGCGGCGAGTTCGGCGGCCAAGGCCTCGTCGCGGGCGGCGACCACGACGGCCGTCGGTAGACCGCGCGCAACATCGGTGGCGAAGCTTGGACCCGACAGAGCGGCGACCGGGTTTTGCGGTAGGATTTCTTCGACAATCGCCGACAGCAAGGCGCCGGTATCGCTTTCGATGCCCTTGGCACAGAGAACGAGCGGGATACCGGCCGGTATATGGTCCTTCGCGGCGGCCAGGGTGGCCCGCAGCGACTGCGCCGGCGTCACCGCCAGCACACAATCGGCACCGTCGAGCGCGGCTTGGATGTTGTTCGTCGCCACGATGCCGACCTGGAGCGTAATGCCCGGCAGATAGCGTGGATTTTCGCCGCGGTCGATCGCGGCGACGGTCTCTGGGTCGCGCGCGTAAAGGCGGACGAAATGGCCGGCGCGAAGCATGGCCAGCGCCAAGGCAGTGCCCCAGGCCCCGCCGCCGAGCACGGCAACGCGCCAGCCGGTTGGCGCTGTGTCGTTGCCGCTCATTGCACCCTCGTTCATGCCTTTGCTCCGCGCCGGCCGGAGCCGACCATCGGGGTCGAGATGCTGTCCAGCGGCCAGCGCGAGCGCGGCACGAAATCGAAGCCGTTCTCCTGCGCCATGCCTTCACGCAGCCGCTCGATGCCGGCCCAGGCGATCATCGCCGCATTGTCGGTGCAAAGTTTTAGCGGCGGTGCGATGAAGGTGAAGCCGGACTCGGCGCACTGCCGCTCCAGCATCGCCTTGATCGTGTGGTTGGCGGCGACGCCGCCGGCGACGACCAGCGCTGGTGTCCTGGTGGCGGGAAAAGTCTCCCGAAAGCGCGTCAGCGCGCGAGAAACGCGGTCAGCCAGCGCGTCGGCGACGGCCGCCTGGAACGAGGCGCAGATGTCGGCGACGTCCTGGTCGCTCAAGGGCGCAATGGCGGTCGCCGCCTGGCGCACGGCGGTTTTCAGGCCGGAGAAGGAGAAGTCGGGCTGGGCCGAGCCCTTCATCGGACGTGGAAAGGCAAAGCGCGATGCGTTGCCGGCCTGCGCCGCCTTCTCGACATTCGGTCCGCCGGGATAGGGCAGGTCGAGCATCTTGGCCGTCTTGTCGAAGGCCTCGCCGAGCGCGTCGTCGATGGTGGTTGCCCAGCGCTGATAGTCGCCGACGCCGCGCACGGCGAGGATCTGCGTGTGGCCGCCGGAAACGAGCAGCAGCAGATAGGGGAAATCGAGCCCGTCGGTCAGCCGTGCCGTCAAGGCATGGCCTTCGAGGTGGTTGATGGCGATCAGCGGCTTGTTCGCGGCCGCGGCAATCGCCTTGGCCGTCATCAGCCCGACGATCAGCCCGCCGACCAGACCGGGACCGGCGGTGGCGGCAATCGCATCGATATCGGCCAGCGCCACGCCCGAATCGGCAAGCGCTGCCTCGATAATGCCATCCAGCGCCTCGACATGGGCGCGTGCCGCGATCTCCGGCACGACGCCGCCGAATGCGGCATGTTCCTCGATCTGGCTGAGCACGATGTTGGACAGGATTTTTGGCGCGGCATCGCCGTCCAGCACCACGACACTGGCGGCGGTCTCGTCACAACTCGTCTCAATGCCCAGAACGCGGATCAATTCGTCGCTGTCCCTAAAGATTGTATCATGAGGCTTTCCCCGTTAGGAGAAGCCCGGAAAAGCCTCGCTTGCCGGGGGTTATCACGGACCGCGCGCCATGCAAACAATCTTGAGAATCGGAACACGGGGCAGCCCGCTGGCGCTGGCACAGGCGCATGAAACGCAGGCGCGGTTGATGGCCGCGCACGGCATGCCTGCGGAAGCGCTCGAGGTCGTCGTCATTTCGACCACCGGTGACCGCATCCAGGACCGGCCGCTGTCGGAAGCCGGCGGCAAGGGCTTGTTCACCAAGGAGATCGAGGAGGCGCTGCTGGCGGGCCGGATCGACATCGCCGTGCATTCGTCGAAGGACATGCCGACGCAACTGCCCGACGGTCTCGAACTCTCGGCCTTCCTGCCGCGCGAGGACGCCCGCGATGCCTTTGTCGGCAAGGCCGCTAAGACGATCGCCGAACTGCCGCAGGGAGCGAAAGTCGGCTCGTCGTCGCTGCGGCGGCAGGCGCTGATCCGCCGCATGCGGCCCGATCTCGACGTGGTGATGTTCCGCGGCAATGTGCAGACGCGGCTGCGCAAGCTCGACGAAGGCGTCGCCGCTGGCACCATTCTCGCCTATGCGGGGTTGAAGCGGCTTGGGCTCGAGCATGTCGTCACCGACCTGATGCCGCTCGACATCTTTCCGCCGGCGCCGGGCCAAGGCGCGATCTGCATCGAAACTCGTATCGGCGACCGCGACGTCGAAAAGATGCTGGCGGCCATCCATGATGTTCCGACCGGCCAGGCGCTGGCCTGCGAGCGCGCCTTCCTGGCGGCGCTTGATGGTTCGTGCCGCACGCCGATCGCCGGCTACGCGGCGATCGAGGCCGGAAAACTGTCGTTCGCCGGACTGATCATCTCGCCCGACGGCGTGCAATCGCACACTGTCGAGCTGCAGGGACCGGCGCGGGATGCCGCCCGTGTCGGTGCCGAAGCAGCCCGGACAGTACGGGCCAAGGCCGGCGAAAAGTTCTTCGACGGCTGGCTCTGAAATGCTTCGCATCCTGGTGACGAGACCGGAACCCGGCGCCTCGCGCACAGCGCGGCAGCTTGAGAAGACAGGATTCCAGCCGATCCTTTTGCCCCTGACCGAAACGGTGGCGCTGCCGGTCGATGGCGGAGTGGTTCCACACGATGCCGTCGCCGTGGCCATCACCAGCGCCAATGCCGTGCGCCATGCCCCAAAAGAGCTGATAGCGGTACTCACAGCGTTGCCTTGCCATGCCGTCGGCGAAAGGACGGCGCAAGCCGCGCGCGAAGCAGGGTTTTTGTCGGTCAGCGAAGGCCCGGGCAATGCCGAAGCGCTTGCCGAGAGTCTTGCCGCGGATCACTCGGGCAAGACGATCGTCTATCTCTGTGGACGCGTGCGGTTTCCCGCATTCGAACGGGGGTTGGAGACGGCGGGCGTCCGGGTCCGTGCCGTCGAGACATATGACACATTCGCGGTGAGTTATTCGGACGAGGCCATTGTTGCGCTGTTGTCGGGCGAACCTGTCGATGCGGTGCTGTTCTATTCGGCCAAAGCGGCCGCCGCGCTACAGGTTTTGGCCAGGCGGCCTGCTCTGCAGGGGCTGTTTGAAAAGACATGGTTTTTCGCGCTTTCGGCGCGTATCGCGGCAGCCTTCGGCGATACCGCCCGTGAAAGGCTCCGCATTGCCGCGCAGCCTGACGAGGAAGCGCTGCTGGCACTTTTGCAGGCGCGGCTCTGAGCCGCGTCATCACACCGCCCCTTTTCACCGCTTGGTGATGTGCTAGACCCTTTCTGAACCATCATGCGCCGCAAGGCGTTGAGACGAAGCGAATTGTGCGGAGCCAGGCATGGTCAAGACGCCGAAGGTGCGACACTCGAAAAGCCGCCGCGAGCCGGTGACCATCGATCTGGAGCCGGGCGCCGTTTCACGCGTCGCCGATGAGGGCGCGGCCAGGGCTCAGACAGACGAGGCGAAGGCTGAGGAAGCAGAGAACGCTTCGCAGGCTGAGCTTCCCGAAGAGCCGGTGCATGCCGACCAGACCGACCTCGAGCCCTGGGAGCATGCCGATGCCAAGGCCGAATCGGAGCAGCCAGTGGCGGCGGGCAAGGGCGGCAGCGAGGCTGAGCTCCCCTATCCCGGATCGTCCGACGATCCCGGGTCGTCCGACGTGCCGGCCGACAAAACCAAAGCTTACGACTACAATTTCGAGGACGCATCGGCGAAGCCCCCACGGACCGGCGGCGACAAAGCCAAAACCGAGACACGGGACGAGAGAACGGCGCCGCCCCCGGCAAAGCGTGGCGGCTTCAACGGCATCGCCGCCGGCCTGCTCGGCGGCGTCATCGCGCTGGTTGGCGCCGGCGGGCTGCAATTTGCAGGCCTGCTCGGCGCGCCGGGCTCGGGCTCCAGTGTCTCGCTCGAGGGCGTCAATGGCGAGATCGCTTCGCTGAAGAGCGAAATCGCCGGTTTGAAGGAAGCTGGCGGCAACAGCGATGCGGCGGCCAAGGTGGTCGGGCTGTCCTCGGGCCTGGAGCAGGTCAAGGCCGATGTGGCGGCGCTGAAATCGGCGGTCGAAAAAGGTGGAGCAGGCGACACCGCCGGGCTCGCCGCACTGGGGGACAAGATCAAGCAGATCGAAACGGCGGTCGCGGCCCTTGGTAAGACAGGCGGCACGGCGCCGGTCGATCTCGGCCCGCTCAACGAAAAACTGGCTGGTCTCGACGCGCAGGTGAAATCCGCCGGCGAGGCGACGACGGCGCAGGATGGCCGGCTGACCGCACTGGAGCAGTCGGTGTCGCAGCTGGCCGGCAAGGTCGAGGCGGCGGCAGGACAGCCGAAGATCGCGCTCGCCATCGCCGCGTCGGCGCTCAAGGCAGCGCTTGACCGTGGCGCGCCGTTCTCGGCCGAACTCGAAACCTTTGCCGCGATTTCTCCAGACGCGCCGCAGCTTGCGACCTTGCGCCCCTACGCCGAAAAGGGCGTTCCGACCCGCGCCGAGATCGCATCGCAAGCGGATGCCGCCGCCAATGACATGGTCGGCGCGGCGACCCCTGTCGATGAGAGTGCCGGCTTCCTGCAGAACCTTTTGTCGAGCGCCGAATCGCTGGTCAAGGTCAGGCCAATCGGCGCTGTCGAAGGTGCTGGGGTGCCCGAAATCGTCGCGCGTATGGAGGCGGCGGTCAAACAGGGTGACTACGTCAAGGCACTCACTGAATACGACACGCTGCCGCAAGCCGCCAAGGCTGCAGGCGCCGACTTTGCCGGCAAACTGAAAGCGCGCGTCGAGATCGAAACCCAGGTCGACGCGCTGATTTCGGGCGCGATGAAGGCATGAGGGCAACACGATGATCCGCCTGCTCGCCTTCCTCGTCGTCGTCTTCGCGCTCGGACTGGGCTTTGCCTGGCTGGCCGACCGGCCGGGCGACATGGTCATCACCTTCAGCGGCTATCAATACCAGGTCAGCCTGATGGTGGCGGCGGTGGCCGTCGTTGCCGTCGTCGCCGCGGTGATGATCCTGTGGTGGCTGCTCAAGTCGCTGTGGAACAGCCCCTACACCATCTCGCGTTATTTCCGTGTCCGCCGCCGCGACCGCGGCTATCAGGCGCTGTCGACCGGCATGATCGCCGCTGGCGCCGGTGACGGCGCGCTGGCCCGCAAGAAGACCAAGGAAGCGGCCAAGCTGATCCGTTCCGACCAGGAGCCGCTGATCCATCTGCTGGAGGCGCAGGCGTCGCTGCTCGAGGGCGATCACGAGGGCGCGCGGCAAAAATTCGAGAGCATGCTCGACGATCCCGAAATGCGGTTGCTCGGCTTGCGCGGGCTCTATCTCGAAGCCGAACGGCTCGGTGATCGCAACGCCGCCAGGCACTATGCCGGCCGCGCCGCGGTAATGGCGCCGCAGCTGGCCTGGGCCGCCGAATCGACGCTTGAAGAGCTGGCGGCGCGCGGTGACTGGGACGGTGCCTTGAAACTGGTCGACGCGCAGAAGGCGACACGCCAGATCGAGCGCGAAGCCGCCAACCGCCGCCGCGCCGTGCTGTTGACCGCCAAGGCGCAGGCGCTCGCCGACACCGATCCCACCGCCGCCAGAACCGCGGCGATCGAGGCCAACCGGCTGCGGCCAGACTTCGCGCCCGCCGCCGTTGCCGCCGCTGCGGCGTTGTTCAAGCAGAACGACGTGCGCAAGGGCTCAAAGATCCTCGAGGCGGCGTGGAAGGCCGAGCCGCAGCCGGAGATCGCCGAGCTCTATACCCACGCAAGGCCTGGTGACGCCGTGCTCGACCGCCTCAACCGGGCGAAGAAGCTGCAGGAGATGAAGAAGAACCACGCCGAATCATCGATGACAGTGGCGCGCGCCGCACTCGACGCGCAGGACTTCTCAACCGCCCGCCGCGAGGCGGAGGCCGCGATCAGGATGGACCGCCGCGAGGGCGCCTATCTGCTGCTCGCCGACATCGAGGAGGCCGAGACCGGCGACCAGGGTAAGGTGCGGCAGCTGCTGTCGAGGGCGGTGCGGGCCCCGCGCGATCCGGCCTGGGTCGCCGACGGCGTGGTGTCCGAGCGCTGGGCGCCGGTATCGCCGATCACCGGTCGGCTCGACGCCTTCGAGTGGCGCGCGCCGATGGAGCGGCTCGGCCAGCTGATCGACAGCCATGAGGATGCACCAGCCAGCGCGGTGCCGGTCATTGAAGCACTGGCAACGCCGACGAGTGAAAAAAGGCCGGTCGAGGTGATCGATGACGCCGGTCAGGGCGAGGTGGCGGGCAAGGACGCCGAGAGCCACGAGGATCATGTCAGGCCGATCACGGCGGCGGCCTTCGCCGCGGTGCCGACCGATGCCGAGGGCGTCGATCCGGCCGAGGAGCATGCGCGGCTGCCGGACGATCCCGGCGTCGATCCGGACGAGGAAGCGGAAAAATCGTCGCGCCGGTTTCGGTTGTTTTGAATTGGGCCGGCCGTCAAGCCCCCCTCTGACTCAAGAAGATAGAGCATGATGTCTGGACAAACGGGTCCCGTTTGTCCGAGAAAACCGCTTCACACTTTTCGGCATCATGCTCTGAGGAATGGATCTATGTTTGAACGCGTTCTGTCATTTCTCAGGGATTTGCCGGCCGGCACTACCGCGCAGGCCAGCACGGACGATCCGCGCATCGCTGCATCGGCGCTTCTCTACCATGTGATGAACGCCGATGGCGTGCGCCAGGATGTCGAATGGGAGCGGTTCAAGGCGGTGCTGGCGCAGAGCTATTCGATCAGCGGCGCCGAACTCGAAGCGCTTGTCGCCGCCGGTGAGCGGGCCGACAATGAGGCGATCGATCTCTATGCCTTCACCAGTGTCTTGAAGCGCCATCTCGATGCCGATGCGCGCAAGGCTTTCATCGGCCTGATGTGGGAGATCGTCTATGCCGATGGCGAGTTGCACGAACTGGAGGACAACACGGTCTGGCGCGTCGCCGAGCTGATCGGCGTCGAACGCCGCGACCGTGTCGAGGCGCGCCGCAAGGCGGCCGCACTTGCACCTGGCGCCACCGGAACATCAAGCGACGAATAGGTTTTCGCCTTCCCATGCCGCGCCAAACGAGTTCGAAGCCAAAGATCCTGATCGTGCTGCATCAGGAGAATTCGAGCCCCGGACGCGTCGGCCACATGCTTTTGGAAGAGGGTTTTGACCTCGACGTCCGACGTCCGCCGCTGGGCGACACTTTGCCGGATACGCTGGATGGTCACGCCGGCACGGTGGTGTTCGGCGGGCCTATGAGTGCCAATGACGAGGATGAATTCGTCCGCCGCGAGACCAGTTGGCTGGAAATACCGCTGAGGGAGAACCGGCCGTGCCTCGGCATCTGCCTTGGCGCGCAGATGCTGGTCAACCATCTCGGCGGCAAGGTCGAGGGTCACGGCGAAGGGCTGGTCGAGATCGGATGGTACCCGCTGAAGGCGACCGAAGCCGGCAGGGAGCTGATGCATTGGCCGGAGATGGTCTATCAGTTTCACCGTGAGGGCTTTTCGCTGCCCAGGGACGCGACGCTGCTGGCGACGGCCGAGACCTATCCCAACCAGGCCTTCCGCTATGGCGACAATGCCTGGGGCATCCAGTTCCATGGCGAGCTGACCAGGGTGATGATGCAGCGCTGGGTGGTGCGCGGCGCGCATCGCTTCGAGCTGCCGGGCGCGCAGCCCGGCCGCGATCATCTCGGCGGCCGGCTGATCTGGGACATGCATCTCAAGCGATGGCTGGACGAGTTCCTGCGGCTGATTTTCGGCAAGCCGGCCGCTCGATAAGGCGGGTCAATTGCGCCCGCTGAGATGGCGCACCCTGCGTAGTTGAGGGAACAACACCACCCACAATCCGGCGACGGCGATCGCACCGACGCCGCCGACCACGACAGCCGGTACCGTGCCGATCAGTGCCGCCATCGTGCCGGCGCGGAATTCGCCCAGTTCGTTAGAAGCGCCGACGAAGACCTGGTTGACGGCGTTGACGCGACCACGCACATGGTCGGGCGTCCACAGCTGGATCAGGGTCTCCCGGATGTAAACGCTGAACATGTCGGTGGCGCCAAGGAAGGCGAGGGCGACGATCGACAGCCAGGTGATGGTCGACAGGCCGAACAGCACGGTAAAGGCGCCGAACGCGGCGACAAAGCCGAGCATGATCATGCCGGCGTGGTTGCGGATCGGATGGCCGGCCAGCCAGATGGCGACGCAGATGGCGCCGACGCCCGGTGCCGAGCGCAGAAGGCCGAGACCCCAGGGGCCGAGCTGGAGGATGTCGCGCGCGTAGACAGGCAGCAGCGCCGAGGCGCCGGACAGGAGCACGGCGAACAGATCGAGCGAGATGGCGCCCAGCACGATCTTCTCGCTCCAGATGTAGCTGAATCCCCCGAAAAGGTTCTGCATCGTCGGCTTTTCGGTCTCCGTGCGTTGCGACGGCTTCGGGATGGTGAAGATCAGCAGCCCGGACACGAGCATCAGGACGGCGGCCGTGCCGTAGGCCACTTCCGGCGACACGCCGTAGAGCAGGCCGCCAGCAACCGGTCCGACGATGGTCGCCGTCTGCCAGGCCGATGAATTCCAGGCGATGGCATTGGCGAAATCCTCAGGCGGCACCAGATTGGCGAACAGCGAGGCGGAGGCCGGACCGAAGAAGGCGCGGGCGACGCCAAACATGGCAAGTACGGCGAAGATCGGCAGCGGCCCGCTGACGCCGCGCAGCGTCAGAAGCAGCAGCGTCAGCGCGCAGATCGCTTCCAGCACCACCGCCAGCGCCATGATCAGCCGCCGCCCGAAGCGGTCGGCGACGACGCCGGTGACCAGCACCAGCAGCAGCGAAGGCAGGAACTGGACGATGCCGACCAGGCCGAGATCGAGCGGGTTCCGGGTCAGGTCGTACATCTGCCAGCCGACAGCGACGGACACGATCATGGTGGCGAAGGTGGTGAGGAAACGCGCCGCCCAATAGCTCAGGAAGGAGCGATGGCGGAACGCGGCATAGCGCTGGTCGGGCAATATCTGTTCGGTTGTCATGGATTTAAGAGGCCCGTTGCGATGGCATTGGAGCGACGTGCGTCCAATTGGACGCACAAAATACGCTCCAACACTTGTTAGCTTTCGCATCGTGGCGGGGGCACTTCCACGATGGGCGCTGGTCCGGCTGGCGGAACTGTTTGTCCAGATTCGATGCGGATATGCGTTAAAATCGGTGCTGGATCAAGGAATTTTCAACCTGATCCATCGATCGCATGGGGAGCTTACTGCTTCAGCGCGGCGGAGATTGCGTCGAGGCCGCCGCGTAGTTCGGCTTCCGTCGGCCAGCCAAAGCCGACGCGGAAGAAGCGCTTCTCCATCTCGAACCAGTGGCCGGGCCCGACATACGTGCCGTGGTTCTCGAGCAGGTTTACATAGAACCGGTCGAGGTCGAAACCGCGATCGACATTCAGGCGGGGGAAACCGACGACACCACCTTCGGGCCGCACCCAGTCTACCAGTGGCTCGCGGTCGATCCAGGCCTGGACGATGTCGCGGCGCTTCGCCATTTCGGGCAGCAGCGTCGCCAGGAAGATATCCCGGCGCTCAAGCACGCCGCGTGCGATGCCTTCGTCGATGACGCTGCCGCAGATGCCGATCTGCTCCTTGGCGGCGAGGAACTTTTCCTGAAGCTCCGCATCCCTGGTGATCAGCCAGCCGATGCGGATGCCGGGAATGCCGAAGGACTTGGACAGTGACGAGACGCTGATCGCCTTCCGGCTCAGCGATGCCGCCGACGGCAGCCGCTTGCCATAGGAGAGGTCGCGGTAGGTCTCGTCGACCAGCAGATGGCAGTTGCTGCTTTCGGCGAGCGCCACCAGCGCATCGAGATCGGTCCGGCTCATCATCGTGCCGGTCGGATTGTGCGGGCAGGTGACGCTGATCAGCCTGGTGTTCGGCTGCATCGCCGCCTTGACGCGCTCGACATCGATGGCGAAGTCTTCCTCGAAGGCCAGGTCGACAAAGCCGATGGCGCAGCCGATCGCCCTTGGGGTTTCGATGTTGGTGGCGTAGTTGGGCCTGATGACGACGAGATGGTCGTTCGCCGACAGAAGCGAGGTCGAGATGATGAACAGCGCGCCTGCGGCACCGGCGGTGACCAGGACATCATCAGGCGAGATGCCGGCGTCCTGCGCCGCAATCAGCGCGCGCAGCTCCTTGTCGCCGCGATGCTCACCATAGAAAAGCGTGAGATCAGGCAGCGACAGGCCGATGTCGGAGAGCTTCTGGTCGGCGATCGAACTTTCGGAGAGATTGTAGCGGATACGGTCGTAGCCGTACTCTTCCGGCGCCTCTTTCTCGATCACCATCCGGGTGTAGTTCATGACTTCCCCCTCAAAGAACCCGTCCGGTTCATCCAAGCCATAAAAACATGAAGCCTGCCAAGGCGATTCGCCGGCAGGCTTCAATCAATCTATTGGCTCAGCGCCGAATTCGGTCCTTGCCTCAGGAGGTCGTTGTCCCAAACCGTTGGACACCCTCGGTCAAGCCCGAGGGCATGCTCTTGGGGGACATGCCTCAGGCTGAAACCTTGGCCTTCCTGCCCTTGACAGGTGCCTTCACGGGGGCGGCCTTGCGGCCGAGACCGATCGATTTCGCCAGCAGCGAGCGCGAGGCGGCATAGTTGGGGGCGACCATCGGATAGTCCGACGGCAAGCCCCATTTGGCGCGGTAGGCGTCCGGCGTCAGGCCGAAATGCACGCCGAGGTGACGCTTCAGCGATTTGAACTTCTTGCCGTCTTCGAGGCAGATGATGTAATCGGGCGTCACCGACTTCTTGGGGTTGACCGCCGGGACCAGCGGAGCAGCCAATGGGGCCACCGGCTTGCCGAGCCCGCTTATCGAGGCGCTGACGCTGGCGATGAGGTCGGGCAAGCCGGAGGCGGGCAAGCGGTTCTTCTCGACGTAAGCGGACACGATGTGAGCGGTAAGCTCGAGCAGGTCGATGTCTTTACGGGCGCTGTTGCTATCGTCGGTCACTCTATCTCTCCGTCTAAAGCGAATGACCTGAAAATCGGATTCGATTCCCGGAAAGGATCATGCGCAAAATCAAAATGCTAAAGCGTCCTTTGTGCATCCACGGGACGGGCAGCGTTGTTGTGGCGCGGAATTCCTAGTCGGGG
This sequence comes from Mesorhizobium sp. M1338, assembly GCF_040318045.1. Classification (NCBI taxonomy): domain Bacteria; kingdom Pseudomonadati; phylum Pseudomonadota; class Alphaproteobacteria; order Hyphomicrobiales; family Phyllobacteriaceae; genus Mesorhizobium; species Mesorhizobium sp. M1338. Next base: position 30,165 of record NZ_JAMYLL010000007.1, on the reverse strand, counting down.
AATCTGCGCAATGCAATGACTTGGCGTCATATCACACGTTATTTTGAACAACTATATTAAACAATAACAATATCAGACTATCAGCGCCTTGTCGCGCCACAATCGAAATCCGCCCTCGAAGGCGCGTGTGTTGTCGCCGCGCCTGGAGTCGGCGGGCAATTCATCGAGCTTGTCGACATTGCCGCCGCCAATGACGGCATAGTCAGGCTGCATCGCGGCACGGAGCCGGTCGACGACGTCGAAGACATATCGGCGCCATTTCTTCTTGCCGCGCTTTACCAGGCCGCGTTCGCCGACCGGGCCCGGGATAGCCCCATCGAGATGACGTCATAGGACAGGCCCCCGGCGAGTTCTTGACCGCATCGATCATCTGCCGAGGCGTCAGGTCCGGCCCGGAGCCGGCGCGGCGCTCCTCGCCGCCGGCGCTTGGTGAGGATCTTGACGTGCGAGCCGCCAATATCGATCGAAAGCACGATCTTTTCAGGGCCTGACTTCTCAGGACCCGATGCCGGTTGTTTCACCGCCTTGGCCATCATGTCACCCTCTCACTTTACCGGATCGATCCAGCCGTTGGGCGGCCCGAACCCGGCCATGACGTCCGCGGGACCCCATGTGCCCGGCTCGTAGAGATGCGGTGGCGTGGTGTCGCCAAGCACCGGGCCGACGATGCGCCAGGCCAGTTCGCTGGCATCCTGGCGGGTGAACAACTGACCGTTGCCGTTCATGGCGTCGCCGATCAACCGCTCATAGGGCGGCATGTCGCCCTTACTGTCGTCGAGCGCCGTCAACTCAACCTGCTCGCCGATCATGTCGTCGCCCGGCGCCTTGCGCTGGGCGCCGATGGCGATCACCACTTGCGGATCGATACGGAAGCGGACGTAGTTCTGGTCAGCGGGCTTGATCGGGTCGAAGACGTCGAGCGGCGGCCGCTTCAGCCGCACCACCACTTCGGTGACATGCACCGGCATGTTCTTGCCGGCGCGGATGAAGAACGGCACGTCCTGCCAGCGCCAGGTGTCGACGAAGAAACGCACCGCCGCGAAGGTCTCGACCGGCGAGTTCGGCGCCACGCCCGGTTCAGTGAGATAGCCGGTGAACTGGCCGCGCACGACATCGTCCCTGGTCAGCGTGCGGATGGCGCGCAGCACCTGCACCTTCTCGTCGATCAGGTCGTCGGCGGAACGGCCGACGGGCGGCTCCATGGCAAGCAGCAACAGGATGTTGAGCAGATGGTTCTCGATGACGTCCCTGATGCAGCCGACATCGTCATAGAAGCGACCACGACCCTCGACGCCGAAATCCTCGGCCATGGTGATCTGCACGCTCTCGACGAAATTGCGGTTCCAGATCGGCTCAAGGAAGGAATTGGCGAAGCGGAAATAGAGCAGGTTCTGGATCGCTTCCTTGCCGAGATAGTGGTCGATGCGAAAGATCGACTGTTCGTCGAACACCAGATGCAGAACCCGGTTCAGCCAGCGTGCCGATTGCAGATCATGGCCGAAAGGCTTTTCCACCATCAGCCGCGCGCCCTGGGCCGTGCCCGATTGCTCCAGCCCCTGGACGACGATCTCGAACATGGTCGGCGGCACCGCCATGTAGTGCAGCGGCCGCTGCGCCGTGCCGAGCGCGCTTTTCAGCTTCTCGAAGGTCGCTCCATCGCGGTAGTCGCCGCTGACATAGCGCAGTTGCGAGGCGAACTGTGCGAACACCTTCTCGTCGATCTTGCCGAGCGCATTGACGATGCCGTCGCGGGCACGGGCGTGCAATTGCTTGATGTCCCAGGCGTCGAAGGCGACGCCGATCACCGGCTCGGTGAGCGTGCCCTTGGCGACCATCTGATAAAGCGCTGGAAATATCTTCTTGTGGGCAAGGTCGCCGGTCGCTCCAAAAAGCACCAGCGTGTCGGAGCGTTCCTGGCTCATGCGTGTCTCCCCCGCCGCCGTCACTTGCCGGCCTTTTCGACATGGCCGCCAAAGGCATAGCGCATTGCGGACAACAGCTTGTCGGCGAATTCGGATTCGCCTTGTGAGGAGAAGCGGTCGAACAGGGCCGAGGACAGAACCGGCGCCGGCACGCCGGTGTCGATCGCCGCCTTCAGCGTCCAGCGGCCTTCGCCGGAATCCGAGACGCGACCGCCGAAATTCGCCAGGCCCGGATCGCTCTTCAATGCGCCGGCCGTCAGGTCGAGCAGCCAGGAGCCGATGACGCTGCCATGCCGCCAGACCTCGGCCACCTGGGGAAGGTCGATATCGAACTGGTAGTATTGCGGGTTTTCCAGCGGGCTGGTCTCGGCGTCCGCCGTTCGTTGCCGCTTGCCGGCATTGGCCGACTTCAGGATGTTCATGCCTTCGGCATAGGCGGCCATGACGCCATATTCGATGCCGTTGTGCACCATCTTGACGAAGTGGCCGGCGCCGCTCGGTCCGCAATGCAGATAGCCAAAGGCCGCGGTCCCGGCATCCTTGGGCGGATTGGAGCCGGCGTCGGCGCCCGGCGCCAGCGTGGCGAAGACCGAATCGAGATGTTGCACCGCCACATCGGGACCGCCGATCATCAGGCAGTAGCCACGCTCCAGTCCCCAGACACCGCCGCTGGTGCCGACATCGACAAGATGGATACCCTTGCCAGCCAGCTTCGCGGCCTGGTCGACGGCGTCGTGATAGTAGGAATTGCCGCCGTCGATGAGGATGTCGCCGGGCTCCATCAGCGCCGCCACCTGATCGATGATCCTGCCGGTGATGGCCGCCGGCAGCATCAGCCACACACAACGCGGCTTGGCGAGCTTGCCGACGAATTCTTCCAGTGAGGCCGCCCCTAGCGCGCCGTCGGTCACCAGAGCCGCGACGCTGGTGGGATTGATGTCGTAGACGACGCATTCATGGCCGTCGCGCATCAGGCGCCGGACCATGTTGGCGCCCATCCGGCCCAGTCCCATCATTCCGATCTGCATGGTGTCGTCCCTGTTTCCTAAGAGATTTGCGGGGTTTATCGAGGAAGGATCGCCTGGCTATTCCTGGGCGCCCGATATGACGGAGAAGTCGACATTCTCCCAATCGCCGGTCCCGGGCCAGAAAAAAGTGAAGATCAGCGTGCTTCCCTGCGGGAGGCTGGCCAAGTGACGTTTCGACGCCACTCGTGGCGCTCGGCGTCCATCGTGCCGGAATTCCCGGGGCGCCGGAGCAATGGTTGGCGTCCAAGTCACTGGCATTCTGTGTCGGTCTCCTGACCCGTCTCCCTAGACCAGGACGCGAAACCTTTTCAATCACCGCACCGCAAGTTGATCGGGCTCCGCCAGCCCAGCCGTCGTTGACAGCGGTGCCGGCATGCGTCCACTATTTCCCTGCACGGGAGGATCGTGAAAGCCATGCCGGAGGTGTCCCTGGTCCTGATCGACCGGCTGTTGGCGATTTCGCGGGCGCTTGCCGGCCATATCGATCCCGGCACGGCGTTCCGCGCGACAGCAATCGAGATCGGCTCGCTCATTCCGCACGACCACATGGATCTGGCGGTGCTGTCGCACGACGGCCGCCGCCACGCCTGTTATGAAGCCGGCTTCCACACCAGCTGGAGCGAGCTTGCCCAGCATCCGCTGCCGACCGAAGTCAGCCCGATACGCTCCGTGCTGTGGGGCGAGGTGCCCTATCTGCTCGCCGATGATGCGCTGCGCGACGAGCGCTTCCATTTCGCCACCGCCATCGATGGGCCGATCTTCGCCGCCCGATTGCGCAGCCGCATCGTCGTGCCGCTCAGGGCACGCGGCGGCATCATCGGCGCGCTCAACATCAGCCGGCATGAGATCGATTGCTACACGCTTGCCGATGTCGCCGTTGCCCAGCAATGCGCGGATCTGATCGCGCCCTATATCTTCGCGCTGATCCAGACCGAGGAGGCGCGCCGTGCGATGCTGGCCGAGAGCGAGGCGCGCAACCGCGTCGAACTGCTGCGGGTCGGCGCCTCGCAATTGACCGAAGGCATGGAGCGCGAACGCCGGCGCATGGCCATGGACCTGCACGACCAGACGCTCGCCGACCTCGCCCGGATCGCGCGCCAGCTTTCGGCCTTGCGTGGCCAGGGCGTGGCGCGGGCAGCGCAGCTTGCCGATCTCGAGCAGGAGGTCGCCGGTTGCCTGACGGAACTGCGCCACATCGTCGACGACATGCGGCCGAGCGTGCTTGAACTGTTCGGCCTGCGGGATGCGGTCGAGGCGCACCTCAACCGCAGCGTCGCCAGAGCCAAGCCGCCGATCGCCGTGCGTATCGCCGATACCAGCGACGGCGGTGCCGACAGCCTGCCCGAGCCTGTCCGCACCGCGCTCTACCGGATCGTGCAGGAAGCGATCAACAATGCCGTTCGCCATGCCGCGCCGCACCGCATCGATGTGCTGCTGGCGTCGACAACGAGCGTGCTTCGGGTCATCGTCACCGATGACGGCCAGGGATGCGGCGCTATCGATCCGGCGGCCCATGGCGGCATCGGCCATATGCACACGCGGGCCGCCCTTATCGGGGCACGGCTGAGAATCGGCCAGGCCAGCCGCAAGAGCGGCGGCACGCGTGTCGTCGTCGAGATCGACCGCCAGCCGTTGCCAGAATTGGCCATGACGGCGGCTGCAACAATACCCGGCGAGCTCGCCGTGTCGGAGGCCATGTGATGCTTGTGATGATCGCCGAGAATGACGGGCTGCACCGCACCTTCGCGCGCCGGACCGTCGAGCAATTGTGGCCCGGCGACGTCGAGGTGATCGAAGCGAGCGACGGCGAGGACGCCATCAACCTGGCGGCCGAGCGTGAGCCGCCGCATGTCGTGCTCGACCTGCAGATGCCGAAGGCGACCGGGATCGAGGTCGCCAGGGCGATCTGGAACCGCCGCGCCGGCACGCACATCCTGTTTTGGTCCAATTTCGCCGACGAGGCCTACGTGCGCGGCGTGGCGCGTATCGTGCCGCCCGGTTCGGTCTATGGCTATGTGCTCAAATCGGCGACGGAGGAAGGCATGCGCTCTGCCTTGCGCGGCGTTTTCCGCGATGGCCACTGCATCATCGACCGCGAGATCCGTGGCATCCAGCACCGCGTGCAGGATAGGTTCGAGGGTATCACGGACGGCGAATATGAAAGCCTGATCGACATCGCGCTCGGCCTGACCGACCGGGCGATCGCGGCACGCCGCGGCCTGTCGATCCGCGGCGCCCAGAGCCGCATCAAGCATGTCTACGACAAGCTCGGCATCGTGCCGGCGGAGGACGGCGCCAGCGATGCCTCCGTGTTCAACTCTCGGACGCGGGCGATCTATCTCGCGATGGCACGCGGCCTGATCAACATCGACGCGCTGCGTCGCGAGCAGGACCGGCTCGACGCCTGGCTGGCGAAGCAAGAGTAGGCCTTCCCCTACACGCCTCACCTCACGGCTGGGAGTCCGCACCAGATTCCGATCCAATTCCTGAACCAGCGGCGCGCCAGACCGGAACATCGGAAGGTCTGGTGCATTGCTAATGAACGCCGTTCCAACCCACTGCCCGCGGACCCGAAGTGCGACCCTCAATCACAAATTCGTGGCACTTGGTGCGTGAAAGCGTAGCCGGCTTCATCAACGACAATGCTCTTAGTCATGGTGCCGCGATGGCTTTCTATGCCGCCACCTCGCTGGCGCCGATTTTGCTGATCGTGGTTGCTGTCGCTGGTCTCGTCTTCGGTCATGACGCCGCGCAACTGGCTTTGTCGGCCCAGATCTCCGGGCTGATGGGGCCGGAAAGCGCCGATCTCCTCCAGGCTGCGCTGGAAAATGCATCCAGCAAGCTGTACGGGACCTGGGCCGCGGTCATCGGGCTCGTCACCTTGTTGGTGGCCGCGTCTGGCGTCTTTGGTGAAATGCAGCAGTCGTTGAACACAATCTGGAAGGTTGAACCACAGGGCAACTCCTTGTCGCGTCTGGTGCGGGCACGAGCCGCCAGTCTGGGGTTGGTGGCCGCGCTCGGGTTCCTGTTGCTGGTCTCTCTCATAGCAAGCGCCGCGATTTCGGCGCTGGGCGACTTTATCAACGTCCATCTGCCGTTCGGAACGATCATACTCGGCGCGATCAACGGCGTCGTTTCGTTTGCCCTGATCTCCCTGATGTTCGCCGCCATTTACAAAGTTTTGCCCGATCGAACCCTGGAATGGCGCGATGTAGGGATCGGTGCTGTTGTGACGGCTGCCCTGTTCACGTTGGGAAAATCGCTGGTCGGCTGGTATATCGGAACCAGCGCGATTGCGTCCTCGTATGGCGCCGCCGGTGGACTGCTCGTCATACTGCTCTGGGTTTACTACTCATCGGAAATCTTCCTTCTCGGCGCCGAGTTCACGCGCGCCTATTCAGTTCGGCACGGCAGCAGGTCCGATCTGAAGGCCTTGGTTCACAGTGCTTTACCCGCGCGGCGCGACGCGTTTCGCGCAGGGCAAAAGTCCAACTCTGCTGGCGTGGTCGCGCTCGTGGCGGTGGCGTGCGCGAGCGCAACATTGACCGCGTTTTTGCTGGGTGTTCGCCGGCCCTAGTCCGACGTCGCCGCGTCGCAACCCGATTTGACAAGGTGTTCGCCAATTCTATCGGGCTTATTGCCGCTATCGCTACGCCGCAATTGGGCCCTTTGCGACTGTGCAAACGCACAGTCGGCCGTGCGCTTTGACCCGTATCGCCATGCCGGCACCGCAACTACGCTCGACCCATAAAAAGACCATATCGGGAGAGCGCTCATGTCATTCGTCGCCATGCGGGTTCGAACGACTGTCGGCGCCGCCGGGAGCCAGTGATGTCGGTTTCGGCGCGCGCCCGCCATTCCGGCTTCGACGATGTCGTTGGCGATGCAGCGATCGAAACGCTGGCGAGCGGCTTCGGCTTCCTCGAAGGGCCGGCCTGGCACCCCTACGAGAAATGGCTGGTCTTCTCGGACATTCCGGAAAGCCGCATGTATCGCCGTGGCGTGGCGGGCGAGATCGAGCTGTTCCGCGAGCCGAGCCACAAGGCCAACGGCAACACGTTGGACCGCCACGGGCGGCTGGTCACCTGTGAGCACGCGACGAGCCGCGTGACCCGCGCCGAGGCCAACGGCAGCGTGACGGTGCTTGCCACACACCACAAGGGCAAGCAGCTCAACAGCCCCAACGACATTGTTATTGCCACCGGCGGATCGATCTATTTCACCGATCCGGGCTATGGCCGGGTGGAGTTCTATGGCGTGCCACGCCCTCAGGAACTGCCGTTCCAGGGTGTCTACCGCGTCGATGGGGACGGCGCACAACTGACATTGCTGGCCGACGATTTCGTCCAGCCGAACGGGCTTTGCTTCTCGCTGGACGAGTCGCGGCTGTTCATCAACGACACCGAACGCGGACACATCAGGGTGTTCGGCGTCGAAGCGAATGGCGATCTCAATGGCGGCGCGGTGTGGGCGGTGACCGAGGGCGACGGACCGGGAGCGCCCGACGGCATGAAGATCGACAGTCGCGGCAACCTTTACTGCACCGGGCCCGGCGGCATCCATGTCTTTGACGCGTCGGGCGGCATTCTTGGCGTCATCCGGACGCCCGAAGATTGCGCGAATTTTACCTTCGGCGACGACGACCTTCAAAGCCTCTACATTACCGCGTCGACGTCATTGTACCGGCTCCGGGTGCGCGTGCCGGGATTGAGACTGTTTTGAGCCCGCGACAATTCGTGCTCAAATCAGAGTTGGGAGTGAGGCCGGGGTCAAAGCCGGCGGGAATTGCAGCAGTCAACACATCTGGGAGGATTACGACATGAAGAAACTGTTCGTTCTGGGCGCTCTGGCGGCAATGCTCGCCTCGGGCACGGCGCTGGCCGACACCAGTGGCAAGAAGATCGCCTTTTCCAACAACTATGCCGGCAATTCCTGGCGGCAGGCCATGCTCGACAGCTATGGCATCGTCACCAAGAAGGCGGTCGCCGACAAGATCGTCGGCGCGGCCGACATCTTCACCACCGCCGACAAGGAAGTGCCGACGCAGGCGGCGCAGGTGCAGAACCTGATCCTGCAGGGCTATGACGCGATCGTCATCAACGCCGCCTCGCCGGATGCGCTCAACGGCGCCATCAAGCAGGCCTGCGACGCCGGCATCGTCGTCGTCTCCTTCGACGGCACCGTCACCGAACCTTGCGCCTACCGCGTCGTCGTCGACTTCAAGGACATGGGCAAGCAGGAAGTCGAGCAGATGGCCAAGTTCCAGCCCAAGGGCGGCAACCTGCTGGAAATCCGCGGCCTCGCCGGCACCTCGATCGACGATGCCATTCATGCCGGCATCCTTGAAGGCGTTGCCGCCCATCCCGAGTTCAAGATCGTCGGTTCGGTGACCGGCGACTGGGATCAGACGACGGCGCAGAAGGCGGTGGCGACCATCCTGCCGTCGCTGCCCGAGATCGTCGGCATCGTCGACCAGGGCGGTGACGGCTATGGCGCGGCACAGGCCTTCGCCGCCGCCGGCAAGCCGCGCCCCACCATCATCATGGGCAATCGGCAGGACGAACTGCAGTGGTGGAAGGAACAGAAGGACAAGGACGGCTACCAGACCTGGTCGGCCTCGATCGCGCCCGGCGTGTCGTCGCTCGCCTTCTGGGTGGCGCAGCAGGTGCTCGACGGCCGCACGGACATTCCGCACGATCTGCTGGTGCCGTATCTGGCCTTCACCCAAGACGATTTCGAGGCCGAGCTGCCGAAGATCCCCAAGGGTGGCGTTGCCAGCCACGAATACACGCAGGAAGATGCAATCGCGGCCATCAAAGCCAACATCAAGTGAGCATCACGGCAGCGTTGCCGTCCGTATCGCCGAGCGGATATCGTTGAGCATGCCTGAAGGGAACGCTGACATCATCAGACTGAACGGCGCCGAAAAGCATTTCGGCGCCGTTCGCGCACTGGGCGGCGTCGATTTTCGCGTCGGGCCCGGTGAATGCGTCGGTCTCGTCGGCCACAATGGCGCCGGCAAATCGACGCTGATGCACATGGTGGCGGGCACGCTGGTGCCCGACAGCGGGCAGATCGGCGTGCATGGCGGCACCGAGGACAACTACTCGGTGTCGCGGGCGCAGCAGCTCGGCATACGCTGCGTGTTCCAGGAGCTGTCGCTGTGCCCCAATCTCAGCGTCGCCGAGAACACGCGCATCAACCATGCTTCGCTGCGCGGGCTCGGCTGGCGGCGCAAGGCGGCGGATCTGATCGCGGCCAAGCTCGACGAGATTTTTCCGGGCCACAGCATTTCGCCGTCGGACATTGTCGGCGATCTCTCCATTGGCCGACGCCAGATGGTCGAGGTGGCGCGCGCGTTCACGGTCACTCAGGATCGGCTTGACCTCGTCATCCTCGACGAGCCGACATCGTCGTTGGACGCGCATACGGCTGGCCAGCTGCTGGCCTTCGTGCGCCGCTTCGTCGCCGGCGGCAAAAGCTGCATCCTGATTTCGCATGTGCTGGGCGAGGTGCTGCGCAACGCCGACCGCATCGTGGTGATGCGCGACGGCAAGGTGGTTGTCGCAGACGCCGCCAGTGCCTTCGACCGCGACCGGCTGGTGACGGCGATGGGCGGAGCGGAAGCGCGCCAGAAGATCGCCGCCGAAATCGCTGCCGCCAAGATCGGCGCCAGCCCGCTGCGGGTTCGGGCGCGGCCCGCCGCGCAGAAGGACGGTACCGACCTTGTCGCTTGCGCCGGCGAGATCATCGGCCTTGCCGGGCTGGCCGGCCATGGCCAGACCGATCTGCTGCTGGCGATCTTCGCGGCGGCGTCGCGCGCCCGGACCGGCATCGAGGTGACGGCACCGGTGGCACTGGTCGCCGGCGACCGCCAGGCGGACGGCATTTTTCCGCAATGGTCGATCGCGCAAAACATCGGCATCCGCTCGCTGGCGCGCCTGCGCAACGGGCTGTTGATCTCGCCGCAGCGCGAGGCGGAGCTTGCTGCATATTGGCAAAAGAAGATCGGCATCCGCACGCCGGACATGAACAACAACATCTTCTCGCTATCGGGCGGCAACCAGCAGAAGGCGTTGTTTGCCCGCGCCCTCGGCTCGGATGCACAGATCGTGCTGATGGACGATCCGATGCGCGGCGTCGACATCGGCACCAAGCTGGAAGTCTACGACCTCGTGCGCGAGGAAGCAGGCCGCGGCCGTACCTTCCTCTGGTACACCACCGAAACCGAAGAGCTCGACAATTGCGACCACATCTATGTTTTCAAGAACAGCCGCATCGTCGCCAATCTGCGCCGCGACGAGTTGACGGAAGAGAAGATCATCCAATCCTCGTTCGGCGATGCGGCCTGAGATGACGGCCGCCAGTCTCGAAACCGCTGCCAGGACTTCCGCCGAGCGTGGCGCGCTGGCCCGCGCCCGCCTGTTGCGCGGGCTGCTGCCGGCGCTGTCGTTGGCACTGGTGCTGCTTGCCATCGCCTGGCTCAACCCGCGCGCCATCAGCTATTTCGGCTTCAGCTTGATGCTCAATTTGGCGATCCCGATCGCGCTGGCGACGATCGCGCAGATGTTCGTCATATCAGGTAACGAGCTCGACCTGTCGATCGGCACTTTCGTCGGCTTCGTCGGCTGCGTCACCGCGACCTGGCTGAAGGACGCGCCGCTCATCGGCGTCGTCATCCTGCTCGGGTCGATCGGCGTCTATGCGCTGCTCGGCGCGCTGATCCATCTGCGCAACCTGCCTTCGATCGTGGTGACGCTCGGCATGAGCTTCGTCTGGCAGGGGTTGGCGATTCTCATTCTGCCCAAACCAGGCGGCAAGGCGCCGGACTGGCTGCTTGGGCTGATGGCGTTCAAGCCGCCTTTCGTGCCGTTCCCGATCATCGCCGCGCTGCTGATCGGGCTCATCGTTCATTTCGGCCTCATGCGCACCTCCTATGGCGTGATCCTGCGCGGCTCGGGCGGCAATCCGGCGGCACTCGGCCGCGCCGGCTGGTCGCTGCTCAAGACCAAGATCGTGCTGTTTTCGTTGGCCGGCCTGTTCGGCGTGCTGTCGGGCATGGCGCTGATCGGCATCACCACCTCGGCCGACGCCAATATCGGCAATGGCTACACGCTGCTGGCGATCGCCGGCGTCATCCTCGGCGGCGGCGAGTTCGTCGGCGGGCGGGTGTCGCCGATCGGCGCGGTAATCGGCGCGCTGACGCTGGCGCTGGCGGCCTCTCCGCTGCTCACCTTCATGCATATCCCACCCGACTGGCAGGTGGCCGCCAACGGCGCCATCCTGATCATCGTGCTGGCGGCGCGGGTGCTGATCAGCCGCAGGGAGAGGTGAGCGATGGCATCGGTGAAATCGCTGCTCAACAAACCCTGGATCTGGTCTTTTCTCGGCGCGCTTCTGGTCTGGCTGGCGACGATCGTCTTCACCGGCGGGTACGGCGGAGGCGGCATGGTCACCGCCGCCCTGTCGCTTGCGGTGTTCACTGTCATCGTCGGTGTCGGGCAGATGTTCGTCATCACGCTCGGCCCGGGCAATGTCGACCTGTCGCTGCCGGCCAATATCGGCCTCGCCAGCGCCGTCGCCATGAAGGTGATGGACGGCAACGACGCCATGATCGCGGTCGGGCTGCTGGCGGCGCTTGCCTGTGGTGCGGCGGTCGGCGCCGTCAACTATCTGCTGATCTGGGCGCTGCGCATTCCGCCGATCATCGCAACGCTGTCGGCCAGCTTCATCATCCAGTCGATCGACATCAGCTATGGGCGCGGGCTGCAGATCAAGCCGCCGCCGGGCTTCGCCGATTTCGCCAACTGGCAGGTGCTGGGCATTCCGGTGCTGGCGATCCTCACCGTGCTGTTCACCATCGGTGCGGCCATCGCCCTGCAGCGCATGATCTATGGCCGCTCGGTGCTGGCGATCGGCCAGAACATCCGTGCCGCGTGGCTCGCCGGCGTCAATGTCGGCCGCATACGCTTCCTAACCTACACGCTGTCGGGCGCGCTCGGCGGCATCGACGGCGCGCTGCTCGCCGGCTATTTCCGCGGCGCCAATGTCGACATCGGCAACGAGTACCTGCTGGCTTCGATCGCCGTCGTCGTCATCGGCGGTACGTCGGTGGCCGGCGGCAAGGCGAATGTCCCCGGTGTCTGGGGCGCGGCGCTGTTCCTGGTGCTTTTGCTGACCATGCTCAACACCTTCGGCGTCAGCGCCGGCGTGCGATTGCTGCTGACAGGGCTGATTATCGTCGGGGTGATTACGGCGGCGGGCGGGCAGAAGGCGCTGCGGTGAGGTGGTGGTGGGATAAACGTCGATGCTGGCGGGACAGCACCCCCCTCTGTCCTGCCGGACATCTCCCCCGCAAGGAGGGAGATTGGCAGCCTTAGCGCCTCGCTCACTCTTACAGCGTTGGAGATTGGCGAAAGCCGAGGCGACGTCCAATCTCCCCCCTTGCGGGGGAGATGCCCGGAAGGGCAGAGGGGGTGTGTGAAGGATCGCTACTTTCGGAGATGATGGCGGCCAGGCACCTCGAACGGCTAATCATTGTGCCAGGCCGGCATCCGGTTCCCATCCGCGCCATGGCGCTGTAAATCCGGCTTGCGCGGCCATGGCTGCTGATTAGTGCTGGGAGGTTTTGCTTGTCCGATTTCCTCAGGATCAACCGCGATGGCGGTGTCGCCATCGTCACCATCGACAATCCGCCGGTCAATGCGCTGAGCTTCCACCTTCGCGAACCGCTGATGCAGGCGCTGGTTGAGCTGCGCGACGATGCGTCGGTTGCTGCCGTCGTCATCGTTTGCGCCGGCCGGACCTTTGTCGCCGGGGCCGACATCACCGAATTCGGCAAGCCGGTGCAGCAGCCCGATCTGCGCGCCATCGTGGCGACACTGGAATCGATCACCAAGTCGACCGTTGCCGCCATTCATGGCACCGCGCTTGGCGGCGGCCTGGAATTGGCGCTCGGGTGCCATTTTCGCGTTGCCGATACCGGCGCCAAGCTCGGCCTGCCGGAGGTGAAGCTTGGTCTCTTGCCAGGCGGCGGCGGCACGGTGCGGCTGCCGCGCCTTGTCGGCGCGCTGAAGGCCTTGAAGATGATCGTTTCCGGTGCCCCGATCAGTGCGACCGAGGCGCATGCCGCCGGTCTGGTCGATGCCGTCTTCGAAGGCGATCTGACCACGCATGCCGTCAACTTTGCCAGGGAGCTAGCCCGCAAGGGTGGCCCCTTCACCCCGGTGCGCGATCGCGATGACGGGCTCAAGGAGACCGACCTGGCGGCTCTCGACGCCGAGGCGGCGGATCTTGCCAGGAAGGCGCGCGGCCTCGATGCGCCGATCGCCTGCGCACTGTCGGTGCGCAATGCCGTCACGCTGCCCTTCGACACGGCGCTGGCGGCGGAGCGCGCGCTGTTCGTGAAACTGGTCGCCAGCGACCAGTCGCGAGCGCAGCGCCATCTGTTCTTCGCCGAGCGTGAGGCGGCGAAGATTTCGGCCAAGGATGTCGTCAAGCGCAGGATCGCCCGCGTCGGCGTCATCGGCGCCGGCACGATGGGCGGCGGCATCGCCATGGCCTTCGCCAATGGCGGCTACCCCGTCATCCTCCTGGAAACCAGCCACGAGGCGTTGCAGCGCGGATTGGCGACCATCGACAAGAACTACTCGGTGTCCGTCACGCGCGGCTCGTTGACCGAAGATGCCAAGCGCCAGCGGCTCGCCCAGTTCACAGGTTCCACCGACTATGCCGACCTCGCCGATTGCGACCTGATCGTCGAGGCGGTGTTCGAGGACATGGCGGTCAAGAAGGAGGTGTTCGGCAAGCTCGAAGCGGTGGCGAAGCCCGGTGCGATCCTCGCCACCAACACATCCTATCTCGACATCGACGAAATCGCCGCCTCGACCTCACGGCCGCAGGATGTGGTCGGGCTGCATTTCTTCTCGCCGGCCAATGTCATGAAGCTGCTGGAGATCGTGCGGGCCGACAAGACCGCGCCCGATGCACTGGCGACCGTCGTCGACCTGGCGCGGCGGATCGGCAAGGTGGCCGTGGTCGTCGGCGTCTGCCATGGTTTCGTCGGCAACCGCATGCTGGCGGCGCGTGGTTCGGAATCGGAAGCGCTTCTTTTGGAAGGCGCCACACCGCGCCAGATCGACCAGGCGTTCACCGATTTCGGCTGGCCGATGGGGCCGTTCCAGATGGGCGATCTGGCCGGCCTCGACATTGGCTGGCGAAACCGCAAGGCGCGCGGCCAGACAGCCGTCATCGCCGACACGCTGTGCGAGCAGGGACGGTTCGGCCAGAAGACCGGCAAGGGGTTTTATCTCTATGAGAACGGTTCGCGCACACCGGTTCCGGACCCGCAAGTCGAGGCGCTGATCCGCGCCAAGGCGGACGAAAAGGGCATCGCTCCGCGCGCGATCAGTGCGGAAGAAATCATCGAGCGCACGCTCTATCCCCTGATCAACGAGGGCGCGAAGATCCTGGAAGAAGGGATCGCGGCCCGCGCGTCCGACATCGATGTCGTCTGGGTCAATGGCTACGGCTTTCCCATCGGCAAGGGCGGCCCGATGTTCTGGGCCGGTCTCGAAGGGGCGGGCAAGATTATCGAGCGGCTCGAGTACTGGCATCAGCGCACCGGCAAGGACATTTTCAAGCCGGCGCCACTGCTCAAGACAATGGCCGAGACGGGTTCCTGGGAAGCCGGCGCAACAGCCTGATCGAGCGGTGGTTCAAGGCCGGAGGAATTATCGGATCCGCGCGTCGATGATCTCGACGAAGCGGGCGAAGAGGCCGGCCTGCGACTTGATCTTGAGCTTGCGGTAGATGTTGCGGCGATGGACCTTCACGGTTCCCGGCACGATGCGCATGGCCCGGGCGATCGACTCGGTGGAGTGCCCCTGCAGCACTAGGTCGACGACATGCTTTTCGCGCGGCGTCAGCGACAGGCTCTGCCAGATATGGGCGCGATCGAATTCGTTGACGGACGCTATCGTCTCGTCCTGCTTCACTTCCGCCGGTTCGTCGGCCGGAAGGGCGGGCCAGCGCAACCTGGCGAAGCTGATCACCGCCGACGCCATGTCGCGCAACAATCTGGCATCGGCGGTGCCGAACGGGCCCGAGGCGCGCAGCCGCATCAGTGAGAGCACCAGCGCATCCTTGCCGGGCAGCGGCACGAAGAAGCCGACCTCCTCGGCCAGCCTGGTCTGGCTGTAGTAGGAGCGAAAATACTCGCTGGCGTAGAAGCGGTCCGGCGCCAGTTCGCGCATGCGCCAGAACCCTTCCTTGCGCTCGACCGCCGCGTGATGGAACGGGTCGAGCAGATACGGCCCCTCCTGATAGAGCGCGACGAAGACGTGGCTTTCGGCTGGCGAGAACGTCTCGAAGAGCAGAGGCGGGCGCGAGGCGCCGCGATAGCCGAAGATCACGCAGTGATCGAAGCTGACATGCTGCCGCAGCCAATCGACCAGCGCCTGGCCGAACAGGTCGCCGCTGGTCT
The DNA here is from genome assembly GCF_040318045.1 of Mesorhizobium sp. M1338. Lineage (NCBI taxonomy): Bacteria > Pseudomonadati > Pseudomonadota > Alphaproteobacteria > Hyphomicrobiales > Phyllobacteriaceae > Mesorhizobium > Mesorhizobium sp. M1338. The sequence goes on along the minus strand of NZ_JAMYLL010000007.1, from coordinate 14,731 downwards.
CTCGCGTTGCCGCGACCAGCGTGGCGAGCCGGCTGTATTCGTCGCTGCGGGACAATCCATACCCCCTTAAACGAGAAAATAGATCAGATATACCACCTGCGAGGTATATACTAGCCGGCATTGGCTCTGGTAGCGTCTTGAAATTGCCCCGGGGAGTCCGCAGCCTTTGACCGCAGTGCCCGACATCGAGTTTCGCGGCGTCACAAAGCGCTATGGCAGCGTGACGGCAGTGAGCGGCATCGATCTTGCCGTCCCGCCATCCGCTTTCGTCGCTCTGCTCGGGCCGTCCGGCTGCGGCAAGACCACCTGCCTGCGCATGATCGGCGGTTTCGAACAGCCGAGCGAAGGCCAGGTGTTCATTCGCGGCCAGGATATGGCCGGCACGCCGCCCTACCGGCGGCCGGTCAACATGGTGTTCCAGCAATACGCGCTGTTTCCGCATCTGGATGTCGAGGACAACGTCGCCTACGGGCTGCGCCAGGCAAGGCCGCGGTTGTCGTCGCGCGAGATCGGCCTGAGAGCCGGCGAGGCGCTCGAAATGGTGCGGCTTGCCGGCTATGGCCGTCGCAAGATCCACGAACTGTCCGGTGGCCAGCAGCAGCGTGTCGCGCTGGCACGCGCGCTGGTCAACAAGCCGGCGGTGCTGCTGCTCGACGAGCCGCTGGCGGCGCTCGACAAGAAGCTGCGGACCGACATGCAGATCGAGCTGCAGAACCTGCAGCGCGAGATCGGCATCACTTTCGTGCTGGTCACCCACGACCAGGAGGAAGCGCTGTCGATGAGCGATTTCGTCTGCGTCATGAATGGCGGCCGTATCGTCCAGCTCGGACAGCCGAGCGAGATCTATGACGAGCCGGCCGACCTGTTCGTCGCTGACTTCGTCGGTAAGACCAACCTCTTGAGCGGCAAGGTCGCCGGGCATACGGGCGATCTGGTGGAGGTGGCGCTAGCGGACGGCACCGTGATTGCCGCGCGCAAGCGCACCGCCTTGCAGCAAGGCGAGGCCGTGTCGGTCAGCCTTCGTCCTGAATCGCTCAGTCTCGGCACTTCAGGAAGCGGCCGCTTCAAAGGCATCGTCCGCAATCGGATTTTCCTGGGTTCGACAGCGGAATACGCGATCGAGGTCCAGGGCATTGGAACGCTGCTCGCCAAGGCCGATCATCTGATCGGCCACGGCAATCTCTTCAAGCCGGGTGAACCCGTCGCCATCGGCTTTACCTCCGGAACGCCGCTGGCGTTTCCGGACCCCAAGAACAACGGGACCAACCAGAGGGTAGATAAACATGTCGAAATCATATCGTGATGGACTGCCGATAAGCCCCGAGAAGTTTGTCGACCAGCTGATGCGTCTGAAGCGCGGCTCGATCGGCCGCCGCGATTTCCTTGGCCTCACCGGCCTTGGCATCGCGACGGCGGTGATGGCGCGCGAGATCGGAATCATGCCGACGCCGGCCTTTGCCGCTGAAAGCCTTGGCGACCGCATGTCGATCGCCACCTGGCCGAATTATCATGACCCGGCGACATTCGAAAATTTCAAGAAGGACACTGGGGTTGCCGTCGAGGTCAACGTGTTCGGCTCCAACGAGGAGATGCTGGCCAAGCTGCAGGCGGGCGCCTCGGGCTGGAGCCTTTTCGTGCCGACCAACTACACGATCTCGACCTACAAGAAGCTCGGCATCATCGAGCCGCTGGAGATGGCGAAGCTGCCGAATTTCGACGGCTCGCAGGAAGACCCGCGCTTCACTGGGGAAGGCACGATCGACGGAGTGGCCTACGCCGTACCGAAGAACTGGGGCACCACCGGCTTTGCCGTCAACACCAAGAAGCTGACCAAGCCGATGACCAGCTGGAAGGAGTTCTGGGACACCGCCATGGCGGAAGGCGACAGCCGCACCATGGTGCACGACTACCAGCTCACCACGATCGGCAATGCCCTGAAATATTACGGCTACTCGTTCAACTCGCTCAAATCAGACGAACTAGCCAAGGCGGAGGAACTGCTGCTGAAGGTCAAGCCGCATCTGTTCGCGGTTTCATCCGACTACCAGCCGGGAATGCGCGCTGGTGACGCCTGGATGACCATGTGCTGGACGAACGATGGCGCGCAGTTGCATCGCGACATTCCCGAGATCGCCTATGTGCTGGGCAAGGAAGGCGGCGAGATCTGGACCGACTTCTACGCCATCCCGAAGGACGCGCCGAACAAGCCCGCCGGTTACGCTCTGCTCAACTACCTGATGAACCCGCAGGTGGCGGTGAAGGAGCATCTGGCCAATGGTGCGCCATCGACCGATGCGCGGGTCAACAAGCTGCTGCCGAAGGAGGTGCTCGACAATCCGATCCTTTATCCGGCGGCGGACCTGTTGACGCCGCTGGAATTCGGCGCGGCGGCAACGCTGACCGATCCCGGCCGTGCCGAATTGATGGCGCGCTTCAAGTCGGCCTGAACCGCGCGGCCTCAAATTCGACTCAGATAACTTGACCGGCGGGTTCATTCCCGCCGGCACCGGGGCAATCTCTCCATGCACGGCAGCCGTCTTCGCAAGAACCTTCTGACCGCCATGCTGCTCGGTCCGGCGGCCGCGTGGCTGGTGGTGTTTCTGGTGCTGCCGTTCATCGCCATCGCTGTATTCAGCGTCGGCGAACGGGCGCCGGAAGGCGGCTATCAGGCGGCTTTTACTTTCGCTCAATATGCCAATCTTCCAGCGCGGGCGACCGCCTTCTGGAACACAATGGTGCTGGCGCCCGTAGGGGCGCTCGCCTGCCTGCTCGTCGCCTATCCGGTTGCCTATTACCTTGCCTTGCAGGCGCCGCAGCGCTGGCGGCTGATCCTGCTGGCGCTGGTCGTCATTCCGTTCTGGACCAGCCTTCTGATGCGGACCTATGCCTGGATGTATGTGCTGGGCGGGCGCGGCATTCCGGCATTGCTCGCCTATATCGGGTTCGAGGATGTCAGACTGATCAACACGCCGGGCGCGGTGCTGCTCGGCATCGTCTATGGCTATCTGCCGCTGATGATCCTGCCGATCTATGTCAGCCTCGAGCGGCTCGACCGCCGGCTGCTTGAAGCCTCCGCCGATCTCGGTGCAACACCGATTTCGACTTTCCTCGGCGTGACCCTGAAACTGTCGCTGCCCGGCGTGATGACCGGCTTCTCGCTGGTGATGATCCTGCTGCTCGGCGAATATCTGATCCCGACGCTGCTCGGCGGCGGCAAGGTGTTCTTCATCGGCAATGCGCTGGTCGACCTGTTCCTGCAGTCGCGCAACTGGCCGTTCGGATCGGCCATCGCGATCACGCTGGTGCTGGTCTCGGTGGTGGTGCTGATTGCCGCCAACCGCATCTCGACCCGGGTTTCGGGCGCGCGCCGGGTGGATCTGATCTGATGCGCGCCTTCGTCATTGCCGTCTTCGCCTTCCTTTATCTGCCGATCGCACTGGTCGTGCTGTTCTCTTTCAACGCCGGTCACCATGCGAGCGAGTTCACCGGCTTTTCGGTGCAATGGTATGGCAAGGCGCTGGCAAACCCGTTCCTGGTCGAAGCGCTGAAGAACAGCCTGTTCATCGCCGCCACCAGTGCGTCGCTGGCGGCGTTATGCGGCACCGCGGCCGCGCTCGGCCAGGCGCGCGTCGGCGTGCGGACCCGTGCTATCTTCGATGCGCTTCTGGGTGCCGCGATCGTCGTTCCGGGTGTCGTCATCGGCATCTCGACGCTGGTCGCGCTCGTCCAGCTGTTTACGGTCGTCAACCCGTTTCTCGCCTCGATCTGGCCCGATGACAAACCGCCGCGCTTGGCGCTCGGCTATGGTTCGATCATCGCGGCGCACGGGCTGTTCTCCATGGCGCTGGTGACGATGATCGTCGGCACGCGCCTCGGCAGCCTCGACCGCAATCTGGTCGAGGCCTCGAGCGATCTCTACGCCACGCCGCTGACGACGTTCCGGTCGATCGTGCTGCCGCAGATCATGCCGGCGGTCGTCGCCGGCTTCCTGCTCGCCTTCACCTTCTCCTTCGACGATTTCATCGTCGCCTTCTTCGTCGCCGGCGCGCAGACGACGCTGCCGATCTATGTCTTCGCGTCGATCCGGCGCGGGGTAACTCCGGAAATCAATGCTATCGCGACGATCGTGCTCGTCGCCTCCGTGCTGATTGTGGTGCTTGCCCAATGGCAGCTGCGCCAGCGCAAACCATCGAACTGAAAGTCGCATCATGATCCTCAAAGACCGCATCGCCGTGGTGACAGGCGCCGGCTCCGGCATCGGGCGCGCCGGCGCCATGATCATGGCCAGGGAAGGCGCGGTGGTCGTCATCGCCGACAGGGATGAGGCCGCTGGCGAAGCAACGGCTTCGGATATCCGGGCATTGGGCGGGCAGGCCGAGGCGATCGCGACCGATGTCGCGGAGGACGCGGCGGTCGAGCAACTCGTTGCCGGCACGCTTGACAGGCATGGGCGCATCGACATCCTGCACAATCACGCCGGTATCCAGGTCGGCGGCACGCTGACCGAAGTCGAGACCGAAGGCATGGATGCCTCGTGGCGGGTCAATGTGCGGGCGCAGTTCCTGGCGGCGAGGTTGGTCATGCCGTCGATGGTCGCACGAGGCGGCGGTGTCATCCTCAACACCGCCTCCAATTCCGGCGTGTTCTACGACCGCGAGATGATCGCCTACGCCACCTCCAAACATGCGGTGGTGGCGATGACGCGGCAGATGTCGCTCGACTATGCCCGGTACAATGTCCGCGTCAACGCGCTCTGCCCAGGCTGGGTCGACACGCCGTTCAACGAACCGTTCATCGCCCAGATGGGCGGCCGCGAGGCGATCGAAACCTATGTCCGCACCAAGATCCCGATGGGGCGCTGGGCCAGCGCCGAAGAGATCGCCGAAGCGATCCTGTTCCTCGTCTCCGACCGCTCCTCTTTCATGACCGGCCAGGCGCTGGTGATCGATGGCGGCGAAAGCATCGGCTGAGACTATGATCTCGCCGCCAGGCCCTTTATTTCAGCGCCTTTCCGATACACTGCCCCACGACTTTTCCCTGCTGCCGGTCGGTAGCCAGGACTATGGTCCGATCGGCATGGGACTTCAGTGCCACGGCGGTCCACGAGCGTAGATTTTCCTATAATATCAAATGGTTACGAGTCTTGACGGTTGCCAGCTCGCGTATTGAGACCGCATTTGTCTAAAGTTTACTCTGTACAATTAGTAATTCCTCATACGACGGTCGCCTAGCGGTTGGGCGAAGGGTGGCGATTCCCCGAGGAGGTTACCATGACAAACCGAAAGACTCTGTTCGCGGCGCTTGCCGCATTGGCGCTTCTGGCGTCTCCGGCGATAGCCGGAGCCGGCGGCAACGGGCACGGCGGCGGCAACGGCAATGGGGGTGGAAATGGCCACGGTGGTGGCAACGGCCATGGCAACAGCGGCGCTTCGCACGGCAAGTCGTCGGCTCCTGGGCAAGTGGCCAAGGCCGAAGCGGACGACTCCACGGTCGATAAGACCGCAAAGGTCTCGTCCGTGTCCAAGGAGAAGAACATCCACGCCAAGCTTGGCCGGCTGAATTCGCTGCAGCGCAACATCAACGCCTACATGAACTCCAAGAGCAAGAAGTTCGCCGCCATCCAGGCTTTCGTGACGCAGTCCGCGAAAGCCAAGGTCGCCCAGGCCGCAGCTGAGGCGGCTCAGGATAAGCTGGATGCGCTGAATTCGCAGTTGAGCGCCTTGACGTCGCTGACGGCCGAACAGATTGCGGCCATGACGCCCGAAGATCAGGCGGCCTTGCCTGGGAAGATAACGGATCTGCAGGCCGAAATCACCGCCCAGGAGGCAGAGGTCGCCGCCGCCAATGACGCGGCGACGGCGGCAGCGACCGGCACCGATGATGCATCGCTCGACGCGGCGCTGACGGACATGGCCAACAAGCCCGTCGATGCCGATGTCACCGCCTGGGCCCAAGGCGTCCTTGCCGACAAGATCGACCAGACGGCGGCCGCGATTGAAGCGGAAACGACGCCGTAGCGAATCGTCGCCGAAACGGCAGTAGCCAGTCAAGGATGCCGCCGGGTCTCGCCCGGCGGCATTGCTGTTTCGCAGCCATGATCGGGCTGGGTCCCAGCCCGGCCGTCTTCAACCAGTCTACGAAGGCGGTCACTGCCTGCGAGTTCTGACACCTGCACCGCACCGGCCGACATCGACCGTGACATCGTCGACGTCTTCCGGTTGCAGCAATCGCTGCGCGAACACCTGAATATACTCGACCATCTTGAAAGCCGGCAGTATGAGTTGGCTGCCGATCTGCTTCGCATTCGTCTGCGGCTCTCCCGCAACCCGCGACCATAGCGCTGTTCGGCATGATCAGCCGGCCGGAATGACGAGGATTAATTGACGCGTAAAGCCAGCCCGACCATCGCGCTGTTTCCCGAAGCGAGTTTCGAACCAGCGTTGAATTGTGTCGGCTTCGCGCAGGCGCTGCGTGCGAGAGGCGCCCGACCGGGGGCCGGGCATGACAATGCTCGCCGTGCCGGCGAGACCGGCGTTGGTGACCATATCGACCGTGATGCCTGGACCGAAGGAGTATTGGAGAAAGCCATTCTCGGCCTGCTGGCCGATGACCCCATGCGCGCCCGCCTGAAGCGGAATGCAGCCCAAATGGTGCTGAAACCTGGAACGGATGTGGCCGCGCAAGCCATACTCTCTCTGATACGGACATGAACGAAATGCCTGACCAAATCACGACGAATAGCTCCGCCCTGAACAACGCCGATCCGAAAAGCTGGCTGGCCCTGCACGGCATCAACGAGGTCGAGTGCCTGGTGCCCGACATGAACGGCGTGCTGCGCGGCAAGGCCTTGCCGGTGGCCAAATTCCTCCAGGCGCTGGAAGACCGCGCGCTCTATTTGCCGAGCAGCGCCTTCCTGGTCAGCATCGACGGCCGCTATTCCGGCGCGATCGACGAGGGTTTTGCCTATTCGGACCCGGACATGCGCATGGTGCCTGATGTTTCGACGCTCTGCCTCGCGCCCGGCGCCGCTGCTGGCAAGGCCTATGTCTTCGCCGATGCCTTCCACATGGACGACCGGCCCTGGATGGCCTCGCCGCGCCATGCGCTGCGGGCCGTGCTCGATCTCTACCGCCAGCGCGGCTGGCGGGCGGTGGTGGCGCCGGAGCTCGAATTCTATCTCACCGCGCCCAATCCCGATCCCGACCAGCCGTTGACCGCACCGATCGGCGCCAACGGCCGGGCTGAAACCGTGCAGCATCCCTATGACATGGTGGCACTCGAGGAGTTCGAGCCGGTGATCCGCCGCATCTATGATTATGCGGCGGCGGCCGGATTGCCGCTCGACACGTTGATCCATGAATCGGGCACGGCGCAGCTGGAGATCAATTTCCTGCATGGCGATGCGCTGCCGCTGGCCGACAAGGTGCTGCTGTTCAAGCGGTTGACGCGCCAGGCCGCACAGCAAAGCGGCATGCATGCCACCTTCATGGCCAAGCCGATCGCGGCACAGGCGGGAAGTTCGATGCATCTGCACATGTCCATCATCGACGAGGCCGGCAAGACGCTGTTTGCCGGCGGCGACGATGCCGACACCGAAATGTTCGGTCATTTCATCGGTGGCCTGCAGAAATATGTCCCGGAAATCATGCTGCTGTTCGCGCCGAACGTGAACTCGTTCCGCCGCATAAGGCCGAACCACAGCGCGCCGGCCAACATCGAATGGTCGCATGACAACCGTTCCTGCGGCTTGCGCGTGCCGGCTGGTGGCCGCGCCGCGCGGCGGGTGGAGAACCGATTGCCGGGTGCCGATTCCAATCCTTACCTGGCGATCGCCGGCTCGCTGCTCGCCGGCTATCTCGGCGTCGAACAGAAACTGGCGCGGTCGACCGAGGCGTCTGGCAATGCCTATAAGATCAAGAGCACGCTGCCGAAGACCATGGAGGAGGCGCTTGACCGTTTCGCTGCTTGCGACCCGGTGCGGGCGCTGCTCGGCGAGGATTTCTTCCAGACCTATCTGCGCGTCAAGAGCGTCGAACTCGACCTGTTCCAGGGCGTCGTGACGAGTTGGGAACGCGACCACCTGCTGCTCAAGGTGTGATGATGGCCTCCAGTTCAACGGGTTTCAATTCGGGCCTCGATATCGGCAGATCCTACTATGTCGCCACCGCCAATCCATCGCCGGACCATCCGGCGCTGGTGGGAGATGTCGACGCCGATTTGGTGGTGGTCGGCGGCGGCTGCACCGGGCTGTCAGCCGCCCTTCACGCCGCCGAGCGCGGATTGAAGGTGGTGCTGCTCGAGGGCGGCAAGATCGGCTGGGGCGCCTCGGGGCACAATGGCGGCCAGATGATCCCCGGCCTGCGCAAGGGCGCCAAGGGTCTGGTCAAGCTCTACGGGCCCGAGCGGGCAAAGGCGTTGTTCGATCTCGCCTTCGAGGCGCGCGGGCTGGTGCTGGATATCATCGAGCGCCATGCCATCGATTGCGATCTCAGGCTGACCGGCCATCTCGTCGGCGCGGTCAACGGCTCCGATCTTAGGGATCTAGAGGAGGAGGCCGAGTGCCTGGCCACGGTGATGAAGTTTCCGCATGCCGAAATCCTTTCGGCGGCGGAAGCCCGCGGCAAGGTCGACACGCCCTATCACGGCGCGATGTACGAGCCGCTTGGCGGCCACATGCATCCGCTCAATTACACGCTCGGCCTTGCCCGCACCGCGATAGCTGCCGGCGTCACCATCCACGAGAATTCGGTTGCCGTGCGGCTGGAGCGCGAGCCTTCGATCCGGGTCTCGACATCAAAGGGTTCGGTCCGCGCTAAACATGTCGTGCTGGCGGGCGATGCGCTGCTCAGTGGGCTGGAGCCGCGCGTCAACAGCCGTATCATGCCGGTCGGCAACTACATCGTCGCCACCGAGCCGCTGGAAGGCAAGCGCAATGTCATCCCAGCCGATGTCGCAGTGTCGGACACACGCTTCGTCGTCAACTACTACCGGATGTCGGCGGACGGACGCCTGCTGTTCGGCGGCGGCGAGCGCTACACCCCGTCACCGCCGGCGGATATCGCCGGCTTCGTGCGGCCGCATATGGAAAAGACCTTCCCGCAACTTCAGGGCTGCCGCATCGATCACGCCTGGGGCGGACTGGTGTCGGTGACGACGTCGCGGCTGCCGCATGTCGGGCACTATGGCGAGGTCTATTTCGCGCATGGCTATTCCGGCAAGGGCGTCATCCTGTCGACGCTGTCGGGGAAGCTGTTGGCCGAAGCGATCACCGGCGACGCCTCGCGGCTCGACCTGTTCTCGACGCTGACCCCGATGCCGTTCCCCGGCGGCACGGCGCTGCGCGGTCCGCTCTATGTGCTGGGGATGCTGTGGTACGCCATGCGGGATCGCATCAAGCATTGAGGCCGCGCTGCAACGGCACAAAATAGTACCCCTAGCGATCCTTCACACCCCCCTCTGTCCTGCCGGACATCTCCCCCGCAAGGGGGGAGATTGGCAGATTCAGCGCTGCGCCCACCTACATCGGCGGAGATTGGCGAAAGCTGAGATGACAGCGATCTCCCTCCTTGCGGGGGAGATGGCCGGCAGGCCAGAGGGGGGTGCTGGCCCGCCGACGCATGGACTTTGCATGCCGCGGCAGTTGCGATTGGCGGGCGAGAATACCTTACTAAACCACAAAGAAATCCTCGATGCGCTGCCTGGCTCCAAGCAGCGCTGGCAGGATTTCCCGCTCCATCTCCGCGACGGAGAAGCGGGCGGACTGGGTCGAGATGTTGATTGCCGCGACCGTGCTTCCCGAGCGGTCGCGGATCGGCACGGCGATCGAGCGCAGGCCAAGCTCCAATTCCTCGTCGACGATGGCAAAGCCGGCCGCTTTCGCCTTCGCGATAGCCTCGGCCAGCAACGGCTTTTCGGTGATCGTCTTCGGCGTCCGCCTCTCGATCGTTGCCTGGCCGAGAAATGCGTCCAATTCCTGGGGCGTCATGCCAGCAAGCAGGATGCGCCCCATCGAGGTGCAATAGGCCGGCAGTCTGGTGCCGACATCGAGCGACACGCTGAGGATACGACGACCGGGAATACGGGCGACATAGACGACATCCTGTCCCGACAGGATCGCGGCCGAGCAGGCCTCGTTCAGCTGTGCCGCCACCGCGCGCATGATGGGGGCGGCGAAGGTCCATAGCGAGGCGCCACCGAGCCAGGTGCGGGCGACCGTCAGCAGGCGCGGCGACAGCGAGAACACGCGGCCGGCCTGTGTTGCAAAGCCGGTGGCGGTCAGCGTCAGCAGGAAGCGGCGGGCACCGGCGCGGGTCAGGCCTGCTTCCTCGGCCATTTCGGTCAGCGTCATACCCGAGGGATGCCGGGCCAGGATCTCCATGACGGCAAGGCCGCGCTCGAGCGAGCCGACATGATCACGGGAAACAGCCTCTTCGCCCATCTTGTCTCCGCAGAACGGCATCGGCGTCAGGATTGACTCTATGCCCTCTCCGAGCGTAAAAAGTATCGCATATAGAACACATGTTCGCAATACGAACTTTTTGAATTTGGAGCCGACGCGATGGTCAAGTTCCTGCCGCTCAAACAGGCCGTGGCGGAGAATTTGAACAATGGCGACATGGTCGCCTTCGAGGGCTTCACCCATCTGATCCCGACCGCGGCGGCGCATGAGGCGATCCGCCAGGGGTTTCGCGACCTGACCCTGATCCGCATGACGCCGGATCTGATCTACGACCAGATGATCGGCATGGGCATGGCGAAGAAGATCATCTTCTCCTATGTCGGCAATCCCGGCGTCGGCCTGCTGCGGCGCGCCCGCGATGCCATCGAGAACGGCTTTCCGCGCCCGCTCGAAATCGAGGAACATAGCCATGCCGGTATGGCCAATGCCTATGAGGCGGGTGCTGCCGGCCTGCCTTGCGCGGTGTTTCGCGGCTATCGCGGCGCCGGGCTGGCGGCGGTCAATCCAAACATCAAGTCTGTGACCTGTCCGTTCACCGGAGAGGTGCTGGCGGCTGTCCCTTCGATCCGGCCTGACGTCACCTTCATTCATGCACAGAAGGCCGACAAGAAAGGCAATGTGCTGGTCGAAGGCATTATCGGCATCCAGAAGGAAGCAGTACTGGCGGCCAAACGCGCGGTGGTGACGGTCGAGGAAGTGGTCGACAATTTCGACGATCTGCACCCCAATCTGACGGTGCTGCCGCGCTGGACGATCGCGGCGATATCGGTCGTGCCCGGCGGCTCGCATCCGTCCTACGCGCATGGCTATTATGCGCGCGACAATGCGGCCTATCTCGAATGGGACGAGATCGCCGCCGACCGCGAGAAATTCCAGGCGTGGATGCAGGCCAATGTCATCGAGAAGAGCGCCGACGATTTCGCTGCTCGGGTCGAGTATCTGAGGAAAGCGGCATGAGCGACGATCAGACCCGCTTGGGCTTCACCCCGAACGAGATGATGACGATCGCCGCCAGCCGCGCGCTGCGGAATGACGATGTCTGCTTCGTCGGCATCGGTGCGCCATCGGCCGCCTGCAACGTGGCGCGGCTGACGCATGCGCCCGACATCACCTTGATCTACGAGAGCGGCACGATCGGCACCGCGCCCGACGTGCTGCCGCTGTCGATCGGCGACGGCGAATTGTGCGAAACCGCGGTCACCACCGTCGCGGTGCCGGAGATGTTCCGCTATTGGCTGCAGGGCGGGCGCATCTCGATCGGCTTCCTCGGTGCGGCGCAGCTCGACAAGTTCGGTAACATCAACACGACGGTCATTGGCGACTATTTTCATCCCAAGACCCGGCTGCCCGGCGGCGGCGGCGCGCCGGAGATCGCGACGTCGTCGAAGGAGATCTACATCACCATGGCGCAGACCAAGCGAGGGATGGTCGAAAAGATCGACTTCTTCACCTCCTTCGGCCATGGCGAGGGCGGCGATCATCGCAAACGGCTTGGCATCGAGACATCAGGCCCGACCTTGCTGATCACCGATCTCGCCATCTGGAAGCCGGATCCGGTGAGCAAGGAATTCACCGTCGTGTCGCTGCATCCAGGCGTCACGCGCCAGCAGGTGCAGGAGAGCTGTGGCTGGGTGGTTAAGTTCACTGATACGCTTGACGAAACGCCGGCGCCAAGCGAACTCGAACTCAAGACATTGCGCGACCTGCAGGCCCGCACCAAGGCGGCGCATGAGGGAACCGGAAAAGCAAAGGCTGCATGACATGGCCGAGGCCTATATCTGCGACTACATCCGCACGCCGATCGGCCGTTTTGGCGGTTCGCTGTCTTCGGTGCGCGCCGACGACCTTGGCGCGATACCCCTGAGGGCGCTGGTCGAGCGCAATCCCGGCATCGACTGGCAGGCGGTCGACGACGTCGTCTATGGCTGCGCCAACCAGGCCGGCGAGGACAACCGCAACGTGGCGCGCATGGCGCTGCTGCTGGCCGGCCTACCGAAGGAAGTTCCAGGCTCGACCGTCAATCGCCTGTGCGGCTCCGGCATGGATGCGCTGACCATTGCCGCGCGCGCCATCAAGGCCGGCGAGGCGGAGTTGATGATCGCGGGCGGTGTCGAATCGATGAGCCGGGCGCCCTTCGTCATGCCCAAGGCCGACACGGCGTTCTCGCGCAACGCCGAGATCTACGACACCACCATCGGCTGGCGCTTCGTCAACCCGCTGATGAAGAAGCAATATGGCGTCGATTCGATGCCGGAGACCGGCGAGAACGTGGCAGAAGAGTTCGCCATCTCCCGCGCGGCCCAGGATGCCTTTGCCGTGCGCAGTCAGGACAAGGCGGTCGCCGCACAAGCCAGTGGCCGCCTGGCGAAGGAAATCACAGCAGTGACCATCCCGCAGCGCAAGGGCGATCCGGTTGTCGTCACCAAGGACGAGCATCCTCGTGCCGGAACCACGGTCGAGGCGCTGGCCAAGCTGCCGACGCCGTTCCGGCAGGGCGGCACGGTGACGGCCGGCAATGCCTCCGGCGTCAATGACGGGGCGGCGGCGCTGATCGTCGCCTCGGAGGCCGCGATCAAGAAGTACGGCCTGACCCCGATCGCCCGCATCCTCGGCGGGGCCGCCGCCGGTGTGGCGCCGCGCATCATGGGCATCGGCCCGGCGCCGGCGACGCAGAAACTCTGCGCGCGGCTTGGCCTGACGCCAAAACAGTTCGATGTCATCGAACTCAACGAAGCCTTTGCCTCGCAAGGCATCGCCGTGCTGCGCCAGCTCGGCATCGCCGAGGACGCGGAACACGTCAACCGGAATGGCGGCGCCATCGCGCTCGGCCATCCCTTGGGCATGTCGGGTGCGCGTATATCCGGCACGGCGGCGCTGGAGCTTCGCGAACGCGGCGGCCGTTATGCGCTGGCGACGATGTGTATCGGCGTCGGCCAGGGTATCGCGGTCGCGCTGGAGCGGACCTGACGAGCAGTCCTCGCTTGGCCGGCCAAGATCAAGAATCCGGCGCGTGGTTAAATTTGACCACGTGGACAAAAGTCCGGACCCGTTCCATAGTTCCCTGTCTGATTTTTAGAACGGCCGGCTCGACACGGCTGTCAAACAGAGGGGCACGAAATGGAAGACCGGAAGAACAAATCTAATTCGACACGCGAAGGGCTTTCGCGACGTAATGTGCTGGAGCTGGGCGCGCTCGGCCTGGCCGCTGCCATGCTGCCGGGCGCTGCCTTCGGCAAGGATAAGAAGCTGAAGGTGGCGGCGATCTTCGCCACGCCGATCGAGGAGCCATGGGACAACCAGATCCATGTCGCCCTGCAAAAGGCCGAGAAGGAACTCGGCATCGAGTACAAATGGTCGGAGAAGGTGCAGACCGCCGATTTCAGCCGCGTCATGCGCGAATATGCGCAAGGCGGCTATCAGCTGGTGTTGGGCGATGCCTTCGCCGCCGAGCGTGAATCGCGTCGCACCGCCAAGCAATTTCCGAAGACCGCCTTTCTGTTCGGCTCGGGCGCCGGGCCGGCGGAACCCAATTTCGGCGTCTTCGACAACTGGATCCACGAGCCGGCCTATCTGTCCGGCATGATCGCCGGCAAGATGTCGAAGTCGGGCACGATCGGCGCCGTCGCGGCGATGGGCATTCCGGAAGTGAACCGGCTGGTCAACGCCTTCTTCGCCGGCGCCAAGGAGGTCAATCCGAACATCAAGAAGAAGGTCGCCTTCATCGGCTCGTTCTTCGATCCGCCAAAAGCCAAGGAAGCGGCGGTCGCGCAGATCGACGCCGGCGCCGACGTCATCTATGCCGAGCGCTTCGGAGTCATCGAAGCCGCGGTGGAGAAGAAGGTACTTGCCATCTCCAACATGTCCGACCAGTCGAGCCTCGGCCCCGACACGGTCATCACCGGTCCCGTTTGGGACATGTATCCGACGGTCGAGCAGGCGATCAAACTGGTCAAGGCCGGCGTCTTCACCGCGCAGGACTATGGCGATTTCTCGCGCATGGCCAAGGGCGGCTCGTTCCTGGCGCCCTACCACAAGTTCGACAAGACGTTGCCGGCGGACGTCAAGGAACTGGTCGAGAAGAAGAAGGCCGAAATCCTCGAAGGCAATTTCCGCGTCGACGTGGATGAGAACACGCCGGTTTCGGATTGAGTTTTACCCTCCCCCTTGTGGGGAGGGTCGATCCGCGAAGCGGAGCGGGGTGGGGGGTCTTCGGCGCCGGGGCCCCCGCCCCACCCCCCCACCAAATAGAGACCGACGAGCCGGGACACCCGC
>NZ_JAMYLL010000006.1:0-234270 GCF_040318045.1 Mesorhizobium sp. M1338 | reverse complement strand
GGTCAATCCGAGCCGACCAAGAGACCGATCCTCCCTCAATCAGATGGCCTTCATATATGAATAGATTTCCCCGGACAGCCCTGCCGTTTACGGGGAGAAATGCCCGGCAGGGCAATGAAGGGGGCAGCGCTGCCGTCGGGAAGAAAGCGTAGTTCGGCGGCGTTTGCCAATCATGCAAACATCGATCACCAACACTCCAACCCGCTACGGCTGGGCGACCATCATTCTCCACTGGCTGATTGCGCTGGTCTTCATCGGCCAGTTCGGGCTGGGCTTCGTCATGGTGCGGCTGACCAGTCAGCGTACCGCTTTCGAACTGATCCAGCTGCACAAATCCTTCGGCTTTCTGCTGCTCGGCCTGATCATCCTGCGCATCGCTTGGCGCCTTGGCAATATATGGCCGCCGCTGCCGCGCTCGGTCGGGATCCTGGAGCGTCGGGCCGCACCGCTGGCTCATCTTGCGCTCTATGCCTTTCAGCTTGCCTTGCCCTTGTCCGGCTGGGCGCTGGTGTCGGTCTCGATGCTGGAGATCCCCAGCCTGCCGTTCAATCTGTTCGTCATGCCGAACCTGCCGCTGGCCGAATCGGACGCGGCCGAGAGTTTCTGGGCGGCAACGCATTGGTATCTCGCCTATGCCGGCATGGCGCTGGTCGCTCTCCATGTCGCGGCGGCGCTGCGGCACCATTTCCAGCTCAGGGATGGCATGCTCACGCGCATGATCACGCCTTCGTCGGATGACAGTGGGGAATAGAGCGGCCGGCTCGCTCGTTCATGGGAGAGGGCGCGGAAAATGCGTTGCCCCAAAAAAAGGAACACCTCCATGTACACGCGCATCCTCGGATTTGCGGCGGTCGCCGCTTGCCTTGCCATGCCTGTTTCCGCTGCCGTCGCGCTTGGCGCCGCCGCCGGCAGCTATTCGGTCAGCCCGGCCAGCTCCAGCATCCGCTTTTCCATCGGCAAGGTCGGCGGCGGCGGCCTCAACGGCGCCTTCGCCCGCTTCAAGGGCACGATCCGCATCGACAATTCCGATGTCGGCCGCTCGCAGGTCAATTTCACCATCTTTCCCGAAAGCGTCGGCACCGGCCAGGGCCGCATCGATGCCTTTCTGCGCTCCGACGCGGTGTTCGACACCGCCAACAGCCCGGAAATCCAGTTCCGTTCGACCAGCGTGACCCGCACCAGCGACACCACGGCCCTGGTCACCGGCCGGCTGACGGCGCGCGGCAAGACGTTCCCGGAAAAATTCACGGCCGAGCTTGGCGGTCTCAAGGCCGGCACCATAAAATTCCATGTCACCGGCAAGGTGCTGCGGTCGCGCTACGGCATGGATGTCGGCACGCCGATCTATTCCAACATCGTCGACTTCGACATGACGTTGACGGGGAACAGGGGTTAGCTCTCTGCCAGCACCTTTGCGACTGGCAGACACACCTCGCGCATCGTCATCCTGGGGCGCAGCAAGGAGCGAAGCGACGCGGCGCAGACCCCAGGATCCATGCCGCGACATCAAGGCGTTGCGACGGTCCAGAATCCGTTCCGCTGCATTTCTCGGCTGATGTCGCGGCATGGATCCTCGGGTCAAGCCCGAGGATGACGAAGGCGCGCTTCGATGGACAGTCTCCAATTGGCTTTTCCGGCGATTTCGGGCAAACCTCGTGGCCTGTAATCGTGATGGAGAAGCCTGATGTTCCGATGGGGTGTGTTGTCCACGGCCAAGATCGGCCGCGAGCATTTGTTGCCTGCAATGGTCGAGGCGGAGAACGGCGCGCTGTCGGCGATCGCCAGCCGCGACCTGTCGAAGGCTAAGGCACTGGCCGAGCGCTTCGGCGCCCGCCATGCCTTCGGCTCCTATGAGGACCTGCTCGCCTCCAACGAAATCGACGGCGTCTACATCCCGCTGCCGACCTCGCAGCATGTCGAATGGACGGCCAAGGCCATCGAAGCCGGCAAGCATGTGCTGGTCGAAAAACCACTGGCGCTCGACGCCAAGGATATTGCCCCACTGATCAAGCTGCGCGACGCCAAAAAAGTGCTGGTCTGCGAAGCCTTCATGGTCATCTACCACCCGCAATGGATCAAGGTGCGCGATCTCATCGCCAGCGGCACCATCGGCCGGCTGCGCCATGTGCAGGGCGCGTTCTCCTATTACAATGTCGACCCCAACAATATGCGCAACAAGCTCGATCTCGGCGGTGGCGCGCTGCCCGACATCGGCGTCTATCCGACCGTGTCGACGCGCTTTTCCACCGGCAAGGAGCCGCTGCGCGTGCAGGCGACGATCGAGCGCGACAAGAAATTCGGCACCGACATCTATTCCTCGATCCGTGCCGATTTCGGCGACTTCGAACTGTCGTTCTACCTGTCGACGCAGATGGCGGCGCGCCAGTTCATGGTGTTCCACGGCGAGAAGGGTTTCATCGAGGTGTTCTCGCCCTTCAATGCCGGGCTCTACGATCATCACCGCGTCGAACTGCACAACCAGAACCACACCGAGGCGCAGGTGTTCCGCTTTCCCGGCACGCAGCAGTACCGGCTGGAGGTCGAGACCTTCGCGCGAGCGGCACAGGGCAGCAAGGAGCGCGTCTTCACACTGGAGGAATCCGTGCTCAACCAGAAGGTCATCGACGCCATCTTCCGCGCCGGCGGCAAGGATAGCTGGGAGACCGTCTAACGCATTGCTTTAGCCGGCTAATGGGGAGGGGAAAATGTCTGACGATGCGGACGTGATCATTGTCGGCGCCGGCCTTGCCGGGCTGGTTGCCGCCGCCGAACTTGCCGAGGCCGGCAAGAAAATCATCATCGTCGACCAGGAGCCGGAGCAGTCGCTGGGCGGCCAGGCGTTCTGGTCGTTCGGCGGGCTTTTCCTCGTCGATTCGCCCGAGCAGCGGCGCATGCGCATCCGCGATTCGCATGATCTGGCGCTGGAGGACTGGCTGGGCACCGCCGCTTTCGATCGCCCGGAGGATTTCTGGCCGCGCAAATGGGCGGAAGCCTATGTCGGCTTCGCCGCCGGCGAGAAGCGCTCGTGGCTCCTGCAGCGTGGCCTGAAATTCTTCCCCGTCGTCGGCTGGGCCGAGCGCGGCGGCGGCAATGCCATCGGCCACGGCAATTCGGTGCCGCGCTTCCATATCACCTGGGGTACTGGTCCCGGTGTGCTCGAACCCTTCGTCCAGCGCGTGCGAGAAGCTCAGAAGCAAGGGTTGATCAGCTTCAAATTCCGCCACCGCGTCAACGAGTTGACCCGCACGGGTGCCACCGTCAACGGTGTGCGCGGCGACCTCCTGCAGCCGAGCGCCGTCGAGCGCGGTCACAAGAGTTCGCGTGAAATATCAGGCGATTTTGCATTCCGAGCGCAGGCTGTGATCGTCGCCTCCGGCGGCATTGGCGCCAACCATCAGCTTGTCCGGGAAAACTGGCCGCAGCGATTGGGCGCGCCACCAAAGCGCATGATCACCGGCGTGCCCGACCATGTCGATGGCCGCATGCTGGCGATTACGGAGCAGGCCGGCGGCTCGATCATCAACCGCGACCGCATGTGGCATTATGTCGAGGGCATCAAGAACTGGGCGCCGATCTGGACCGACCATGCCATTCGGATATTGCCCGGCCCGTCATCGCTGTGGCTCGATGCGCGCGGCAAGCGGCTGCCGGTGCCGCTCTATCCTGGCTTCGACACACTCGGCACGCTCAGCCACATCATGAGCACCGGCTTCGACTATTCCTGGTTCATCCTGACCAGGAAGATCATCCAGAAAGAGTTCGCGCTGTCGGGCTCCGAGCAGAACCCCGATCTGACCGGCAAGAGCTGGCGCCAGGTGCTCGGCCGCGCCACCTCGGGCATCCCGGATCCGGTGAAAGCCTTCATGGAGAAGGGCGAGGACTTTATTGTCGAGGCGGATCTGCCGACGCTGGTCGCGCGCATGAACGCGCTCGCCGGCGGCGAGCCGCTGCTGGAGCTGGCCCAGGTCGAGCGCGAAATCCGCGCCCGCGACCGGCAGCTCGACAATCCGTTCTCCAAGGACATGCAGATCACCGCGTTACGCGGTGCGCGTGCTTATCTTGGTGACCGGCTGATCCGTACGGCCAAGCCGCACAAGATGCTCGACCCGGCAAACGGCCCGCTGATCGCGGTGCGCCTAAATATCCTGACCCGCAAGACGCTGGGTGGCCTGCAGACGGACCTCGACAGCCGCGTGCTGGGTGCCGATGGCCAGCCGGTCGCGGGGCTCTACGCAGTCGGCGAGGCCGCCGGGTTCGGCGGCGGCGGCGTGCACGGTTATGCGGCGCTGGAAGGCACGTTCCTGGGTGGCTGCATCTTTTCCGGCCGCGGCGCCGGCCGGGCGGCGGCCGCGGCCGTGCGATAAAGCCTAAACCGCGAGACGATAAATCCGCTCACCAGAGCCAGGCGCCTTGTCCGAGGGCGGCCGCCGCATCGACGATCCGGGTAAAACTCGCGCGGGCACGACCGACCGTGTGCCGGGCTCTGAGATAGCCGTGCACCAGGCCCTGTTCCTCGAACCAGTAAGCCCGTCCGCCGGCCGCGACGATGCGGTCGCGATAGGCTTCGCCGTCAGACGACAGGGGGTCGCATTGCGCGGTGATCAGCACCGTCGGCGGCAGGTTGGCGAAATCGGCGTCGGCAAGCGGCGACTGCGTGATATCGCCGGTGCCGTCTCGCCCGCCGGTGCGGATGTTCTTGTAGAATTCAAGATCGCGCATGGTCAGCATCGGCGCTTCGGCATGCCTGAGATAGGATCCCTTCGACCGGTCGCCGCCGAGGCCGGGATAGATCAGCACCTGGCCGATCGGCCGTTTCGCGTGGCCGCGTGTCGCGTGGCTGACGGCAGCGGCAAGATTGCCGCCGGCACTGTCGCCGCAAAGCAGAATTGGGTGGTTGCGGGTGGAGGCGGCCCATTCGAAGGCGCTCATCACATCGTCGAAGGCCGCTGGATGCAGGTGTTCCGGCGCCAGCCGGTAGTCGACCGAGATCACCTCATAGCCGGTGCGGGCGCAGAGTTCGGCGCAGACATCGTCATGGCTGTCCAGCCCGCCGAGGATGAAGCCGCCGCCATGGAAATACAGCACCGTCACCGCTGCTTGGCGTGCGCTTCGGTAGATGCGGATCGGAATGTCGTGGGTGGGCGTTGCAATGGCGGACGTTTCGACCGTGACGCCGTCGGGATAGCCGGCAAAGAACTCGCGGCACATGCGGTCATAAATCTCGCGCTGCTGCGCGATCGTGAGATCGATCGTATCGGGCGGGTAATAGGAATTGGTCCGCTCGATGAAGGCCCAGGTCTCGGCGTCGATGAGGGTTTTGTAGTCGGTCATGCTGGCCGCGCCGACTGCAAAGGTTGAGCCCAGGCACCCCCCTCTGTCCTGCCGGACATCTCCCCCGCAAGGGGGGAGATCGGCAGCGTTGATCGCGGCGCTCGTCCTACAGCGTTGACGGTTGGCGAAAGCAGAAACGACATCCAATCTCCCCCCTTGCGGGGGAGATGTCCGGCAGGACAGAGGGGGGTGTGACGGAACGCCATCATCTCGGCAAAAACCACTACTTCCCCTTCCATACAGGCTCTCGCTTTTCCGCAAACGCTCGAAAGCCTTCCATATTGTCCTCGGAGCCGTAGAGCGCATCGACGGTCGGCAGCTGCCGGCGCGTCACCTTGTTCATCGCGTCCTGGAAAGCGAGCGCCTCGGCGACCCGCGCCGTTTCCTTGATCGCGGCGAACACCAGCGGCGGGCCGCCGGCCAGCAGCCGGGCGATCTCCCAGACGCGGTCCTCGAGTTTCTCCTTGGGCAGCACTTCGTTGACCAGGCCCCAGCGATGCGCCTCGGCGACATCCATCCAGCGCCCCGTGAGCAGCAGGTCCATGGCGACATGGTAGGGGATGCGCTTCGGCAGCTTGATCGTCGCCGCGTCCGCCAGCGTGCCGGCACGGATCTCGGGCAGTGCGAAGGAGGAATGGTCGGAGGCGTAGATGAGGTCGCAGGACAGCGCCAGCTCGAAACCGCCGCCCACCGCCATGCCGTTGACGCAGGCGATGACTGGCTTGTTGAGATCGCGCAGTTCCTGCAACCCGGCAAAGCCGCCGACGCCATAATCGCCGTCGACCGCGTCGCCGCCGGCGGCGGCCTTGAGATCCCAGCCGGCGCAGAAGAACTTGTCGCCGGCGGTCTTGACGATGGCGACCCGCAAGCTGGGATCGTCACGGAACGCCTTGAAGGTTTCGCCCATCAGCCGCGAGGTCTTGAGGTCGATCGCGTTTGCCTTGGGCCGGTCGAGCGTGACTTCCAGGATCGCGCCCTCGCGGCGGGTCGAAATGACGTCAGACATTCTTCTTGTCTCCCAGCACCAGCAGTGCGTCGGCGATCCAGGCGCCCTTGCCCTCGGCGCAGACGATCAGCGGGTTGATGTCGAGTTCCTCGATCTCGCCGGCATTCTCCTGCACGAAGGCGGCAATGCCCGAGATGGCGTCGATGGCAGCCTGGACATCGGCCTTCGGCCGGCCGCGATAGCCTTCGAGCAAAGGATACAGCTTCAGGCCGCGCAACGCCGCCTCGATGTCGTCGCGGGTCGCCGGCAGCATCAGCGTGACGCTGTCGCGCAGCAGCTCGACCAGCACGCCGCCGGTGCCCAGCGTCATCACCGCGCCGAACATCGGATCGCGGGTGAAGCCGACGATCAGTTCGGCGACACCATCGCGCACCATACGCTCGACATAGAGCCCGGTGCCGAGCGGCAAGAGGTCATGCGCCGCGGTGCTGACGGACTCGGCGTCTTTGAGATTGAGCCGCACCGCGCCGACCTCGGATTTGTGGGTGACGCCCAGCGCCTTCAGCGCCACCGGGAAGCCGAGCGCCATCGACGAGATCACCGCCTCGACCGCATTGGCGGCGCGTTCGCCTTTCGGCACCGGCAGGCCGGCCTCGATGAGGCGGGATTTCGCCTCGGCCTCATCGGGGGTGACGTGGTCGCCGGCAGGCGCGCCGGAGGCGGACGTGTCGATCGGCTGCGCCTGCGGCTCGTGCCACGCCCAGCCGATGAAGGCCGCCGCCTGGGCGGCGTCCATGGCTTCGGAAATGCCGAACAACGGCACCATGCCGCGTGACATCAACTCGGCGGTGTATTCCTCCGGCAGGTTCTCCGGCAGCGAAGAGACGATCGCGCCGTGCGCCTTGTTGGTCTTCAGCGCCGATTCGAAGGCGCGCAGCGTCGCCCACCAGTCGGTGACCGAGCAGCGGTCGGGGCGCGGGAAGTCGAGCACCAGCATGTTGAGGTCGAAGCCGCCCGACACCATGGCGGTGAAGGTGGCGGTCATCGCCGGCTCGTTGTTCCAGATGAAGGTGTGATAGTCGAGCGGATTGGCCACCGCGACGAGCGGCCCGAGTGTCGATTTGACATGGGCGCGGTGGGTGTCGCTGAGCATCGGGAAATTGACCCAGCGGCCTTCGGCACTGTCGGCCATGACGGAGGCCTCGCCGCCCGAGCAGCTCATCGACGACAGCCTATAACCGGGCAAAGGTCCGGTGATGTGCAGCAGCTTCAGCGCCTCGATGAAGGCGGGGATCGAATCGACCCGCGCAATGCCGAGCCGCCTCAGGAAGGCGCCCGATGCCGCGTCCGAGCCGGCGAGCGAGGCGGTGTGCGAGACGGTCGCCTGCCGCGCCTGTTCGGAACGGCCGACCTTCATGGCGATGATCGGCTTCCTCAGCTCGCGGGCCCTCGCCGCCAGCCGTTCGAAGCCGGCTACGGAATCGAAGGCCTCGATGTGCAGGCCAAGCGAAGTGACCCGCTCGTCCTCGATCAGGCCGAGCGCCATTTCCGACAGGCCCGTCTGCGCCTGGTTGCCGGCGGTCATCAGAAAGGCGATCGGCAGGCCGCGCTTCTGCATCGTCATGTTGATGGCGATGTTGGACGACTGGGTGATGATGGCGACGCCCTTGCCGCCCTCGGCCAGTCGGATGCCGCCATGCTGGTCGGGCCACAGAAGCGCGCCGTCGGCATAGTTGATCAGGCCGTAGCAATTCGGCCCGATGATCGGCATTTGGCCCGCCGCCGCGACCAGCTCGGCCTGCAGCCGCTCGCCGTCGTCGTCGTAGGCTTCGGTCTCGAGGAAGCCGGCGGCAAAGCAGACGGCGCCGCCGGCACCGCGCTCGGCCAGCGCCTTGACCACTTCGATCGTCAAATGCCGGTTGACGCCGACAAAGGCGGCATCCGGCGCGCCCGGCAGGTCGGCCACCGAACGGTAGGCCTTGCGGCCGGCGACCTCATCCTTGGTCGGATGCACCGGCCAGATCTCGCCGGAAAAGCCCATCTTGATCGATTGCGCGACGACGGCCGCGGCCTGCGCGCCGCCGAAGACGGCAATCGATCTGGGGCGCAAAAGACGTTCGAGTTTATGCATGGTCATCTTTTCGTTTGAGCATCATCTTCTCCCATGCCGAACTCCGGCTTTGGGGATCATGCTCTAAGCCCCGAACGGACGCAGCAGCGCCCGCGAAATAATATGTCGCTGTATCTCCGAAGTGCCTTCCCAGATGCGCTCGACGCGGGCGTCGCGCCAGATGCGCTCCAGCGGCAGGTCGTCCATCAGCCCCATGCCGCCATGGATCTGGATCGCCTCATCGGCGACGAAGGCGAGCATCTCGGTGGCCTTCAGCTTGGCCATGGCCATGTCCTGATCGGTGACGGTGCCTTGATCGTACTTCCAGCCGGCTTCGAACACCATCAGGTCGGCGGCCTTCAGTTCGGTCGCCATGTCGGCGAGCTTGAACGACACGCCCTGGAACTTGCCGATCTGCTGGCCGAACTGCTGGCGCTGCGCGGCGTATTCGACGGCATGGCCAAGCGCCCGCTCGGCACGGCCGAGACAGGTGGCGCCGACCTGCAGGCGCGTGGCGCCGAGCCATGAATTGGCGACGTCGAACCCTTTGTGGACTTCGCCCAACACCTGGCTTGCGGGAAGCCGGCAATCATCGAATTCGAGGATGGCGTTGGTGTAGCCGCGATGCGAGACGTTGCGATAGCCGTCACGAACGGTGAAGCCTTTGGTGCCCTTGTCGACGAAGAACGCGGTGATCTTCTTGCGTTTGCCGCGCGCCGACTCTTCCTCGCCCGAGGCCATGAAGACGATGGCGAAGTCAGCCAGATCGGCGTGGCTGATGAAATGCTTGGTGCCGTTCAGCACCCAGTCGTCGCCATCCCGCACGGCGGTCGCCTTCATGCCGCGCAGATCGGAGCCGGCGCCCGGCTCGGTCATCGCCAGGCAGTCCCATTTCTCGCCACGGATACAAGGGAACAGGTACTTCTCGCGCTGCTCGGGCGTACCGGCCAGGAGGATGTTGGAGGGCCGCGCCACGCAGGTCCAGTGCAGCGCATAATTGGCGCGGCCGAGTTCCTTCTCGTAGAGCAGCCATGTCACCGTATCCAGGCCCGCGCCGCCGACATCGGCCGGCATGTTGGCGGCATAGAGTCCGGCCTCGATCGCCTTGGCCTTGATTTCCTCGATCAGCTCGCGGCGCAGCACGCCGGTGCGCTCGACCTCGCGCTCATGCGGGTAAAGCTCGTTCTCGACGAACGCCTTCGTCGTCTCGACGATGAGCCTCTGTTCCTCCGACAGCCCGAAATCCATGCTCTCAGCCTTTCTTCTTGCCGGTCTTTTTCTTCGGCTTTTCGGCTTTCTTCACCGGCTTCAACGCCTTGGCCTTCTCGGCGGCCTTGGAGGCCGTAGGCTTCTTCGCCGCCAGCTTGGCCAGTTGTTTGGTATAGTCCTTGTGCAGGGCGCCGGCGCCCCAGCCCTTGCCTTTGTTCTGCTTCGACAGCGCGTCCATGATGGCGACCAGATTGTCGTCGCGGATCTTTTCGAGCTCGCGGATCGACAGCCCATGCGCCTGGTCGTCCGACTGCGTGGCGATCAGCTCGACCAGCTCGTCGTTGAATTCTGGCACGTCCATCAGCTTGGTCCATGGCCATTTCAGGCACGGCCCGAACTGCGCCATGAAGTGGCGCATGCCGGCCTCGCCGCCGGCGACGCGATAGACCTGGAACATGCCCATCTGCGCCCAGCGCAGGCCAAAGCCGTAGCGCATGATGTCGTCGAGTTCCTCGACGGTGCAGATGCCGTCCTTGATCAGCCACAACGCCTCGCGCCATGCCGCTTCGAGCAGGCGGTCGCCGACGAAAGCCTCGATCTCCTTGCGGATGACGACAGGCTTCATGCCGATCGAAGCATACATTCCCTTGGCAACCTCGATCGCCTCGGGAAAGGTCTGCTCGCCGCCGACGATCTCGACCAGCGGCAGGAGATAGACCGGGTTGAACGGATGGCCGACGACCAGTCGCTCCGGATGCTTCTTCATCGCCACCTGCATGTCGGTCGGCTTGATGCCGGAGGTCGAGGAGCCGACAATGGCGTTGGCCGGCGCGTGGGCGTCGATCTCGGCCAGCACGCGGTGTTTCAGGTCGAGCCGCTCGGGCACGCTTTCCTGAATGAAATCGGCATCGGCAACCGCCTCGGCGATGGTCTTGGCGAAGGTCAGCTTGCCCTCCTTGGGCAGTCCGCCGGGCACCATCTGCTTGTAGGCGCGGCGCGCGCCCTTCATCACTTCGCCGACCTTACGCGATGCCTCGGGATCGGGATCGAAGATCGACACGTCGATGCCGTTGAGCAGCAGGCGCGCCACCCAGCCGGCGCCGATGACGCCGCCACCGATGGCGGCTGCCTTGTTGATAATGCTCATGCGGAGGCTCCGGTTCTTGTCTTGGCTGTTGTAAGGTCGATGAGAGGCACGCGCTCGCCGGCGCGGACCACGGAGGCGTCGTAGGCCTTGCGGGCAAACACCTCGAGCACGAAGGGCCGGAAGAAGTCGATCGGTAGGGTGTCATAGTCGGGGTCGAAGCTCGACTGGTCCCAGCGTTCGCAAAACTGATCGCAATCGTCGAAATAGGCGTGGCCGGCGAAGCGATCGCGCGCATGGCGGTTGCCGCCCAGATGATGGGCATAGTAGAGCCGCTGGAAGTCGCCATGCTTCTCCACCACCCAGGTGCATTGTTCGCGCACGAAGGGTTTCAGGATCGAAGCGGCATATTCATCGTGATTGTAGGGCGCGTAGATGTCGCCGATGTCGTGCAGCAAAGCGCAGGCGATCCAGTCGGTGTCGGCGCCGTCACGCCAGGCGCGCGTCGCCGCCTGCAGCGAATGGCCGAGCCGCGTGATCTTGTAACCCGACAGGCCCTCATCGAGCTGGACCAGCGCGTCGAGCAGCCGCTCGCCGGTCCTGGCCGCATAGTCGATCTCATGCGCGGTCAGGAAATCGTAGTCGTCCCGGTCGCCATCCTTCATCGCGGTGAATTTGACGGTAGTCATGCCGACCCTCCCGGCGAATGAACCTTCCTGTTTGAGCATGATCTTATCCGAAAACCGGTTCCCACTTTTCGGGATCATGCTTATGCCGCGATCGGCGCCCGCTTGGTGAGGTTGAGCTTCTGCCGGACCTCTTCCGGCCCAAGAATCCTGGCGCCGAGATTGGTGACGATGCTGGCGGCGCGTTCGACCAGTTGTGCATTGGTCGCCAGCACGCCCTTGTCGAGCCACAGGTTGTCTTCCAGGCCGACCCGGACATTGCCGCCGGCCAGCACGGCGGCGGCGGCATAGGCCATCTGGTTGCGGCCGATGGCGAAGGCCGACCAGTTCCAGGTCGACGGCACATTGTTGACCATGGCCATGAAGGTGTTGAGATCGTCGGGCGCGCCCCAGGGCACGCCCATGCAGAGCTGTACGAGCGCGTCGGGATTGAGCACCTTTTCCTCGACCAGCTGCTTGGCGAACCACAAATGGCCGGTGTCGAAGGCCTCGATCTCCGGCTTGACGCCGAGCGCCGTCATCATGCCGCCCATGGCGCGCAGCATGCCGGGCGTATTGGTCATCACATAGTCGGCCTCGGCGAAATTCATGGTGCCGCAGTCGAGCGTGCAGATTTCCGGCAGGCACTGACGCACGTGTTCCATGCGGTTGGTGGCGCCGCCCATATCGGTGCCTTTTTCGTTGAGCGGCAGCGGCGCTTCCGGCGAGCCGAACACCATGTCGCCGCCCATGCCGGCGGTCAGGTTCAAGATGACGTCGACTTCCGCCGCGCGAATACGCTCGGTCACTTCGCGATAGAGATGCACGTCGCGCCTGGGCTTGCCGGTTTCGGGGTCGCGCACATGACAGTGGACGATCGCAGCGCCCGCCTTGGCCGCATCGATGGCCGAATCGGCGATCTGCTTGGGGGAGCGCGGCACGTGCGGGCTGCGATCCTGCGAGCCGCCGGACCCGGTCACGGCACAGGTAATGAAAACCTCACGGTTCATCGCAAGCGGCATGGAACTCTCCTCCGAATAGAACAAGCCATGCATGTCGCCCAAAAGTGGGAACCGGTTTTGGGATGACGACATGCACAAGAGCTGACCACAATGCCCGACTTGCCGGAAACTGTTTTGCGTTTTACGAAGCTTCCATGACGAAAGGCGAAAAACCGACGATCTTTTGCGCCGAGCGCTCTCCGCTCAAGGTAACGCTGCTGGTGTTTTCCGGCTCGTCTATCATGTGCGTGGCCTCGGCCGTCGATCCCTTGCGCGCCGCCAACCGCATCTCCGGCGAGACCCTGTTCGATTTCAGGCTGGTCTCGGTGACCGGCGAGGCTCCGGTCACCACCTGCGGCCTGCCGGTGGCGGTCAGTGGCCGCTTCGATGCGGGCGAGCCGACCGACGTTCTTGTCGTCGTCGCCGGCTTCGGCACCCAGAATTATGCGACGTCGGCTCTGTTGTCAGGCCTGCGCAGGGCGGCGCGGACAGCACGCGCGTGCGGCGGTGTCGAAGCCGGCACCTGGCTGGTGGCGCGCGCCGGCCTGCTGGAAGGGCGCAGCGCCACCACCCACTGGGAGGACATGGAGGACTTTTCCTCGGCCTTTCCCGGCGTCGACGTGCGCCCGGACCGCTATGTCATTGACGGGCCGGTGTTCACGTCGGGCGGCGCGTCGCCGACCTTCGACCTGATGCTGCATTTGATTCGCACGCGGCTCGGCATGGCCGTCGCGCTCGATGTCGCCAGCGTCTTCATCTACGACCAGGCGCGTGCCGCGACCGACGCGCAGCCGCTGGTCTCGCTCGGCCGGCTCGACGGCTACGATCCGCGGCTGGCGCAAGCCATTCGGCTGATGGAATCGCATGTCGACCAGCCGCTCACCATAGAAGCGGTGGCAAAACGTGCCGGGGTGACGGCACGGACGCTGGAAAGCATCTTTCGCAAATCGATCGGCGAGACGCCAGGCGCCTATTATCTCAGGCTGCGCCTCGGTGCTGCCCGCAGGCTGGTGGTCGACACCAGGGTGGCGATGGCCGATATTGCCGGGCGGACCGGATTTTCGTCCGCCGCGGCATTTTCGAGGGCTTTTTCACGGGCTTTCGGCGAAGCGCCGGTCAGGCTGCGCCGGGGCTGAGTGCATGTCACCCAAAAGTGTATTTCGGTTTTGGGACAATGACATGCACAAAATCGGAAAGATCAGGCAGCGTCCTGGTGATCGCTGCCGCTGTCGATTTGCGAGCGCATCTGTCTGGCAAGATGGGTCTCGAAGCGGCTGGCCACGGCGCGGTCCCATTCGTTCGAGCGGTGTGTGCCATCCTTCGGATGCGGCATTGCCATCAGCCTATCGATGATCGATCCGGCCTCGCCCGCTGAGAGCAGGGCGTCGATTTCACGTTCGTTCTGCATATCGGGTCGCCTCCTTCTTCCTCACCCGCCACGAGCCGGTCTTATACGAGATACGTGACGGCAGTTTGAAGGCAAGAGCGAGGTCATTGAAGGGCGCCAAAGGGCAAAACCGTGTCGTCGCACCCGTCCTTGCGCAAAGTTTGTTCCCGCGTCCGGGCAGGCCAGGTCAAGGAGAGATCTAAAGCCGCTTTTCGAACAGCAGGCAGCCGAGGATCTATGTGGTCCTCGGCTGCCTGTCGCGAAAAGGGCTGACTAGAGCATTACCGCTCTAACGCTTTGTTTTGACGCAATTCCGGACGGAAAACCGCTTCACACTTTTCCTGGAATTTCTCTAGCAGGAAGCGATTGCCGCGGCTTTCAGTCAGACGTGGTGGATATCGGTCCAGAGGTCGGACTTCACACGTACCGGTTGACGATGTTTTCCAGCAGTTCCTGGCGGCCCGACCTTGGGTGCGGCTCGATCTTCTTCTTGACGACGCGCTCGGCGATATCTTCCAGCGTGCGCTTGCCGGACAGCATCGCCTTGCCCTCGGCCGTGTTCCAGCCGGCATAGCGTTCGGCCAGCGGTGCGGACAGCGCCTTGTCCTCGACCATCCGGGCCGCCGCCTTGAGGCCGCGTGCGCAGGAATCCATGCCGCCGATATGACCGATCAGCAGATCCTGTGGGTCGAGCGACTGGCGGCGCAGCTTGGCGTCGAAATTGGTGCCGCCGGTCTTGAAACCGCCGGCCTGCAGGACCTGGTAGTAGGCCAGTGCCATTTCAGGCACGTTGTTGGGGAACTGGTCGGTGTCCCAGCCCGACTGATAGTCGTTGCGGTTCATGTCGATCGAGCCGAAGACGCCGAGCGCATTGGCCAGCGCCAGCTCGTGCTCGAAGGAATGACCGGCCAGAATGGCGTGGCCCTGCTCGATGTTGAGCTTGACCTCCTTCTCCAATCCGAAGCGCTTGAGGAAGCCGTAGACGGTCGCGACATCGTAATCGTACTGGTGCTTGGTCGGCTCCTGCGGCTTCGGCTCGATCAGGATCGTGCCCTTGAAGCCGATCTTGTGCTTGTAGTCGACGACGAGGCTGAGGAAGCGGCCGGCCTGCTCCTGCTCGCGGGCAAGGTCGGTGTTGAGCAGCGTCTCATAGCCCTCGCGCCCGCCCCACAGCACGTAGTTCTCGCCCTTCAGACGCTTGGTGACGTCAATGCAGCTTTTCACCGTCGCCGCCGCATAGGCAAAGACATCCGGATCGGGATTGGTGGCGGCGCCCGACATGAAGCGGCGATTGGAGAACAAATTGGCCGTGCCCCACAAAAGCTTGACGCCGGTCTGCTTCATCTTTCCCGCGAAGTAGTCGGCGATCTCGTCGAGGCGGGCCGCACTTTCGGAAAAATCCTTGCCTTCCGGCCGTACATCGGCGTCGTGGAAGCAGAAATAAGGCGCACCGAGCAGCGAGAACATCTCGAAGGCGACATCTGCTTTCAGTTTCGCCAGTTCCATCGTGTCGGTGCCGCCGGCCTTGGGAAACCACGGCCGGTCGAAGGTCTGGCCGCCGAATGGATCGCCGCCCGGCCAGGCAAAGGAATGCCAGTAGGCGACGGCGAAGCGCAGATGGTCTTCCAGCCGCTTGCCGGCGACGACCTCGTCGGGATTGTAGAACCGGTAGGCCAGCGGATTGGTCGAATCCGGTCCCTCGTATTTGATCTTCTTGATGTCGCCGAAAAATCCGCTGCTCATGATTTCTGTCCTCTCTCGAATAGTTCGCCCTGATTACGTCAGGTAATTCGCCTTGATTACCTCAGGCGTAATTGGTTTCGTTCGTCCGCTGGTCGAAAAGGCTCGTGTCAGAACCGTCAAACAAAGGAGACAGACCATGACCGACCTCAACAAGATCGCCCAAAACTACATCACCGCCTGGAACGAAAGCGATGCCGAGCGCCGGGCCGACTTGCTCAAGGCGACCTTCACCGAAGACGTCAGCTATCGCGATCCGCTCATGCAAGGCGACGGCCATGAGGGCATCGCGGCTCTGATCGGCGGCGTGCAGCAGCGCTTTGCCGGGTTTCGCTTTTCGCTGAAGGGCACGCCGGACGGTTTTGCCGACAAGATACGCTTCTCGTGGAATCTCGGACCCGAGGGGACGCCTTCGGTGATCGAAGGCACCGATATCGGCGTCATCGAGAACGGCCGCCTGAAGAGCGTCACCGGTTTTCTCGACAAGGTCCCGGCGCAGTGAGGACTTCTGGGGGAGGCGGGCGTGAAGCACCCCCCTCTGGCCTGCCGGCCATCTCCCCCGCAAGGGGGGAGATTGGTTGGCGTCCGCGCCATCGCCAATCATCCACCTTGCAGGACTGGCATACCCGCCAACGCTGCTAATCTCCCCCCTTGCGGGGGAGATGCCCGGCAGGGCAGAGGGGGGTGCCTCGCGCTCATTCACGCGGTCACGCCCCTGATTGCCGGGTAGAGCGACCGGTAGCGCTGATACGCATCCGCATACGCCCCAGCGAGCGCAGCGTCCGGTTCAACGGTAGCATCCGTGCTGGGCGCCGTGCACACAGCCAGCGGATCGGCACCCGTCGCCGCGATCAGGCCGAGCCGTGCGGCGCCAAAGGCGGCGCCGAAGTCGCCGTCGGCGGGAATGTCGACGGGCAGTTGAAGCGCGGTGGCAATCGCCTTCAGCCAGTAGCGCGAGCGCGAACCGCCGCCGATCGCTGTCACCCGCGTCAAGGTCGTGCCGGCCTTGGCCAGGGCTTCGAGGCTGTCGCGGAAGGCAAAGGCGACGCCCTCCAGCACGGCCTGCGTCAGCACGGCACGGCTCGATTCATGCGCCAGCCCGGTGAACGCGCCGCGAATGGCGGAATCATTGTGGGGTGTACGCTCACCCGAGAGATAAGGCAGGAAGGACACGCCGCTGGGTGTCTTCAATGAGTCGCCGAGTTCGGCGGTCAATTCGCCGGCGCCTTTGCCGGTGATTTCGGACAGCCAGTTCAGCGAATCGGTTGCCGACAGGATGACGCCCATCTGGTGCCAGGTGTTCGGAAGCGCGTGGCAGAAGGTATGCACTGCACTTGCCGGGTTGGGCAGGTAGGACGCGTTGGCGGCAAACAGCACGCCCGATGTGCCGAGCGAGACGAAGGCGTGGCCGGCGCCGACCGTGCCCATGCCGCAGGCAGAGGCCGCATTGTCACCGGCACCGCCGGCGATCGGAATGCCGGCCTGGACGCCCCATTTCGAGGCCAGTTCGATACGCAGCGCGCCTGCCTTCTCCGTACCCTCGACCAGCGACGGCATCTGCTTTTCATCGAGCGATGTCGCAGCGAGCAGTTCCGCACTCCAGCGGCGCTTGCCGACATCGAGCCAGGACGTGCCGGCGGAATCCGACATTTCCGAAATGTGTTCGCCCGTAAGCCAGAGCCGCAGGAAATCCTTGGGCAGCAGCACTTTCGCGACCTTGGCGAAGACTGCGGGCTCGTTGTTCTTAACCCAGGCAAGCTTGGGCGCCGTGAAACCGGGAAATACGATGTTGCCGGTCAGCGCGCGGAAGCGCGGATCGGCGTCGAGGACGGCGGCCTCGGCATGGCTGCGTGTATCGTTCCACAGGATGCAGGGGCGCAGCACCTTGTCGGAGGCATCGAGCAGCGTTGCGCCATGCATGTGGCCGGACAGGCCGATACCCTTGACCGCGGCGAACTCCCCGGGATGCCTGGCCTTGAGATCGGCAATCGCCTCTTCGCAAGCGCGGATCCAGTCGTTGGGGTTCTGTTCCGACCAGCCTGGATGCGGCCGCGACACGTCGATCGACGCATGGCCGGAACCGATGACGGTTTGCCCGGCATCGATGAGCAGCGCCTTGACGCCCGATGTCCCGAGATCGAGGCCGAGATACATGGTTTCCTCCCCTTGCCATTAATTTTTTCGGGTCCCGAAATAATATGGCTTGGTCAGTTTCTAAGACAAGATCGGTCGCGGGTCAATTCTCTGACAAATCGGCGGCACGCCGGGAAAGCAGCGCCGACACCGGACTGTCGGGTCGCGCCATCGACCGTTCTGCCGTCAGCGCCCGGGCAAGCGCACCCTCACCGGCGCGCAGGGCCGCCTCGATCAGTGTCAGGTCGATGACGTCGCGTTGGGCGTGGCTGCCGCCGAAACGGTGGGCGATCGCCCGGATCGGCCGGATCAGGCGTACGGTCTCGGCATAGCTGCCCTCACCGAATGCCTTGATGGCGAGCGTGAGGGGATGGCCGACATCCCTGGTGAAATCCGCATTGTCGTCGTTGCCATGCATGGCCTCGCGCTGCGTGTCGAGCAGGGTCCGAGCCGGGGCTTCGAGCCCGGCGCCGACAAACGCCATCATCGCGTGGGCATCGTTGAAGGCATAATTGCCGGCGCCGGCGTTGCGCCAGTTTGCGGCGATTGCCGTCCAGCGGTCGCCGACATCGATGCAGCCAAGATAAAGCCGCCACAGGATTGCCGACGCATCGACCATGTTGAGCGCCATCGTCGATTGCACGCTGTAGATGGGGCCGTCATAGAGCGCCAGCACTTCGTCCGTTTCACCGAGATCATAATGGAACAGCGCCAGGTGCCACCAATTGTGCACCTGCAGGAAGCTCTCCCTTGTCCACGCCTCAGGGTTGGCGCGCATCCAGGCGATGCCATCCCTTTGCCGGCTTTGCATTTCCATGACATGGGCGACGGCATGCTGCGCCCAGCCGTCGCGCGGCTCCATGTCGACTGCCGAGCGGCCAAGCTGTTCGGCCCTGATATAGTCACCCATTTCCTCCAGCCCGAAGGCCTGCATGCCGAGCATGGCGTGATAGCCGGGCATGCCGCTTTGCCAGGACGGCAGGGCACGGGCGATGCGGTCGCGCAGCATGCGGGCATTGCCGGTGAAGAAATCGATCTGGTGGCCGACCTGCAGCGCCAACCCGTCGCGCGGGGTCTCGATGGTGATATCCTCAAGAACGCGGCTGGCTTGATGCCAACGCCCGTTGGCGAGATGACCGAGAGCCGAGACATGCGCCTGCTCGCGCGCGGTCGCGGCAAGCGGCAGTGCCGTCTCATGGCACGCCTTGGCCACGGCCGTCGCCTCCCGCTCGGTCGCAAGGCCGAACAGATAGCCCTTGAAGACATGCGCCATGACAAAGCCCGGATCTTCCGCGATGGCGCGGTCGATGGACGCCACGGGATCGCCGATGAAGCACTGCAGTTGACGCACTGCCTGGCTGTAGGGCGTGACTCCCGCCTCCGTTGCACCCGAAAGCGTCAGGCCGAATACGTCCCTGATTGCCATGCGATGTCCTTTCATCGACCCGTGACAGGCCCTCGATCCTTCGGCCCAAGGCGATCCTAAAGCATGAGCCACCGACACGCCAACCATGCGCGCTGCGTTTGCCGCATGCGTGCTGGATCCATCCGCCGGGAACACCGTTTACACCTGCGATAGCGGCGACTCGGGCGGCAGACCGAGGCGTGATCGCCAAGGTGACGGACAAGGTCAGCATCTTCGCCACCGGCGACTACACCACCAATCCTGGCGGCGACAAACGCCGCATCCTCGAAGGCAATTTCGGCTTCAGCGTGAAATAGTGAGGCGAAGGTGTGCTGATATTCAGGTGATGCCGGTTTGCCACGGCTGTTTTCGCTGACCGCCGAAGTTGGCGCTGCCCGACGAACGAATCCAACCCCCTACCTCAGTTACCCGAACGCATCGCCACCGTGGCGATGCCGGCGCCGACCAGCAGCGTGCCGCCGGTGCGATTGAAGATGCGGATCGCCTTGGGATTGCGCACGACGTTGCGTGCGCGTGCCGCGATCAGCGCATAGCCGAAGGCATTGGCGAAGGCGAGCGCCAGGAAGGTCGTCTCGAAGATCAGCATCTGCGTCCAGAAATCGGCGTGCCGGTCGAGGAACTGCGGCAGGAAGGCGACGAAAAGGTGATGCTTTTCGGGTTGAGCGCGGTGACCAGCCAGGCATGCGCCATCATCTTGGCCGACGACACCGCATCGGTGAGCGGTTCGGCTTTCAGCGCGCCGCCGGCACGAAACAGTTTCACGCCGAGATAGATCAGATAGCCGGCGCCGATCAGCTTCAGGATGGTGAAGACGGTCGCCGAAGCGGCCAGCAGCGCGCCGATGCCCAGCATCGACAAGGTCATCGCGGTGAAGTCACCAAGCGCCACCCCGACGGCCATCGGCAATGCGGTGCGCCAGCCCTGGCCCAGCGCGTAGGACACCACCAGAAGGATGGTCGGACCCGGAATGATGAGAAGGATCGTCGATGCGGCGGCGAAGGCGGCCCAGTTTTCGAAGGACATGCTCGTCTCCGTTGAGCGTAAAGAAGAGGATAAATCCTTGGGTCCGGAAGAATGTAAAGAGGCGATTCCCTAATTCGCCAACGGCGGACCGGTGTCAGTTCGCGCCGCAAACGCAGGCTGAGCAAGGTGTCTTCACGCTTTATCAACCATGAATGATGAAAATGCCTGCTATCCGGTCGGACCGTGCTTCCCGCCGACAGCGTAGGGTTTGGGTATATGGGTGAGTTGCCGCAGGGTCTGACGCCGCCGCGAAATGGCGACGCAATCGAAATCGATCATCATCTTTCCCGCCGCGCCATCCTGTCGGGGGCAGGGGCGCTCGCACTGCTCGGCGCCGCCGGTTGCTCGACCTCGGGTGGCGGCCTGCCGGCGCTCGAGCTCGACGGCGTCACCACCGGTTCGGTGCCGCCGATGCGGCCCGCGATCAGCGTCGACAAGAACATCACCAGCCCCGGCGTCATGTATGCGGCGCTGACCGACGGCGGCTTTAACGTGCCGGAAGTGCCCTATTTGAAGGTCAAGCCGGAATTCCGCCGCCAGATCGTCGTCGACACGACAGGCGAGGCGCCCGGCACCATCGTCGTCCACCTGCAGGAGCGCATGCTCTATCTCGTCCAGCCGGGTGGCGATGCCATCCGCTACGGCGTCGGCATCGGCAAGGACGGCTTCCGCTGGTCCGGCCGCGCCAACATCCAGTACGGCAGGGAATGGCCGACCTGGACGCCGCCGCCCGAAATGATCGTCCGCAAGCCGGAACTGGTGAAATGGCAGGCCGGCCAGCCCGGCGGCCTGACCAACCCGCTCGGCGCGCGCGCCCTCTACATCTACCAGGACGGCAAGGACACCGGCTATCGCATCCACGGTTCGCCCGAATGGGCGAGCATCGGCCAGGCGATGTCGTCGGGTTGCGTGCGCCTGATCAACCAGGACATCATCGACCTCTACAGCCGCGTCTCCAAGAAAAACCCGGTGGTGGTCGTCTGACACGTCATCCGCTCCACTCTTCCGTTGCGCGATAGCAAAAGACAGGCGAATGTGCCTGCGAATTCATCGCTCGGGAGACGTCAGGAATGGCCGGAACTTTTGTCATCGCGCAGGGCGGCGGCCCAACCGCCGTCATCAACCAGACGGTGGTCGGGGCGACGCTGGAGATCCGCAAGCGGCATCCCGGTGCCAAGGTCCTCGGTTCCATCCACGGCGTGCGCGGTATCCGTGACGGCAACTATGTCGACCTTTCCGCGATTCCCGAGGACCGGCTGCGGCTGATTGCCGGAACGCCGAGTGCAGCCCTTGGCTCGACGCGCGACAAGCCGGATGCCGCCTATTGTGACGTCATCCTCAACGGATTGAAGAAGGTGGGCGCCGACGCCTTCATCTATATCGGCGGCAACGACACGTCGGGCACGCAGCAGATCCTGACCGATGCCGCAGGCGGCACGATCGCCTTCGTCCACGCGCCGAAGACCATCGACAATGACCTCGAGGAGAACGACCACACGCCGGGCTTCATTTCGGCGGCCGAGTTCGTCGCTGGCGCCTTCCTGTCCGTCGACCTCGATTTTCGCGCCCTGCCCGGCATCTATGTCGGCATCGTCATGGGTCGGCATGCCGGCTTCCTGACCGCGGCCGCCGCCGCATGGCAGCTCGACCCCGACAGCGGCCCGCACCTGGTCTATGTGCCCGAGCGCCCCTTCTCGGCCGCCGGTTTCATCGACGACGTGCGCGCCACGCTCGATCGCCACAAACGCTGCATCGTCGCCGTTTCGGAAGGTGTCGGCACCGCCGATGGCAAGGCGCTGGTCGAAAGCCTGGTGCCGCCGGACAAGCTCGAGCGCGACGCGCATGGCAACGTCAAGCTGTCGGGCAGCGATCTGCCGGCCGCACTCGAGCGCGCACTGGCCGAAGGCCTGCCCGGCAAGCGCGCCCGCGTCGACGCGCTCGGCTACATGCCGCGCGGCTATATCGGCGCCATTAGCGCGGTTGACGCGCGGGAGGCTTTCGATGCCGGCGCCTTCGCGGTTGCCGTCGCCGAACAGGGCGGCGGCTCGGTGGCGCTGCAGTATGACGGCACCAAAACGGTGCTGAAGAAGGTGCCACTGAAGAACGTCGCCGGCAAGACCCGCCACATGCCGGACGATTTCATGAAGCCCGATGTCAATCAACTGTCCGATGCCGGTATGGCTTATCTCAAGCGGCTGGTTCCGGAAAAATACAAGGTCGGAAAGCCCTTCGTCTGATGCTGGGTCACAGCTGATGCCGGGCTCACAGCTGATGCCGGAGTGGTTCAGCAAAAGCATCATCGACGATAAGACGACGATGCTGACCGAACCGTTCGTGCATGAGTACCTGCGTGCCAACATCTGGTATCTGCGCGGCCGCGACGCCGACCTTCTGGTCGATACCGGCATGGGCATCCGTCCGCTGGCGCCTGAGATCGAGACGCCCGACGGCAAGCCGCTGCTGGTCGTCGCCACCCACATCCATCTCGACCATGTCGGCTCGCTGCACGAATTTCCGTGGCGAGCAGGGCCAAGGACAAGCGCGGAACAGTTCGAGAGCATGGATGAGGCGGCGACCTACGCCTACATGTTCCGTGATCTCGAAGGCGCCGTTTCGAAAGTGCCGGCGCCGGGCTGGAAGGCCGCCGACTACAAGATCCCGCCCGCGCCGCTGACGCGAACCCTGGACGAGGGCGACATCGTCGATCTCGGCGACCGGCAATTCCGTGTGCTGCATCTGCCTGGCCATTCGCCGGATTCGATCGCGCTGTTCGACGAGGCCGACGGTCTGTTCTTCAGCGGCGACGCCATCTACGACGACACGCTGATCGACGATCTGCCCGATTCGGACCGAACGGCCTATATCAGTACGATGCAGCGCCTGCTCGACCTGCCGATCCGCATCGGCCATGGCGGCCACGGTCCGAGCGTCGACAGCAAGCGCATGCACGACATCGCCACCGCGTATCTAGGGCGAACCGGCGGGATCTGATGCCCCGGCGGGACAGGGAACACCGGACTGGCGCGGCGCCTGACGACATCGTGACCAGCCGTCATACGGAAATTAAATCTTCGTAAGGTTGCCCGAAAACCCTAAATCGGGCCAATCCACGTCCTAGATGCAGAGCTGTCGATCCGGTCGGCTGCCATGCCAGGCGAGACGGGCATTCGCGACGTTCGACACGCCGAATGGCCGGTTTCCCCACAAGGAGACCTCCACGGCGACCGATCAACTCTCGCCCGGACAAACGACCATGTCAGACATAATTCGCAGACATCGCGTCGCGGCCTTGCTGGGCGCTGCGCTGATCATATCTCCTTTCGTCATGTCTTTCGCTCAAAGCGAAGGTAACACTGTTCCGACGACCCAGACACCTGTCGCCGGCCTCACCGCTCCCAACGGCTCGTTCGCCCCCATCGTGGCGGCCGACAAGCCGGCAGCGGTAACGATCACCACCGTCATGAAGGCAGAGCCTGGAACGACGAGCGATGCCTCTCCCTTCGACGGCGGCTCGCCTTTCGACGACTATTTTCGTCAGTTCTTCGGTGACCAGGGCATGCCGATGCCCAAGACACCGCCACAGCAGCAACCGCAGCGTGCCGAAGCGCTGGGTTCCGGCTTCATCGTGGGCGCGGATGGTATCATCGTCACCAACAATCACGTCATCGATGGTGCCTCCTTGATCAAGGTTGCGCTCGATGACGGCACCGAACTCCCCGCCAAGCTGGTCGGCCGCGATGCCAAGAACGATCTCGCCGTCCTCAAGGTCAAGTCGGTCAAACCCCTGCCGACTGTCAAATGGGGTGATTCCGACAAGCTCATGCCAGGCGACCAGGTATTGGCCTTCGGCAACCCGTTCGGCATCGGCACCACCGTCACCGCAGGCATCGTTTCGGCCCGCGGCCGGGATTTGCACAGTGGCCCGTTCGACGACTTCATCCAGATCGACGCCCCGATCAATCATGGAAATTCCGGCGGTCCGCTGGTGGATGTGAACGGCAATGTCGTCGGTATCAACGCGGCGATCTATTCGCCCAATGGCGGCAGCGTCGGCGTTGGCTTCGCCATCCCGTCCGACCAGGCCCAGAAGGTTGTCGCCAAGCTGATGAAGGACGGCTCGATCCAGTATGGCTACCTCGGCGTCGAGATCCAGCCGGTGACGGCGGATGTGGCGAGCGCAATCGGCCTCGATCATCCCGCCGGCGCGCTGGTTTCGCGGGTCAATGACGGCTCGCCGGCCGCCAGGGCCGGAGTCGAGGCCGGCGACGTCATCACCAGCTTTGCCGGGCAGGATGTCAAGGATCCCAAGGACCTGTCGCGGGCGGTCGCCGATGTCACGCCTGGCGCCAGGGAGACCCTGAACATCTGGCGCAAGGGCAAGGCCGTGGATATTTCCGTCGATATCGGGCGCAACACCGACGACGTGAAGACCGCGTCGCTGGACGACGGGTCCGGCGCGCCTGGCGTCGGGCAAGGTTCCCCGGCGATCGAGCTTGGCCTGATGGACATCACCCCTGACATTCGCGAGCAGATGAATCTCGCCCACAATCAGCGCGGTGCGGTCGTTGCCAGCGTCAATCCCGACAAGGCTGCCGCGGCTTCCGGAATCCAGGCCGGCGACATCATCGTCGCCGTCAATCAGATGCCGGTGAAGAGCGCCAGGCAGGTCACCCAGGCGATCGCCCAGGCCGGCAAGTCCGGCAGGAAGTCGGTGCTGTTGCTGGTCGAGCGCGATGGAGGCCAGATCTATGTCGCGGTGCCGCTCGCCAATGGCTGACGCGAGGCGCTGAACTGAATGCAAAGGCGGTAGGCTCGTCGAGCCTGCCGCTTCCGCTCTCAAGATTTCGGTTGCCCGCGGCGGCATCATCGAGAAAACTGCGGCAGGCTGACGGATGCCTGGTGCAGAGGAATTGCCGCGATGGTCACCCGAGGTTTCTCTTCAGGACGGCGCCCGCCAGCCGATGGCGATGCGCGCATACCGCCCGGCCAATATCTCGAACAGGGTTTTCCGGTCTTGTCGGCCGGTCCGACGCCACGTGTGCGCACCGAGGATTGGTCTTTCACGCTGAAGCATGGGCCACGGCCGATCAAGAAATGGAACTGGGCCGAATTCAACGTGCTGCCGCTGACCAAGATGACACGCGACATCCATTGCGTGACCGCATGGACCAAGTTCGACACGCCGTGGCAGGGCGTGCTGGTCGACGATATCCTTGCAGACGCGGGTTTGGAGCCGCCGACCGGCTTCACGCTGGCGCACGCGTTCGATGGTTACACCACCAATGTGCCGGTAAAGGATCTCACCGCCGGCAAGGCCATGGTGGCGCTGCTCTATGAAGGCAAGCCAATCACGCCGGATCACGGCGGCCCGGCAAGACTGCTCGTTCCGCATCTCTATTTCTGGAAGTCGGCCAAATGGCTGAACGGCCTGCAGTTCACGACGCGCGACGAACCCGGTTTCTGGGAATTGCGCGGCTATCACATCCATGGCGATCCATGGCGCGAACAGCGCTATACGGGCGATCCATGAGCGATGCGGCAGCAGTGCAATCGCCCTGGCAGACGGCCGGGATCGTCCGTATCGAAAAGCGCACGCCGCGGGTCACCAGCTTCTTTTTCCGGCCATCGCGGCCGTTTGCCTATCGCGCCGGGCAGCATGTCGATATCAGGCTGACGGCGCCGGACGGCTACCAGGCGCGCCGCTCCTATTCCATCGCCTCCGCGCCCGAGATTGGCAGCGTGATCGAACTGGCGATCGAGAAGCTCGACGATGGCGAGGTTTCGCCCTTCTTCCACGAGGTCGCGGCGATTGGTGACGAAATCGAACTGCGCGGGCCGCTCGGCGGGCATTTCGTCTGGCCGGAAGATGAGAGCGGACCGCTTGTGCTTGTCGGCGGCGGTTCGGGCGTCGTACCCTTGATGTCGATGGTCCGCCATCGCGCCGCGCGCAATTCGACGATGCCCGTCATCCTGGTCTTTTCAGCCCGGATCTGGGACGAAGTGATCTTTCGCGACGAACTGATCGGCCTCGACGACCGCAGGGACGGCTTCGACCTTGTGCTGACGCTGACGCGCGAAGCCGCGCGGCGCCCGGCCGATTATGCGCGGCGGGTGGACGTCGCGATGATGGCGCAAGCAATGGCGCGGCTGCCCGAGCCGCCCGGTCTCGCCTTTGTCTGCGGCTCCAACGCTTTCGCGTCGGCCGCCGCCCAGGCGCTGATTGATGCCGGCGTTGCAGCGGGAAACATTCGCACCGAACGCTACGGAGTTTGAACGGACGTTGCGTTCCCAACGCGTGTCGTCTTGGCACTGACAGTTCGGCCGAGGACTCGATGCTTCAAGCATTGAAATCCGACCTGCAAGGTAATACCTTATCGAAACATGGTATTACCAGAGGACGAAGATGGCCACCACCGTTACGGCAAAGGGACAAGTGACCATCCCGAAACCGGTCCGCGATCTCCTGGGAATCGTCCCGGGCAGCAGGGTCGATTTCCGACGCGCCGCCGATGGCAGCGTGGTGCTGGCTCGCGTTGACAAAAAGCCGCCTGCGAGCCGCTTCGCCAAGTTGCGCGGCCATGCCGGCGAGGGGCTAACGACCGACGCGATCATGGCGCTGACGCGTGGCGAAGCGTGACGCTGGTCGACACCAACGTTCTGCTCGACCTCGTTACGGATGATCCGACCTGGGCGGACTGGTCGGTTGCACAGCTAGAGGCAGTAAGCCTTAATGGGCCATTGTTGATCAATGATGCGGTCTACGCCGAACTTGCTGTTCGGTACACTCGCATCGAGGATCTCGAGACGTTTCTGGACGCGGCCGGTCTCGAAATGGCTCCGATGCCGAGAGCCGCCCTTTTCCTGGCCGGGAAGGTATTTACACAGTACCGCCGATCAGGAGGATCCAGGACTGGCGTGTTGCCCGACGTCTTCATTGGCGCCCATGCCGCTGTCGCTCGGCTTCCGCTCCTGACCCGTGATGTCGGCCGCTACCGGACTTATTTCCCATCCTTGAGGCTGATCACTCAGGGCCCCTGATGGCACCAACCGCCGGTCACGCCTCGATTTCGAGCGCCGAAAGCGGTTTTGAGCAACAGGCGAGGATAAACCCGTCGTCGATCTCGTGGTCGAGGATGCCGCCATTGTGGCTCATCTCGACGTCGCCCGCGACCTTCTTCACCTTGCAGGTGCCGCACAGGCCGAACTCGCATGCGGCGGGAATCCGCACACCTGAAGCCCGCGCGGTCTGCAGCACGGTTTGGCCGGCGACGCATTCGGCGTCGATATCCGAAAGCGCGAACCGGATCGGTGTCACGGCTTCGACGACAACGGCGGCGCCGTCTTCCGCAGGCGACGTGAACGGCGCCAGGATTTCTTCCACCACAGGCGCCGCAAAGCTCTCCTGATGGTATTTCGTCATGTCGAAGCCCGTTGCCTCCAGCATGCCGCGCACGGCGCGCATGAAGGGATCGGGGCCGCAGCAGAAGATTTCGCGATCGCGGAAATCGGGCGCCAGCAATGGCAGCCGAATGGCGTCGATGCGGCCCATATGGCCGAACCAGCCCTCGCGGCTCGACCGCTCCTCGATCATGAAGCCGAGCGACAGGCCGGGCATACGGCTGCCGAGCAGTTCGAGTTCCTTGCGGAAGATGATCTCTTCCGGACGGCGCGCGCAGTTGACGAAGCCGACATCGGTCCATGGCGCGCAGTCGTTCAGCCAGCGCAGCATCGACATCATCGGCGTCACACCGGAACCGGCGGAGATGAACAGATACTTGGCCGCCGGGTGGCTGTGCAGCGAAAAGTCACCTGTCGGCCCATAGGCCTTGACGTGCGAGCCCGGCGCCAGATGGTCGAACATCCAGCGCGTGCCTGTGCTGCCCGCCTGCGCCTTCACTGTCACCGCGATAGAGAACGGCCGCGATGGCGAGGACGACAGCGTGTAGGTGCGCATCAGCGGCCCGTCGGCTGTCGGCAGTTCCAGCGTCACGAACTGGCCCGGCTTGTAGCGAAACCAGGTCTGGTTGTCGGAGCGGAAGGTGAAGGTCTTTACGTCAGGTGCTTCGTCGCTGACGCCGATCACTTCCAGCACCTGCAGCCTGTCGTTCCAGGGCGTCATCTGGTCGAGATGGCGATAGAGGCCAAGATCCGTCATCGCATTCATCCTCTTGTCCCTTTTGTTTTGTGCATGATCCCAAAGCCGCTGCGCATTTTGGGCGACATGCACTAGGCGACGCTGCGCAGGGCCGGCCGGCCGCCTTCGGCGAGGCGCGGGCCGATGAACGACGCATACCATTCGACGAACTGGATCACGCCGCCCTCATGCAACTCCGAATAGGGGCCGGGCTCGTAGGCGGGCGACAGGATGCCAAAGGCGTTTTCCTCGACGATGCGGCGATCCTGGTCGTTGGTTTCGGTCCAGACATGGGTGAGGTCTTCGATGGTGTAATCGACCCCCTCGACCGCGTCCTTGTGCACCAGCCACTTCGTCGTCACCGCCGTTTCCGTGGCGCTGATCGGCAGCACCCGGAACGTCACCGCGTGATCGATGAGGATGTGGTTCCAGGTCGTCGGATAGTGATAGTGCATCAAGGTTCCGATCCTGTCGGCGGAGACAGTGTCGGAGAGGTTCTTCTTCACCGCCAGCTTGCCGGTCATGGTGTAGCTGACGGCATCGCGCAACAGCGGCGCGCGGGTGGCGCGGTACTGCCCGGCCGGATCGATGCGGAACTTGCTCGGCAGGCCTGATGCCTCGCATTTGGCCCAATGCGCGACCATTTCGGGGTCGCTGTCGGCGCCGTTGACGCCGGTCACGGTAGGCGCTTCCGGGAAGGTCTTGCACAGCTCGGGATGATTGGCGACGCAGTGATAGCACTCGCGATTGTTTTCCCAGACCA
Source organism: Mesorhizobium sp. M1338 (assembly GCF_040318045.1). Classification (NCBI taxonomy): domain Bacteria; kingdom Pseudomonadati; phylum Pseudomonadota; class Alphaproteobacteria; order Hyphomicrobiales; family Phyllobacteriaceae; genus Mesorhizobium; species Mesorhizobium sp. M1338. The sequence continues at coordinate 205,318 of NZ_JAMYLL010000006.1, read as the reverse complement.
GCTTCCAGTTGCCCTTCTCTATGATCGTGCTCTCGAAGGCGATCTTTGCTTCCCGCAACCGGTGCGGCAAAAGATAAGGTTCGATCATCGCCCGCATCGGCGCGAAATCGGCGGGCTCCTTGCCCAGGCAGATGAAGATGTAGCCGCCGACGCTCTCGCAGGCGACCGGCTTCAGGCTGAACTCACTTTTGTCGAAACCGTCGGCCATCTGGCGGGCAAACAGCAGGCGGCCGTCGAGCTCATAGGTCCACTGGTGATAGGGGCAGACCAGCTTTGCCGCCGTACCCCTCTCTGTGTTGCAGACGCGGCTGCCGCGATGGCGGCAGGAATTGTGGAAGGCGTTGATCTTGCCTTGCTGGTCGCGGACAAGAACGACCGGATAGTCGCCGATCTGCACTGTGATGTAGCTGCCCGGCTTAGGCAGCTCGCAATCGTGGCCGATGAACAGCCAATCACGATACCAGATCAGCTCCATGTCGAGCTTGAAAAAGTCTGGATCGGTGTAGAAGGGCTGCTCCAGCGAAAAGCCTTGCCGGCGGCTGTTCAAGAGCCTCAGCATGTCGTTGCGAATATCCATGTCCTGTCCTCGTTTCTTAAGGACTGAAATGGTGGTGACGGAGGAAGGATCGGACGCAGGCCGGCGATGCGCCGGACATGCACTATCCACCTCTTGACCGCCCACCGCGATCAGTCGAGTCTAGAAATCTCGGGCTGGTTTCCGGGCTCTGGAGTTGTCCTTACGGACCATCGCGACACCTTCCCAGGCAACTGCCCAGTGGTCTCCCGTTGCGACTTGAACTCCACCACCGTTGCGGGGGCAGCGCCGGATTCTGACCGGCTTCCCAATTCTCCGCCTCGTCGTCACGAAGCGGCACCTGAGATGGTATGATCTAACCACGATCGCGGGCGCGTCATCGGCATGAAAACGACATCGTATCCATGCGGCGCGACACGCATGCGAAACGTTCCGGTTGGCGATTGTTGAGCCGAAATCCTATCTCCGCGGCGGCCATTCCCAACTGCAATCTCCTCGAAGCCGGCCCCTTGCCGGCGACCAAAAAGGTTAACGGTTTCGAAAAGTGACTATTAGCTGGTTCTAAAATCGAACCGAACGGTTCGTTTCTGTTGACGGTGCGTGCAGGACGGTGTGAACGCCGGGCCTTGGAAACAGTTGGTGATCCAGCGGGCGATTTTGCTTAAGTGTTGAAAAACATAAATAAAAAGTAGCGTGTAGAATCCCGTGGCACAATTTCAAGTGGCGGATTCATGGTCCACACGGAACAACTTCGTGATTGGAAAAGGCGAGGATGCCCTCCCACATCGGGGCTGTCCGAACGACGCGATTTCCCTTCCAAGACACGCCGCTGGACGGACGGAAAAGAAGATACTGGAGTACAAAAAAATGAAAAAGATCATTCTCACTGCCGCCGCCGTTCTGGCCATTTCCGGCAGCGCCTTCGCTAATGGTAGCGACCACTACGGTTCGAACGGCGCCAATCAGCCTGCTGCCGCGGTCGACAAGTCGTACACGGCTTCCACCAAGACCTCGGAACCGGTTGCCCAGACGCCCGCTCAGGGCAGCGACCGTAACCTCTTCGGCCGCTAACAACCAATTCCCAGTTGACGGCGGGTCTGCCCGCCGTCCTGGCGAAATCCAGAAATCCAGGAGACTAAAATGAACAAGATCCTTCTTGCCGCCGCCGCCGTTCTGGCCGTCACCGGCAGTGCCTTCGCCGGCAGCGACAACTTTGGCTCCAAGGGCGCCGACCAGCCTGCCGCCGCGGTCGACAGCTCGTACACGGCTTCCGTCAAGAAGTCGGAGCCGGCCACGCAGGCGCCTGTCGACCATGGCAGCGACCGCAACCTGTTCGGCAACAACTAACCCGACCAAAACCAACATCCGACAGCGATGCGGCGGGTTAACCCGCCGTATCGAATTCGAGAATACGGAGTATCAAAATGAAAAAGATTGTTCTTACTGCCGCCGCTCTTCTGATTGCCGCCGGCAGCGCCTATGCCCGCAACGACAACGCTGGCGGCACCGACATCAACAAGCAGTCGACCGTCAACGTCGACACCTCGCATACGGGCTCGATCCGCAAGAGCGAATCGCCCGTCTACAAGCTGCTCAATTCGTCGGGCGATGCACCGAAGTCCGCCCCTCAGGGCAGTGACCGAAACCTCTTCGGCCGCTAACAGCCGAAGCTGATCTCCAAACGAGAGCGGCGGACCTTGCCCGCCGCTCTTGTTTTTGTAACAGGGCAGTATCGTCGTGCGACCTCTCAGGCCGCCTTCGCCTCCGCTTCGTGAAGAGCGAAGGACCGCCCATCCGTGTCGAAGATATGCAGATCTTCGCCATTGGCGCTCAGGCGCAATGTCGAGCCACGCTTGACTTCGACATTGCCAGGCAGCTTGGTCACCAGCGGCAGGTCGGCGCGGCCGATGTCGATGTAGACAAGCTGGACTTCGCCGAGCTGCTCGACATAGTCGACCGTCCCTTCGAACAGATAGTCCGCACCGCTGGCGATGATCAGGTCCTCCGGTCGCACGCCAAAGCTCACCGCGGCACCCTTTGCCGAAGCAGGCGTCGTGATCGGCACGGTCGCCTTGCGCCCGCCGACATGGCTGACGACAGTCGGATTTCCGGTCTTGTCGATGGTCGCCGGCAGGATGTTCATGGCCGGCGAGCCGATGAACTGGGCAACGAACAGATTGCCGGGCTTCTTGTAGAGGTCCATCGGCGTGCCGACCTGTTCGATATGGCCGTCCTTGAGCACCACGATGCGGTCGGCCAGCGTCATTGCCTCGACCTGGTCGTGGGTGACATAGATCATGGTCGTGGCGGGCATCGATTCCTTGAGCTTGGCGATCTCGATGCGTGTGGCGACGCGAAGTGCGGCGTCAAGGTTCGACAGCGGCTCGTCGAACAGGAACACCTTTGGATTGCGCACGATGGCGCGGCCAATGGCGACGCGCTGGCGCTGTCCGCCCGACATCGCCTTGGGCAAGCGGTCGAGATATTTCGTCAGCTGCAGGATTTCCGCCGCCTGGCGCACGCGCCGATCGATCTCGGCCTTGTTCTCCTTCCCGATCTTCATCGAGAACGCCATGTTGTCGTAGACGGTCATGTGCGGATACAGCGCGTAGGACTGGAACACCATGGCGATCCCCCGCTTCGACGGCGGCACGTCGTTCACGACCTCGCCAGCTATTCTGAGCTCGCCGGAGGTGATTTCCTCGAGCCCGGCGATCGACCTCAGCAATGTCGACTTGCCGCAGCCCGACGGACCGACGAAGACGATGAATTCGCCCGACTTGATATCGAGGTCGATGCCGTGGAGAATGTTCAGATTGCCGTAGGACTTCTTCACTTGTCTTAGCGTGACATCGGCCATTGGTTTCCCTCCAGTAATTTGAAATTCAAGTGATTTGAAATTCAGTCGGCGCGCCCGAACCAGGCGCCGTAGCCGCCAAGCTCGATGGAACCGGTGCTCGCCTGCCCCGAAAATCCGTGCCCGGGCAAAGGTTGCAGCGATCGGCCGCCGAGGTCAACCTCGGTTGGCCCGGCTCCCAGATTGAAGACGCAGACGATCTGCTCATTGCCTGAGCGGCGGGTGAAGGCGACGGTGTCGCCCTCGCTTTCGATGAAGGTGATGTCACCCTTGGCCAGTGCCGGATGGGCACGCCGGAAGGTCAGAAAGCGCCGGTAGTGCTCAAGCAGCGAGTTCTCGTCGCCCTGCTGGACATTGACCGCTTGCGACAGATGCTTGGCCGGCACCGGCAGCCAGGGCTTTGCCGATGAGAAGCCGCCATTGCTGGCGCTGCCGTCCCACACCATCGGCGTGCGGCAGCCGTCGCGGCCCTTGAATTCCGGCCAGAAGCGGATGCCATAGGGGTCCTGTAAATCCTCGAACCGAAGGTCGGCTTCGCCGAGCCCAAGCTCCTCACCCTGGTAGATGCAGACCGAACCGCGCAGCGACATCAGCAGCGCCGAGATGACCTTGAGATAGGCGGTCGGATCGGCTTCGCTGGCCGCCCAGCGCGAGGCCGGGCGCATCACGTCGTGATTGGAAAAGGCCCAGCATGACCAGCCGTCGCTGGCGACCTTGCCGAAGGATTCCAGCACCGAGCGGACCTTGGCCGCACTGATCTTTTCCGGCGCCAGGAAGTCGAAGGAATAGCACATGTGTACGCGCTTGCCGCCGGCGGTGTAGGCAGCCACCACGTCCAGTCCGCGCTGCGAATCGCCGACCTCCCCGACCGCGGCGGTTGCCGGATATTCATCGAGCAGGGCGCGGAAGCGCTCGAGGAAGCCGAGGTTCTCCGGGCGGCTCTTGTCGTAGAGATGATCCTGGTAGTTGTAGGGGTTGACCGCCGGTGCGGTCTGGTCGTTGCGCTCTTCCGGCGGCAGCGGCGGATTGTCTTCCAGGCCCTGGCTGTGGAAGTAGAAATTGATGGTGTCGAGCCGGAAGCCGTCGACGCCGCGCTCCAGCCAGAAACGGGTGACGTCGAGCAGCGCATCCTGGACTTGGCGGTTGTGGAAGTTGAGGTCGGGCTGCTCGGCCAGGAAATTATGCAGGTAATATTGCTGGCGGCTGGTGTCCCATTGCCAGGCCGAGCCGCCGAAGATCGACAGCCAGTTGTTGGGCGGCGTGCCGTCCGGCCTGGCGTCCGCCCAGACATACCAGTCGGCCTTCGGGTTGGTGCGGCTCGACCGGCTTTCCCTGAACCACGGGTGGTTGTCGGCGGTGTGCGACAGCACCTCGTCGATCATCACCTTCAAGCCCAGCCTGTGCGCCTCGGCGGTCAGCGCGTCGAAGTCGGCCAGCGTGCCGAACATCGGATCGACGTCGCGGTAGTCGGTGACGTCATAGCCGAAATCCTTCATAGGCGATTTGAAGAACGGCGAAATCCAGATGGCGTCCGCACCGAGTGCGGCGATGTAGGGGAGGCGGCCGATGATCCCCTTGAGGTCGCCTATGCCGTCGCCGTTCGAGTCCTGGTAGCTGCGCGGATAGATCTGATAGATCACAGCACCCCGCCACCAGTCGCGATCGAGGGCGAGGTCAGGTTTCGAGCTGGCCTTCAAAGCGGATTGCATCGTCTCAGCCTCCTTTCACCGAGCCGGCAAGCAGCCCGCGGACAAAATAGCGCTGCAGCGAGAAGAAGACGATCAGCGGCACGATTATGGTCACGAAGGCCGATGTCGTCAGAATCTCCCAGTCGCCGCCGCGTGAGCCCAACAGCGCGTTGAGCTTGGCGGTCAGCACGATCTGGTCTGCCTCTGTACCGAGGAAAACCATCGCCACCAGCAGATCGTTCCATACCCATAGGAACTGGAAGATGGCAAACGAGGCCAGCACGGGGAACGACAGCGGCAAGACGATCTTGACGAAGATCTCGAAATCGCTGGCGCCGTCGATACGCGCCGATTCCATGATCTCGCGCGGCAGGCCGGCAATGTAGCTGCGCAGCAGGTAGATGGCGAAGGGCAAGCCGAAGCCGGTATGCGCCAGCCAGATGCCGAGATAGGTTTTCGACGGCATGCCGAAGAAAGCGCCGACGCCGTTGTAGAGCTTCAAAAGCGGGATCAGCGACATTTGCAGCGGCACCACCAGCAGGCCGATGATCACCGCGATCAGCAGCGCCCGGCCGGGAAACCGCATCCAGGCCAGCGCATAGGCGGCAAACGCCGCGATCAGGATCGGGATGACTGTCGCCGGGATGGTGACGGTCAGCGAGTTCATGAACGACCGTCCGATGCCCTCGGAAAACAGCACGGTTCTGTAGTTGTCGGTGGTGAATTTCGGCGGCGCCGACGAGGCATAGTAGACGCGCTGGCCGCGATCGCCTTCGAACGCCTTGGGCGAGGCCATGACGAAGCTGCCGTCGGCGTTGAGCCGCAGGGTCACGCCGTCGCCGAGATCGGCCGAAGTGTCGGCGGGATATTGCGTCGGTGCCGCCGATTTGACACCGAAGGCGCTGATGTTGCGCTTGGCGCCGTCGCCGAAGATGTTGCCCTCGAGAACGAACTTGCCGTCCTTTTCGACTTGCGTCGAGGCGGCCGGCAGTCGGCCGGCCTCGGTCTGGGTGGAACTGGCGAACGAGTTCCACCAGCCAGAGGCGATGATCTGGTTCTTGTCGCGCAGCGACGAGACCAGGATGCCGAGCGTCGGTATGGTCCAGATCGCGACGAAGACAAGCACGGCGATGTGGACGCCAAAGCGGCTGGCGAAGGACTTTCCGGTCGCAACGGCCATCTCAATGTCCTCCCGTCTCTTTGTTCGCCTGGCGGATGTTCCAGATCATGATCGGAATGACAGCGATCATGATGATGATGGCGATGGTGGCGCCACGGCCGAAATCGCCGCCGCCACGGAACATCCAGTCGAACATCAGATTGGCCAGCACCTGGCTGTTCCACTGGCCGTTGGTCATGGTCAGAACGATGTCGAACACCTTGAGCACCAGGATGGTGATGGTGGTCCAGACGACGGCGATGGTGCCCCATATCTGCGGCACCATGATCTTCCAGAAGATCTGGAATGGATTGGCGCCGTCGATGACGGCGGCTTCCAGCGTTTCTTCGGGAATGCCGCGCAGTGCGGAAGACAGTATCACCATGGCAAATCCGGTCTGGATCCAGATCAGGATCACCATCAGGAAGAAACTGTTCCAGAACGGCAGCGATATCCAGACCTGCGGCTGGCCCCCGAAATGCTGGATGACGGCGTTGAGGATGCCGATCTGGGTCTGGCCCTCGCCACGATACTCGTAGATGAATTTCCAGATCACGCTGGCGCCGACGAAGGAGATCGCCAGCGGCAGGAAGATCAGACTCTTGGCGATCGTGCCCCACCAGATCTTGTCGGTGAGCACGGCGATGATCAGCCCGAGGAAGGTGCAGGCGGCGGGCACCACCGCCAGCCAGATGATGTTGTTGAGGATCGAGTTGCGGAACTCGCGGTCGCCGAAGGCCCATTCATAGTTGGCCAAGCCGACAAAATTGATGCCGCCGCGATCGAGGAACGACAGCCGCAGCGTCTCGACCACCGGGTAGATCAGGTAGATGGTGAGGATGATCATCGCCGGACCGACGAACAGCCATGGTCGGACCAGCCCTTGCCGGCGCAGATTGTCGATGGCCGCGGCGCCGGCGACGCCGCGCGACGGGAATATCAGGTCGACCAGTTTGTTGGCGCCCCAGAAATAGGCGACGCAACCGCCGACTCCGACGATGATTACGAATATGGCCGAGAAAATCTGAGCCGCCATGGGTCCCTCCCCCTGCGTATCATCAGCCAAGGCCGAACGGTCCGGGCGGTGAGATGCGCCGATTCAGTTGTTCAGAGCGCGATCGCCAGGCAAGACAGGCTTTCCCTTTGCTGATCGCGCTTCATGCCGGATGTTTGTGTGCTCATGATAATCGCCGCGGCACGGGCCGCCGGTCGGATCCGGGCCTCCAGGGCCCGGATCCAGTCGGGATCGGATAGCCGAACAATCGGCTGCTTACTGTCGGACGCCTACTTGATCGCGTCCCAGCTTTTCTGAATGTCGGTGGCGACATCCTGCGCGGACTTGCCGCCGACCAGGTCGATCATGCCGGTCCAGAAGGCGCCGGCGCCGATCTTGCCCGGCATCAGGTCGGAACCGTCGAAGCGGAAGGTCGAGGCGTTGGCGAGGATTTCGCCCTGCTTCCTCAGCGCGTCGCTGGCATAGGCCTCCTTGTTGACCGACTTGAGCGGCGTCACGAAACCACCCTCGGCCATCCAGATCTCATGGGCGAGCGGCATCTTCAGAAAGTCGATGAACGCGCGGGCGGCCTTGGAGTCCTTGGTGATCATCGCCAGCGTGCCGGCGCCGAGCACGGGCGTGCCCAGTTCAGGCTTGGAGGCATAGGGAGGGAAGTAGAAGAAGTCCGCGTCCTGGCCGACCTTGGTGCCTTCCGGGAAGAAGGTCGGGATGAACGACGCCTGATGGTGCAGGTAGCATTTCGGCGGCACAGAGAAGAGGCCCTTCGGGCTGTCGCGGAAATCGGTCGCCGCAACCGCCTTTGCGCCGCCGTCGACCATCTTGTCGTCGGTCGCGATCTTGCCGAAGATGTCGATGGCGCTGACCACCGCCGGGTCGTTGAACGGGATCTCGTTCTTCACCCATTTGTCGTAGACTTCCGGAGACTGGGTACGCAGCATCAGGTCTTCGACCCAGTCGGTCGCCGGCCAGCCGGTGGCGCCGCCGGAGCCGAGGCCGATGCACCACGGCTTGCCGCCATCGGCGATGATCTTCTTTTCGAGATCGGCGAGTTCTTCCTGCGTCTTCGGCACCTTGTAGCCGGCTTCCTCGAAATTGTCCGGCGAGTACCAGACCAGCGATTTCACGTCGGCCTTGTAGGGGAAGGCGAAGAAGCCCGGCTTGCCGTCCTTGTCCTTGAAGGTGCCGAGATCGACCCATGACTGGCCGGCGCCGTAATTGTCCTTGACCCATTTGGCGGTGTCGTCGCCGAGCGGCGTCAACAGGCCCTTCGATGCCAGATCCTGGATCAGCCCCGGCTGCGGCAGCACGGCGATGTTCGGCGGGCTGCCGGCCTGCGTGTCGATGACGATCTGCTGTTCGTAATTTTCCGAGGAGGAGTATTTGATCTCGACGCCGGTGGCTTCCGAGAAATAGTCGAGAACGCCGCGCACCAGGCCTTCGTCCTCACCGCGCCACGGTCCGAAGATCGACAGCGTCTCCCCCTTGAGGTCGACTTTCTTGAGCTCTTCGTAGTTGGCCCAGTTGAAGCGCTTGTCCTCACCTGGCTTGAACTTCAGTTCGGCATGAGCCGGCGCGCTCAGGGCGAGCGTGGCAAACGCGGCACCCAGCAAAAGCATTTTCTTCATCGGTATTCCTCCCAGTGGATCAAACACACCGGACGGAACCTCCATTCCGCCCGCCGACGCCGCAGGACTGTGACTCACTCGGAAAGGAACCGCAACCTTTCGGAGAGTCTTCCAAAGCGCTTTGGCCTTTTTGATCTCGCCATTGAATCGGCCGGAAGTCAAGAGGCAGGTGGGCTAGTCGATTTAATCCGGCGCGTCTGCGGCCTAAAAAGTGCGCTGCAACATGCTTTTATGGCAATGCAGCAGCATTTTTTGTTTCAAACACGTCTGAAGCACGCTTATGGTTCGTTGTCGAACGGCTCAACCCCGAGGGCACTTGGGTCGATTCAAGTTAAAAGCGCTTTGAGGGAGATGGAGAGTTTTCGTGAACCTCAAGCAGCTTGCCCATATGCTGGCGCTGTCGCAGACTACGGTGAGCCGCGCGCTGAACGGCTATCCCGAGGTCAACGAGGAAACGCGCAGGCGTGTCATGGATGCCGCCAAGCGCCATGGTTACCGTCCCAATCCGAGCGCGCGCCGCCTGGCGACCGGCAAGACCGGTATGATCGGCTATGTCCTGCCGACCGGTGCGTCCGTCGACATCGATCCGCATTTCGTCGAATTCTTGTCTGGCCTAGGCGACTACGCCCGCTCGCACGAACTCGACCTGGTGCTGTCGCCGGCCGACGCCGACGACCAGGAGACGACCTACCGGCGCATCGTCGCCAACCGGCAGGTCGACGCCGTCTACATTTCCTCGCCAAGGCCCGCCGACCGGCGCGTGGCGCTGGTCAACACGCTCGGCATTCCCTTCATCGTCCATGGCCGTAGCGAAGGCTTCGATTTCGACTATGCCTTCACCGACATCGACAATGAGGGCGCCTTCCACGAGGCGGCCAGGCTGCTGATCCAGCTCGGCCACCGGCGGCTGGCGCTGATCAACGGCGACGACCGCGAGACCTTTGCCATCCATCGCGAGCGCGGCGTGCGCCGGGCGCTCGCCACGAGCGGGCTGACTTTGGGCGAACGACACGTCTGCTCGGTGGTCATGACCGAAGAGAATGGCTATCGCGCCACCAGGCGTTTGCTGGAAGAGGGCGACGCACCGACGGCGATCGCCTGCTCCAGCCTGATCATGGCGCTGGGCGTCGTGCGCGCGGTTCGCGACCTCGGCCTGAGCATTCCGGGCGACGTGTCGCTGATTGCCCATGACGATGTCTTCCCCTGGCTGAGGCCGGAGAATTTTTCGGTGCCGCTGTCGACGACGCGCTCATCCATCCGTCTCGCCGGCGCCCGCGTCGCCGAGCGGCTGGCGGCCCGGATTTCGGGGCTGGAAGAGGGCGCTCGCGGCGAAGTCTGGCCCGTCGACCTGGTGGTCAGGGGATCGGTCGCCGGCGCGCCGGCATAGCGGCAAGACCTCAACTGCTCTAAGTGACGAAGAAGGCGGACGTCCGTCTTGTCACGGAAGCGGAGGTTGACCGAGGCGAGATGCCGCCAACAATCGTCGTCGTCAGTATATTTTTGGGCAACTTTCTCCACGGGCGAAGCCGTTGACCTCTTCATAAATATATGGCCACCTTCGTAACGAAGCGTTCGCTTACGGGTTATACGATGGCGCTGGGCGATATTGCCGGCCCAACGAAGGTGAGGAATGCCAAGCGTCAATCCCGATGTGCTGAAGTGGGCCCGTGAAACGGCAGGGCTTGACCTTGAAGGCGCCGCAAAAAGGCTGGGCCTCAAGGACACGCGTTCCGTCGTTGGTGCGGATCGTCTTGCAGCGTTGGAAAATGGTGACGGCGAACCGTCCAGGCCATTGCTCCTGAAGATGGCAAAAAACTACCGGCGTCCATTGCTTGCGTTCTATCTGCCAGCGCCTCCGAAGCGTGCGGAACGTGGCGAAGATTTCCGTACCTTGCCGGTAGACTACGCTCGGCGCGACGAGGCCTTGGTTGATGCTTTGTTGCGCGAAGTCAGGGCAAGGCAAGAGATGGTCCGCTCGCTTCTCGAAGTTGAAGATGAGGCAAAGAAGCTCCTTTTCGTTGGTGGCTTCGATATCAATGGTGGCACCAAGGCACTCGCAAAAGAAATTGAGGGCACTCTCAGTTTCAACCTCGCTCAATTCAGGCGCGGTAGCCGAAATGATGCCTTCGCCTATCTGAGGGATCTTGCCGAACAAGTCGGTGTCTTCGTGCTGCTGATTGGGAATCTTGGGAGTCACCATAGCACTCTTGACGTCGAGCTTTTCCGCGGGGTTGCCTTGGCGGATTCTGTCGCTCCTTTCGTAGTCATTAATGATCAGGACAGTGAAGCAGCATGGTCTTTTACCCTGCTCCACGAACTGGCGCATATTTGGATCGGTCGCACGGGAATCAGCGGGGCAAATCCTTCCTCCGCGATAGAGGTGTTTTGCAACGACGTTGCTGGTCAAATCCTCATGCCTGAAGGTGAATCTGCACGTGAAGACGCTCTACGAGGCGCACCAACCGACCAAGTCATCGCGAGAATAAGGCAACTCGCTGACGCCTGGCGCGTGAGCCATTCCGCAGTTAATTATAAGTTGTTTAGACAGGGGGTTATCTCGCGTGAAGTGTGGGCCGAGATCAGCGGTATCTTTCGTCGCTTTTGGCTTCAAAGCCGAGCGGCGGCGAGAGAGCGAAATAAGGAGAACGAAAACGGCCCCGACTACTACGTTGTCCGTAGGCATAGGCTGGGCAATCGGCTGGTAAGCCTTTCCGGGCGAATGCTTGCCGAAGGCGCTCTCTCGCCATCTATGGCAGGCAGGATCTTGGGAGTTAAGCCGACCAACGTCTACGCTTTGACGGGGGCGTCGGCTGCCGGCGCCTCTGGTCGCGCAGCCTGAGGGGGCGACGATTTATCTCCTCGATGCGAACGTCTTAATCACCGCCAAGAATTCGTATTACGCATTCGATCGCGTGCCCGAGTTCTGGGAGTGGTTACTGCATTGGGCCGAACGCGGTGCGGTCAAGATTCCCCTCGAAATCCTCGAGGAAATCGTTGGGGGACCGATGACCTGGCTCAATGGCTTGGCGACAAAGACAATAGGAATGCGCTTTGCCTCGAGGAAGAAGCCGATGTGGGGCGAGTTCAGGATGTCTTAGCGAATGGTTATGGAAATGACCTTACCGACGCCGAAATCATCAAGATAGGACGTGATCCTTTCCTGATATCGTATGCCATGTTTGCGCCGGATGTCCGGAAGGTTATTACGACCGAAGTATCAAAGCCGGCAACCCAACGTGCAAACCGCAGGATTCCGGATGTCTGCAACCAAATGCACGTCAGATGGGGCGACAGCTTCTTGCTCGTTCGAGACCTCAATTTCTCGACCAAGTGGCGTGATCGCATTTAGAACGTCGCTCGCTCCCCTTGTAAGGACGTGTCGCCGAACGTCGTCCACTACCGGCCCGTCCCGGTAATTGAATTGGCAGTAAGTCAACTGATTAAGTTTGACCCATCCATCTCGACGAAAGCCTACTCCTTCGCCGCCTCGGCCGCCTTGATGTCCAGCAGCCCGTAGCCGAAATCATTGTCGCGCCCCTTGGGGCCGAGATCCCTGGCCGTAGCCCCGAGCGCCTTTTCGATGTCGTCGGCCGAGCGATCGGGCGCGGCGTGGATGAGATTGGCGATGGCGCCGCTGACGATCGCCGCCGCGAACGAGGTGCCGGTGACCACATCCGAGCCGGCGCCGCTCGGCGCCACCATCTCGACGCCGGGCGCCGAGATGAAGACATAGGCGCCGCGATTGGCCTGCGGCATCAGCCCGTCCTTGGCATCGGTGGCGGTCACGGCGATGACGTCGTCGAAGGCGGCCGGATAACCATAGGGTGCTTTCGGCCCGTTGTTACCGGCGGCGGCGACCAGCACCATGCCGAGCGCCCGGGCATTGCGGCAGGCGACGCCGAGCAGGTCGTTCTTCGGCCCAACGAAGCTCATGTTGATGATGCGCACGTCCTGCTCCGCCGCCCAGTCGAGCGCCGACAGGATGACATCCATGGTCGACTTGCCGCCCTCGAAGGCCCGGGCGTGGTAGATCCTGGCGCCCGGTGCCATGCCCTCCAGCGCGCCGACGCCGGCGATCAGGCCGTCGATCGACGTGCCGTGATCGCGCTTTTCGATCGGCACCCCCGGCATGGCGTCGAACTGTTCGGCGATGACGCCAGCCAGCGCCGGGTTGGTGTCGTCGATGCCTGTGTCGATCACCGCGATGCGAACGTTTTCGCCGCTGGCCTGCTTGGAATCGAGCGCGATGCGGTCGAAGGCATAGTTGACGATGCCGGCGGCCTGCTGCAGCGAATAGACATGGTTGGGCTCGCGCCGCTGGGTGCGGCCGTCGGCCGCCAGCTGCGCAAGCACGACGCCGACGGGCCGGCCATCGGGAATGCCGAAGCGCACCAGCGTGGTGCCAAGCAGCCGCGACTGGCGCTGCGAGCGCACCTGGAGGCCGAAGGACGCGGCGATCTGCTGCACCGCGCCGGCGTCGCCGTCGACGGTCACCAGCACCTCGTCGGGCACGAAATCGCCGACCACCGCGCGCGGCGGCTGAACGGCGATGAGATCGGTCGGAGAGACGATCGGGCCGCCAGGCGGAGGGCCGGCTTGACTATCGGCCGGCGGTGTCGCCGGAGCCGGCCGTGGCGTCGGCACCGGTGCCGGAGGCGCGGCCGGGTTTGGAAACAGGTCGACGATCAAGGCGGGCAGAAAGACGGCCCCTGCCGCTGCAGGACCCGCACCGACTGCACTGTCACTGTCGTCCTTGGCGCAGTCGGCTCCCGCCGCATTGGCCCCGTCGCGGCAGTCGATTTTCGCGGGATCAGGCTTCGCGCTGGTCTGCGCCGACGCGGGCACGGCGGCGATTGTCATCGTCGCCGCAAGCATTGCCGCAAATCGAATGACCGCCTCAGCCGCCATCAACCGGCCTCCTTCCCTCGATCACAGTCTCCGTGAAAGGCTGGGCGGCAACAAGGCCGATTTGCCTTGTGTAGTCGGCGGTGGTGGTCGCGGGAATGCCAAGCCGGAAGACGCCGTCGGTGGTCGGTCCGCCGATGATCTTCAGCCCGTTGCTGCCGAGAAAGCCAGAAATATCCGACATCTTCGCATCCGGCTTGAACTTGACCAGGGCGAACGGCATTTTCGCCAGATCGTCTTGCGCGCCGGCTATCTCGAAATCACTGCCCTTGCCGCTGGGCTCGACAAATGACTGCACCATGACCAGGGCCAGCAGAACCGCGGCCGCGGCCCAGGCGACGCCGACCGGCACCGCCATGAAGCGGCCCCAGGCCTGCGCCAGCCAGGACGAGCCCGCCGGCTGGCGGACAGGTCCGGCCTCGGCATCGAGCGCCCTGGCGAAGCGGCCGAGCGCATCGGCCGGCGGACGGATCGCTTCGTTGGCGGCCGTGGTGCCGGAGAATTCGGCTTCCGCCTCGCCAAGGGCGGCAAGTGCCGCCGGATCGCTGGCCAGCCATTCCTCGACGGCTTCCAGGTCCGAACCTTCCAGCGAGCCGTTCAGATAGAACGGCAGCAGCGTTTCCATTTCGTCGCGGCGCGACATCTTTTCAGCGGCGCTCATGGCCACCCCCTGTCGTAACCGGCGGCCTTGAGGGCCTCACCGAGTTTCTTGCGGGCGTAAAACATTCGAGTCTTGACGGTCGCGACCGGAATGTCGAGCACTTCGCCGATCTCGCTCACCGACTGGCCATGATAATAGGCAAGATCGATCACCACGCGATGCTCTTCCGGCAAGGCGTCGACGAACCGGCGCAAGGCGGCAGCCTTGTCTCCCTTCATGGTGACGACTTCCGGCGTGTCGGCGCTGTCGGCCACCGCGGCGGCGGCCTCGTCGTCGATCCAGTCTTCCTTCTTCTTGCGCAGCAAGGACAGCGCCTTGAAACGGGCGATGCCGAGCAGCCATGTGGAGACTTCGGAGCGCCCTTCGAAGCATGGCGCCTGGCGCCATAGCTCGAGGAACACTTCGTTGGCGATATCGTCGGCCATCATTTCCGATCCCGTCTGGCGTGCCACGAAGCGGTAGACCCGCACGTGGTGACGCATGAACAGGAGCCGCACGGCGGCACGGTCGCCCTTCGCGACCCGGTCGACAAGCACGCGATCGGTTTCCGTCGCTGCCGTCATGGCCGGTCGAGCCGCCTGGCTCCTGTCTGCTCTGTCGCTGATCGGTCCAAAAAGGTTCATCCTCCCGCCAAGGAATTTTTTGGAGGCTAACCGAAGAGCGGGGCGGTTGCCAGAGCATCCCTTCTCCCGGTCATTATACGGGGAGAATGTACCGGCAGGCGCATGAGGGGCGGCGCCAGCGTTCGCTATTCATATTCGATGTTAGCGCTGCCCTCACCCTTACCATCTCCCCGTAAAGGACGGGGGAAGGGGGCGCCGACGTCGCGGCAACGTCACCCCAAGAACGGCTTAGCCTTCATCGTCTCCGGCACCGGCACGCCGAGGCGCGTCAGCACCGTCGGCGCCAGTTGCAACTGGTCGAGCAGCGTGTCGGCCTGCGGGCCTTTGCCGGGCCCAAAATAATACAGCGCGAAATCCTGCATCTCGTCGTCATGGCCGCCATGATGGCCACGATCGGTCTGGCCATGGTCGGCGGTGACCATCACCTCATAGCCGGCTTCGATCCAGCGCGGCAGGAAGGCGGCCAGCATGCCGTCCATCGCATAGACCGCGTGGTCCATCTCGTGGCAGTCATGGCCGAAACGGTGACCCATCGAGTCCAGCGTGCAGGTGTGCAGGATGCCGTAGTCGATGCCGTGGCGTTTGGTCAGCATGGTCAGTGTCGCGAACAGGTCGACATCGCTCGGCGTCATCTGATTGCGGGCGTTGTAGCCGGTCATGGTGTGGAAGCGGCCATGCGTGATCGGTCCGCCCGGCTCGTCGAATTCCATATCCTCGACCAGGTCGAACGGATGGGCGCGGAAGAATTCCGACCAATAGGAATGTGTCACGGCGCCGGTCTTGCCGCCGGCCTTGCTGACTTCGGAGAAGATGTCGGGTTGCGCGATTCGAAACCGGTTCTCGTTGGATAGGATGCCATGCACCTGCGGCGAAACGCCGGTGTGGATGGAGGCGTAGCAGCAGGCCGAGGTCGACGGCAGCACGGAGCGCATCTTCCAGACCCGCGCCTCGCCCGATTGCACCCACCCTTCGAGATTGCCCATCAACCGGCGCCAGTTCCTGTAGGGAACGCCATCGAGGATGATCAGCAACAGTTTTGTCTCGAGCGCCATGGGCGACTCCGGAAGGCTTTGTCGTTGAAGGATGGCTTCGCGCCACGAATTCCCTAGTTCCCCGCGCTGGCCATGCGCCGTCCCTTGATCGCCTTTTCCAGCCAGCCGATCTCCATCTCGGGAACCGAGGAAAGCAGAAGATCGGTATAGGCGTCGAAGGGCGGCGCCAGAACCTTGCTCTTCGGGCCGTAGCGCACCACCTCGCCGCGATACATCACCGCGATCGAATCTGCGATCGACTTCACCGTGGCCAGGTCATGGGTGATGAACAAGTAGGCGACGTTCTCTTCCTTCTGCAGCTCGAGCAGCAGCTCGAGGATGCCGTGTGCCACCAGCGGATCGAGCGCCGAGGTTACCTCGTCGCAGATGATCAGCTTGGGCTTGGCGGCAAGCGAACGGGCGATGCAGACGCGCTGTTTCTGGCCGCCGGAAAGCTCGGCCGGATAGCGGTCGGAGAAGCCCTTGCCCATCTCGATCTTGTCGAGCAGTTCGGCGACGCGTTTGTCGCGCTCGCGGCCGCGTATGCCGAAATAGAATTCGAGCGGCCGGCCGATGATGGTGCCGACCGTCTGACGCGGGTTCATCGCCACGTCGGCCATCTGATAGATCATCTGCAACTGCCGCAGATCCTCCTTCGGCCGGTCGGCCAGCCGGTTTGCCAGCGGACGCCCATCGAAGGTGACAGTGCCTTCTTCTGGCGGCAGCAAACCGGTGATGGCGCGTGCCAGAGTCGACTTGCCGGAGCCGGACTCGCCGACAACGGCCAGCGTCTGGCCCGGATAGATGTCGACCGAGACGTTCTTCAGCACCTTGATGTGGCTGCGGCCATAGGCGGCGGTGACGTTCTTCACCGACAGGAACGGCGTCATGCCGGGCTTCTGCTCGTGGTGTTCGATCTCGTGCACCGACACCAGCGCGTTGGTGTACTCCTGGCGCGGCTCCTTGATGATCTGCCTTGTGCCGCCCCATTCGACCAGTCGGCCATGGCGCAGCACCATGATCTCGTCGGAGACCTGGGCGACGACGGCAAGGTCGTGCGTGATATAGAGTGCCGCCACATGGGTATCGCGAATGGCGTCCTTGATCGCCGCCAGCACGTCGATCTGCGTCGTCACGTCGAGCGCCGTGGTCGGCTCGTCGAAGACGATCAGGTCGGGCTCGGAGCACAGCGCCATCGCCGTCATCACGCGCTGCAGCTGGCCGCCCGAGACCTGGTGTGGAAAGCGTTCGCCGATGGTTTCGGGGTTCGGCAGGCTGAGCTTCCTGAACAGCGCGATGGCGCGCTTTTCGGCCTCGGCGCGTGTCGCCGTGCCGTGCAGCAGCGTGGCTTCCACCACTTGGTCCATCAGCCTATGCGCCGGGTTGAACGCGGCGGCCGCCGACTGCGCGACATAGCAGACCTCGCGGCCGCGCAGCTTGCGAAAACCGTCCTTGCCGCCCTTGAGGATGTCGCGGCCGTTCAGGATGACCTCGCCGCCGGTGATGCGCACACCACCGCGGCCATAGCCCATCGACGATAGGCCAATGGTCGACTTGCCTGCGCCGGATTCGCCGATCAGGCCAAGCACCTTGCCCTTCTCGAGCGTCAGCGAGACATCGTGCACCAGCACGATATTCTTCGGCGGTTCGCCGGGCGGGAAGACGGTCGCCTCGATGCGCAGATTGCGGATGTCGAGAAGCACGCCGGGCTTCGCTTTGCTGTCGGCCATCACCCGCGTCCTCCCTTCAGGCTTGTCGTCCGGTTGAGCACCCAGTCCGCGACCAGGTTGACGGAAATCGCCAGCAAGGCGATCGCCGCCGCCGGGATGAGTGCGGCCGCGATGCCGAAGACGATGCCGTCCTTGTTTTCCTTGACCATGCCGCCCCAGTCGGCGTCCGGCGGCTGCACGCCAAGGCCGAGGAACGACAGTGTCGACAGGAACAGCACGGCATAGATGAAGCGCAGGCCGAGTTCCGAAACCAGCGGCGACAGTGCGTTGGGCAGGATCTCGCGGAAGATGATCCAGGCGCTGCCCTCGCCGCGCAGTTTCGCCGCCTCGACATAGTCCATGACGTTGATGTCGACGGCGACCGCGCGCGACAGGCGATAGACGCGGGTCGAGTCGAGAATGCCCATCACCAGGATCAGCGTCACCAGATTGGTAGGCAGCACGGACAGCACGACAAGACCCATGATCAGCGTCGGGATCGACATCAAAAGATCGACAAGGCGCGACAGCAGCGTATCGAACCAGCCGCCGAAGACCGCCGCCGAGAAGCCGAGTATGGCGCCGAGCGAGAACGACAGCGCGGTGGCCAGCACCGCGATGAACAGGGTGATGCGCGCGCCGTAGATCATGCGCGACAGCAGGTCGCGGCCAAGATTGTCGGTGCCTAGCAAATGGGTAGCCGACATTGGCTCCCAGACATCGCCGACGATCTCGCCATTGCCGTGCGGTGCGATCCACGGTGCGAAGACCGCCGCCAGCACGAACAATGCCGTCAGCACGATGCCGATCAGCGCGGGGATGGGGATGCGTTTGATATCGAGCATATCCGCCCCCTATTTCGGATGTCTGAGACGCGGATTGGCGACGATAGCCCCTATGTCCGCAATGATGTTCAGGCTGATGTAGACGGCGGCGAAGATCAGGCCGACCGCCTGCACCACCGGCACGTCGCGCTTGGTGACGTGGTCGACCAGATACTGTCCCATGCCCGGATAGACGAAGATCACCTCGACCACGACGACGCCGACGATCAGGTAGGCGAGGTTGAGCATGACGACGTTGATGATCGGCGCGATGGCATTGGGAAAGGCATGCTTGCGGATGACGTTGAAGGCCGACAGGCCTTTCAATTCCGCCGTCTCGACATAGGCCGACTGCATGACGTTGAGGATCGCCGCGCGCGTCATGCGCATCATGTGCGCCAGCACGACCAGCGTCAGCGCCGTCGCCGGCAGGGCGATCGCCTGCATGCGTTCGCCGAACGGCATGCCGTCATAGACGGTTGAGATGCCGGGGAATATTTGCCACTTCACGGCGAAGAAATAGACGAGCACATAGCCAATGAAGAATTCGGGAAACGACGTCGAGGCGAGCGCAAGTCCTGAGATCAGCTTGTCGACCCAGCCATTGCGGTAGCGCACCGCGATGAGACCGAGGATGATCGCCAGCGGCACAGCGACAACGGCCGCCCAGAAGGCGAGGAACAGCGTGTTCCACAGCCGGCCCTTGATCGACGTGGCGATGTCCTGGCCGCTCGACATGGCGGTACCCAGGTCGCCTGTCATTACCCCGCCGAGCCAGCGGAAATACCTGATATAGGCCGGATCGTTAAGGCCGAGCTGCTCGCGCAGATTGGCGAGCGACTCCGGCGTCGCCGATTGCCCGAGAATGGCTTGCGCGACGTCGCCGGGCAGGATCTGTGTGCCGGCGAAAATCAGGACCGAAACGGCCAACAAGAGGAGAATGCCCAGCGCAACGCGCTGGGCAATCAGTTTCAGGATGGGTGAAGACATATCCGCAAAGCCGGCTCAGGCTTCGAGCCAGCACTTCGCCAGTGCGTAGCCGTTCATTAGCTCCTGATGCGGATCGTCGATCCAGCCGCCGACCTTGGCGCCGGTCGCGTCGATGAACTGGTTGAACATCGGCAGGATCAGGCCGCCTTCGTCGCGCACCAGGACAGCCATGTCGTGGTACATCTGCTTGCGCTTGGTCTCGTCGAGCTCGGCGCGAGCCGCCAGCACCATCTTGTCGAAATCCGGACGCTTGAAACGCGTGTCGTTCCAGTCGGCCGTCGATAGATAAGCGGTGGAATACATCTGATCCTGGGTCGAGCGGCCGCCCCAGTAGGAGGCACAGAAGGGCTGCTTGTTCCAGACTTCGTTCCAGTAGCCGTCGCCCGGCTCGCGCTTGAGCTCGAGCTTGATGCCGGCCTTGGCGGCGCTCTGCTGGAAGAGCTGCGCTGCATCGACTGCGCCTGGGAAGGCGACGTCCGAGGTTCTCAGTAGCACGGCGCCGTCGTGACCGGACTTCTTGTAGTGGAACTTCGCCTTGTCGGGATCGTACTTGCGCTGCTCGATCTCGGTAAACAGCGGATAGGACGCATTGATCGGGAAGTCGTTGCCGAGGGAACCGTAGCCGCGCAGGATCTTGTCCAGCATCTCCTCGCGGTCGATGGCCAGCTTGAGCGCCATGCGCAGGTCGTTGTTGTCGAACGGCGCGGTGTTGCAATGCATGATGAACACGTAGTGGCCGGGGCCGGCGTGATTGCGGATGGTGACGCCCGGCAGACGCTTGATCAGATCGACGATCTTCGGCTCGACGCGGTTGATCATGTTGACCTGGCCACCCTGCAGGGCCGCTGTGCGCGCCGTCGCGTCGTTGATGACGATGACCTCGATCTGGTCGGCATGGCCCATCTTGTCACCTTGCCAGTAATTGGCGAAGCGCTCGGCGCCATGGCGCACGCCAGGCTCGTTGGTCTTGACCATGTAAGGGCCGGCCGAGATGCCGGCGTCTGGCTTATCCTTGCCGCCGTTCGGCTGGACGATCAGGTGATAGTCGCTGAGCAGGTAGGGAAGGTCGGCATTGGCTTCCTTCAGGGTCAGCACGACTTCCTTGCCGCTGGCCTTGATGGTTTCGATGCCCTTCATGTAGCCGAGCGCACCGGATTTCGACTTCTCGTCCGAATGGCGCTCCAGCGTGGCCGCGACGTCTTCGGCGGTCACCGTCTTGCCGTTGTGGAATTCAACGCCGTCGCGGATCTTCAGCGTCCATACCTTGGCGTCGTCCGAGGCGCCGATCTCCTCGGCGATGCGGTTCTCGAGCTTGCCGTCGGGAGACAGCTCGACGATCATTTCGCCCCAGCACTTGCCGAAGGCGAACGGCACCTGCGTCATCATCAGCGCCGGATCGAGGCTGTTGGTGGATTCGCCACCGACCAGGCCGGCCTTCAGCGTGCCACCCTTGACCGGACCCGCCGCGCGCGCCGCACTTGAAAGCAGCGAGTTGGCGAAGGGGGCGGTGACGCCGAGCGCTGCCGCCCGGCCCAGAAAATCACGACGGCTCAGTTTGCCCGACGCGACACGCCGGCTAAGATATTCCAGTTCGTTTGACATTTTGAGTTCCTCACTCTGTTGGTTCGACTCTGGGGTCGTTTTTCTTGTTTCTTGTGGGGAGAATAATGACCGCAAGGGAAAGCGGTAAGCAAGACCGAATGCGACATGCCGTGGCGTAAATCGTACGTCGCAATTGGACCAACGAAACCGGCGTTCAAAGAAGCGCGCGGGGCACCTTCTCTTCGAAATTGCGTTCGAAAACGAGCCTTTCGCCCTCATAGGCCTCGATTCTGGCGCTGACGATGAAGTTTTGCGCGTCGGATCGCATTTCGGCGGATGTCTCGGTGCGCACCGACCATCCATTTCGCGACAGGGTCTGCGTCCAATGCGTCTTTCCCGAGGCCGACAGCGGATCGTCGGGATGGATCGTCCAGGTCTCGCGGGCGATGCTGCCATTGGCAAGGCCGTGATCGAGATCGCGCACCTCGCCAAAATCATCAACGATGGAAAGCGTGACAATTCCGGTCTTCTCGTCGCGATCGACATGGCGCTCGGAATTGGTGGCGCGGATCGTTTCTGTCGCCCAGGGGGAGGCGCCTTCCGGCTCGGCAAACGTCGCTTCGTCGCCTGTTGCCAGCGGCCGCAGCGGCAAGGACAGCGTCGCGGTCGACAGCGCGAGTTGGACCGGCTCCGGCGACGGCCAGATCATCGGCCAATAGGCGTTCGAAACAGCAATACGCAGGCGGTGGCCAGCCGGCACGCGGTAGGCGCATTGATCGAGCACCACGCGCGCCGACACGGTTTCGCCCGGCACCAGCGCCTCGGGGAATTCGTGCGAGTTGCGATGCGTCAGGTTGAGTACGCCGTAAGAGATCAGCTCGGTGGCACCGTCGGGATGCACGTCGCAAAGCCGGACCGCGATGTTGGCCTGACGCCGGTCGGACGCGACCCGGACCAGGACTTCGGGCGCACCGACGATATCGATAGCCTCACGGAGTTCCGGCTGGTCGAAACACACCGACAGCGCATCGTCGGGGCGCTGGTCGCCGGGCAGTTCGGGGCCGAAGGTGAACGGAAAATACTCGCCGCCGGCCAGCCCGCAGCTTTGCGGCGAGGCGACGATCGCGGGGTTGCCGCCCTCGGCGATAAGCTCGATCGATTGCGTCTTGATATTGGACGAAGGCCATTGCTGTTCCGCCACCCAGCGGCCCGGCCGCTCGGGATGCCAGCGTGCCGGACGCACGCTGTCCATGACATAGGCGCGGTAGGCGGGGTCGGCCTCGACGCCCGTGTCGATATCCTTCAGCCAGCGGTCCCACCAGCGCAACGCCTCCTGCAGGAAGCCAATGGCGGGCTTGGGCCCGGCGTAGTGCGGGTATTTGTGGATCCACGGCCCGATGATGCCCTTGACCGGCGCTTCGATGTTGCTGGCGAGATGCGAGACGGTGTTGCGGTAGCCGTCATGCCAGCCGCCGATCGACAGCACCGCGGCTTTGACGGCGGAAAAATCCTCGCAGATCGAGCCGCGCTTCCAGTAGGCGTCGCGGTGCTGGTGCTTCAGCCACAGCGGCGCCAGGAAGGACTGGTTTTCCAGCCGGGTGAGCCACAGGTCGCGCCATCTATTGTCTCCGGCCAGCAGCGGATCCGGAGGCCGCGACGAGTAGGACAGCATGGTCGAGGCCCAGCCGAAATTCTCGATCAAAAGGCAGCCGCCCTTGTAATGGATGTCGTCGGCATAGCGGTCGACGGTCGAGCACAGGCTGATCACCGCCTTCAGCGCCGGCGGCTGCTTGGCCGCCACCTGCAGGCAGTTGAAGCCGCCCCAGGAAATGCCCATCATGCCGACATTGCCGTTGCACCAGGGCTGGCTTGCCGCCCAGGCGATGACGTCGCAGGCATCCTGCAATTCCTGCTCTGAATACTCGTCGTCCATCAGCCCTTCGGAATCGCCATTGCCGCGCATGTCGACGCGGATCGAGGCATAGCCGTGGCCGGCGAAATACGGATGCGTCAGCTGATCGCGAAAGATGGTGCCGTCGCGCTTGCGGTAGGGCAGATGCTCAAGGATCGCCGGCACCGGATCATCACCGGCATCTTCCGGCATCCACACCCGCGCCGACAGCCGGCAGCCATCGGGCATGACGATGGCCATGTCCGGAAATTCGACGACCTTGCGGGGAAATTCGGTGACGGTTTTCATGGGAGCTCTCCAGGATGTCAGTGACGCATGAAACGTGTACGTCACGAAGTCAAACGGGCGACGGTCCGTGTCGCCGAGACGACGCCTGGCGGGGACCGTTCGACTTTCCATCTTGCGTTGTCCCATTAATTTATGTATTACTTTTATTCGCTTAGGCCCGATGCATTGAGGACAATCTCGACTGAAGATCGTTTGGGATGAGCCAAAGCGCGTGACGAACCTCGAAGGCCGAGGTCTGGACTTTGCCGAACTCGATATCGAGTTTTTTGCGACTTCAACCGTCCTCCCGGCCAAAGCAGGCCGACTCAAGGCGATTGGCGAATTCGGAGAGATCATTCTCGCCGTGATCTTTAAGCCGCTTGGTTCCGAAGCGATTTCGGTAATCTCGATGCGTCGTGCCAGCCGAAAGGAAAGGTCCGTATATGAGCAATCCTAAATCGCATATTCGACCGCTTACCAATGAGGAGGAAGCGGAAATTCAAAGACAAATTGCCGCTGATCCCGATGATGCGGAGGCGACCGACGAAGAGCTGGTGCATGCCAAACCTTTCGCGGAAGTGTTTCCAGAACTTTTCGAGAGTATAAGGCGGTCCCGTGGTCGGCCGACCGTGGAAAAGCCGAAGCAAGTTGTGTCCATCCGCCTGGATCAGGATGTCGTCAGAAAATTCAAGGCCACCGGCAAGGGTTGGCAAGCCAAGATAAATGAAGTGCTGAAGAAAGCGAAAGTTGGTTAAGCATCCGCGTCAATTCAGCGGAATGTCGTTTTCATCCTTGCTCGCCTGGTAGGCGCCGGACAACTCGTCATAACGGGCCGAGATATTGTCGATGCGTGTTTCCAGCCGCTGGCGTTCGGCCTCGGGCAGGGACCGCACCAGCCTGCGGATCGAAAAGCTCTTCCAGTAGGCGTTCTCGGCATTGTAGCCGCCGGGATCGAGGGTGAAGACCTCCTTCAGGATCTTCAAATCATGCGGGATGGCGAAGCTGTCACGCGAATCCTCATGACTGAACAGATAGTAGAAATTGTCGAAGCCGGTCCAGGTGATCGCCGACAGGCACAGCGAGCATGGCTCGTGCGTGGCGATGAAGATTGCGTCCTTGGTGTCGACTCGCTCTGCCTTCGGCATTTCGTAGAAGCGCTTCAGGCAATGCACCTCGCCATGCCAGAGCGGGTTTTCCATCTCGTTGTTGGTTTCGGCCAGCACCAGCGAACGGTCGTCCTTGCGCAGGATCGCCGCGCCGAACAGTTTGTTGCCATGGGCGACACCTTCGGCCGTCTTCGGCACGATATCGTGCTCGACCACGTCGAGCAGGCGGTCGATCAGCGAAATGTCGGTCATTACTGGGTCTCCTGCTGCATGTCCCCCAAAAGTGCCCCGGTTTCGGGGTAACGACATGCACAAAAAATCAAGGGAGATGTATCTCGTAGGCGTGCGAGAAATGGAATTCCTCGAGGTTGGGGCCGTCGCCACCCCGGTCGACGATCAGGAAATCCTGCGCCTCGCCGAGCGGCGTCAGCACGCCATGCCAGAGATTGCGCCGGTAATTGATCCCTTGTCCGGGGGCAGTGATAAAGGCATGCGGCTCTCCGGGTCCTTCATCCCCGTCATGGCAGACGACGACCAGGAACGGGCGCGGCGACAGCGGAATGAATGCCTGGCTGCCGAACGGGTGGCGCTCGACCATCGTCAGCTTCAGCGGCAATTCGTAGGGCGTGCCGCGCACCATGGAGATCAGCACGCGGGCGTTCGGCCCGGTCGCCTCGGCGGTGGCGAGATCGTGGTAGCGCTCGGCCCTGCCGCCATTGATCGGGTAGTGGTTGTCGCCGCTCATGTCGATGACGTTGCCAAATGGAGCAAAGCTCTCGCGGGTCAGCGGCCGCGCGACGATACGGGTCATGGAGCGCGCTTTGCGATGCCGGCGCCACCGAGCTTGGCGTGGCGGTTGACGTCCTTGTAGAGCAGATAGCGAAATTTGCCCGGACCGCCGGCATAGCAGGCCTGCGGGCAGAAGGCGCGCAGCCACATATAGTCGCCGGCCTCGACCTCGACCCAATCCTGATTGAGGCGGTAGACCGCCTTGCCTTCCAGCACATAGAGCCCGTGCTCCATGACATGGGTCTCGGCGAAGGGAATGACCGCGCCGGGTTCCAGCGTCACGATTGTCATGTGCATGTCATGGCGCAAGTCGGCCGGATCGACGAAACGTGTCGTCGCCCAGCGACCCTCGGTGCCGGGCATCGGCGTTGGCGCGATCTCCTGTTCGTTGGTGAAGAAGGCTTCGGGCGTATCGAGACCGTCGACCACCTCGTAGGCCTTGCGAATCCAATGGAAGCGGACATCGGCCTTGCCTTCGTTGCGAACCGTCCAGCCGCTGGCCGGCGGCAGGAAGGCAAATCCACCGGGCCGCAATACGTGCTTCTTGCCGGCAAGCAGAACCGTCAATTCGCCTTCGACCACGAACAGGGCACCTTCGGCGCCGGCATCGGGTTCCGGCCGGGCGCTGCCGCCGCCGGGCGCGACCTCGACAATGTACTGCGAGAACGTCTCGGCAAAACCGGACAGCGGTCGCGACAAGATCCAGACGCGGGTCTTGTCCCAGAACGGCAGGGCGCTGGTGACGATGTCCTGCATCACGCCCCTGGGGATGACGGCGTAGGCCTCGGTGAAGACGGCGCGGCCGGTCAGCAACTCGCTCTGGCCGGGGTGGCCGCCATGTGGTGCGTAATAGGTTCGCTCGGGCATCCTGATCGTATCCATGGGTTCAAACCTATTGCGGAAGCATGTCCTTGAGGCGGAGCAGCGCGATGCGCTCGACCTGTTTGCAGGCGGTCTCGAATTCGACGCCGCGGCTATTGCCGATGCGCGTCTCGAATTCGGCGAGGATTTCCTCCTTGGTCTTGCCCTTCACCGCGATGATGAAGGGGAAGCCGAAGGTGGTGACGTAGGCGGCGTTCAATTTGGAAAACAGTTCGCGCTCCTTGTCGGTTAGCGCGTCGAGCCCGGCCGAAGCTTGTTCCCTGGTTGATTCAGCCGTCAGCCGTTTGGCCTTGGCCAGCTTGCCGGCAAGGTCGGGATGGGCATTAAGCACGGAAAGCCGCTCGGTCTCGCTGGCGGAGCGGAAGATACGGCAGAGTGCGTTGTGCAAGCCACCGGCCGTGTCATGCGCCGGGCCCAGTTCCAGCTCATGGGCGCGTTCGGCGATCCAGGGCGAATGCTCGAACACGCCGCCGAACGTGTGAACAAACGTCTCGAACTCCATCTTGGATGGACGCAATGCCGCCGGCTTGTAAGGATGATTCTCCTGCCAATGCTTGGCGATATCGACGCGCCGCGCCAGCCAGACCTTTTCATGCGATTTGACATACTCGACGAAGCGCTTCAGCGCTGCCACCCGGCCCGGACGCCCGACGAGGCGGCAATGCAGGCCGATGTTCATCATGCGCGGCCGGCCGGCCTTGCCCTCGGCGTAGAGCGTATCGAAACTATCTTTGAGATAGGCAAAGAACTGGTCGCCCGAATTGAACCCTTGCGGCGTGGCGAAGCGCATATCGTTGGCGTCGAGCGTGTAGGGGATGATGAGCTGCGTGCCGCCTGCGTGCTCGAACCAGTAGGGCAGTTCGTCGTCATAGGTGTCCGACACGTAGTCGAAACCGCCCTCTTCCGCCACAATCCGCACCGTGTTGATCGATGTGCGGCCCGTGTACCAGCCGGTCGGTCGTTGCCCGGTCACCTCATAGTGCAGGCGGATCGCTGCTTCGAGGTCGCGACGCTCATCTTCGGCGCTGTGGTCGCGGTAGTCGATCCATTTCAGCCCGTGCGAGGCGATTTCCCAGCCGGCTTCCTGCATGGCCGAGACCTGATCGGGCGAACGGGCGAGCGCGGTGGCGACACCGTAGCAGGTGATCGGCACCTCGGCCTCGGTGAACAGCCGCAGCAGCCGCCAGAAGCCGGCGCGCGCGCCATATTCGTAGATTGATTCCATATTCCAGTGGCGCTGGCCCACCCAGGGCGCAGCGCCGACGATTTCCGACAGGAAGGCTTCCGACGCCTTGTCGCCATGCAGCACGCAGTTCTCGCCACCCTCTTCGTAGTTGACGACGAACTGCACGGCGACATGCGCACCATCGGGCCATTTCGGATCCGGCGGATTGGCTCCGTAGCCGCGCATGTCTCTGGTGTATCGCATCGTCCCTCCTGCCGGGCATGGCCCGAAGTGTGGTGAGAATATCGAAAGGACTGCCTACGCATTCCCCCGAAAATTTTTGAAAGTGTTTTTGTCGCACTCCGCTCGACCAGGACTTATGCATCGCCTTTAATTGGCGCACAATTCACTGTTGATACTTGATCGTACCGGGCCAAATTCGCTCGTACCGAAAATGGGAGGCGGCCAATGGCAGAAACGTCGAAAGCCGATGGCGGGCGTCTGACGACCCATGTCCTCGACACGGCGACCGGCAAGCCGGCGGCGGGACTGTCGATCGCGCTCTATTACCTCGAGGGCAAGGCGCGAACACATCTGAAGACTGTTGTCACCAATGCCGACGGCCGTTGCGATAAGCCGCTGCTCGCCGGCGTGGAGTTCCGCACCGGCGAATACGAACTGGTCTTCGCGGCCGGTGATTATCTACGCCAGCAGGGAACGAAATTGCCAAACCCGGCCTTTCTCGACTTGATACCAATTCGTTTCGGCGTGGCCGAGCCGGTGCACTATCATGTGCCACTGCTCGTCTCGCCCTATGGCTATTCGACCTACAGGGGGAGCTGAAGCATGGCCAAAGTCAGCATCCGTAACGAGATCCGGTTCATTCTCAATGGCAGGGATGTCGTGCTTTCATCGGTGGCCCCTGAGGCGACCTTGCTTGATTGGCTGCGGCTCGACCGTTCGCTGTGCGGCACCAAGGAAGGCTGTGCCGAAGGCGATTGTGGGGCCTGCACCGTGTTAGTGGGCAAGCTCTCGGCTGGCGGCCTGGTCTATGAAAGCGTCAACGCCTGCATCCGGTTCCTTGGCTCGCTGGACGGCACCCATGTCGTCACCGTCGAGCATTTGCATGGGTCGCCCGGGCAGTTGCACCCGGTGCAGCAGGCGATGGTCGATTTCCACGGTTCGCAATGCGGCTTCTGCACGCCGGGTTTCGTCATGTCTCTCTATGGCCTGTGGATGAAATCACCGGACCCGTCGAACGCTTCTATCGAAAAGGCGTTGCAGGGCAATCTCTGCCGCTGCACCGGCTACGAGGCGATCATACGCGCGGCGCATGCCATCTCCAGCTACGGCAAGGTGGCGAAGGACCCGCTGGCCGCCGAGCGCAAGGCGATCACAGCGAGGCTCGAGGCCATGCATGACGGTGCGCGGGTCGAGATCGGCGCCGGCAAGAAGCGGCTGATCGTGCCGGCCAATGTCGATGATTTCGCCACCGTGCTGGACAAGGAACCTGGCGCCACAATCGTCGCCGGTGCGACCGATGTCGGCCTGTGGGTGACCAAGCATATGCGCGATATTTCGCCGGCGATCTTCATCGGCGATCTCGATGGGCTTTGCACCATCGCCGAAGACAATGGCCTCATCACCATCGGCGCCGGCGTCACCTACACCGAAGCATTCTCGACGCTGGCCAGACGCATACCGGCGCTGGGGCCGTTGTTCGATCGCATCGGTGGCGATCAGGTGCGCAACATGGGCACTATCGGCGGCAACATCGCCAACGGCTCACCGATCGGCGACATGCCGCCGCCCCTGATCGCGCTTGGCGCGCGGCTGACGCTGCGCAAGGGCAACAAGCGGCGCACGATCCCGTTGGAAACCTTCTTCATTGCCTATGGCAAGCAGGACCGGCAGCCTGGCGAATTCGTCGAAGCGGTGCACGTGCCAGTGCCGGCCAAGGGCACAAAATTCGCCGTCCACAAGATCACCAAGCGCCGCGACGAGGACATCACGGCAGCCCTCGGCGCCTTCTTCCTGACGCTGGCCGAGGATGGCACGGTCGCGGATGTGCGCATCGCCTATGGCGGCATGGCGGCGACGCCGAAGCGTGCGCCGGCCGTTGAAAAAGCGCTGCTCGGCAAGCCGTGGACAGAACAGACGGTAGAGGCGGCGATGGCCGAGTACGCGAAAGACTTTACACCGCTCACCGACATGCGCGCCTCGGCAGAGTATCGAACTCTGGCGGCGAAGAACCTGCTGCTGCGCTTCTTTGTCGAAACCACGGATACCCGGGCACCATTCCAGGTGTCACGCAACGAGGCGGCATGATGAACACCAATGGTAGTGAACAAACAGCCGAACGGTCGCGAGTAGCGTCCCCGTTCACGGGGAGAAGATGCCGGCAGTCAGATGAGGGGCGGCGCCGTCATCGATCTTTGTCTGAAAGGCTGTCAACGTCGGCGCTGCCCCTCATCCGGCCCTTCGGGCCACCTACTCCCCGTGAACGGCGAGAAGGGAAAGGGGGCGCTCAATGACCAGCCACGCTCCCAACCTCAAGGCTGAAAAGATTTCAGGTGGCGTCGCCACCGACCAGCGCCACGATTCCGCGCACAAGCATGTCAGCGGCACCGCCGTCTATATCGACGACATGCCGGAGCCGGCCGGCACGCTGCATGGCTGCCTCGGGCTTTCGGCTGCAACACATGCCACCATCACCAGCATGGATCTCTCGGCGGTGCGTACGGCGCCCGGCGTTGTCGACGTGCTGACGGCCAAGGACGTGCCGGGCGAAAACGACATCTCGCCGACCGGCCGCCACGACGAGCCGGTGCTGGCCGACGGCAAGGTGCAGTTCTACGGACAGCCGATCTTTTGCGTCATTGCCGAGACGCGCGAGCAGGCGCGTCGTGCGACAAGGCTGGCCAAGGTCGAATACAAGGAATTGCCTTTCGTCACCGACATCGGCGAGCTCGATCCGAAGAAAGACAAGCTCGTCACGCCGCCGCTGACCCTGAAGCGCGGCGATGCCGCCACAGCGATCCGTCAGGCGCCGCGCCGGCTGAAAGGAAAGATGCGCATCGGCGGCCAGGAGCATTTCTATCTCGAAGGCCATATCGCTATGGCCGTGCCCGGCGAGGACCAGGACGTCACCATCTATTCCTCGACCCAGCATCCGAGCGAAATCCAGCACATGGTCAGCCACGCGCTGGGCGTGCCGAGCAACGCCATTACGGTGGAAATCCGCCGCATGGGCGGCGGCTTCGGCGGCAAGGAGACGCAAGGCAACCAGTTTGCGGCATTGGCCGCGATCGCCGCGAAGAAGCACCATCGCGCCGTGAAAATCCGGCCCGACCGCGACGACGACATGATAGCCACCGGCAAGCGTCACGATTTCCTGGTCGACTATGAGGTCGGCTTCGACAACGAGGGCAACATCCTCGGTGTCGATTTCATGTTCGCGGCACGCTGTGGCTTTTCGTCGGACCTTTCCGGCCCGGTGACCGATCGCGCGCTGTTCCACTGCGACAACACCTATTTCTGGCCGGCGGTGCATGCGCAATCGGCACCGCTCTACACCAACACCGTGTCGAACACCGCTTTCCGTGGTTTCGGCGGCCCGCAAGGCATGGTCGGCGCCGAGCGCGTCATCGACGAGGTCGCCTTTGCGGTCGGCAAGGATCCACTCGAAATCCGCAAGAAGAATTTCTACGGCACATCCGACCGCAACATTACGCCCTACCACCAGACGGTCGAGGACAACATCATCCAGCGCATCGTCGCCGAACTGGAGGAAAGCGCCAGCTACGCACGGCGGCGGCGGGAAATATCGGCCTTCAACGCCAACAGTCGTTTCATCAAGCGGGGCCTGGCGCTGACGCCGGTCAAGTTCGGCATCTCGTTCACCGCCACGCACTACAATCAGGCCGGCGCGCTGGTGCATGTCTATACCGACGGTTCGGTGCATCTGAATCATGGTGGCACCGAGATGGGGCAGGGCCTCTACGTCAAAGTGGCGCAGGTGGTGGCGGAAGAGTTTCAGATCGACCTCGACCAGGTGAAGATCACCGCGACCACGACCGGCAAGGTACCGAACACTTCGGCCACGGCGGCGTCGTCCGGCTCCGACCTCAACGGCATGGCGGCGCGGAACGGCGCTCGCCAGATCAAGGATCGGCTGACCGATTTCGCCGCCGAAAAATATCAGGTGCCGCGCGATCAGGTGCTGTTCCTGCCCAACCGGGTGCGCATCGGCAACCAGGAAATCGCCTTCGCCGACCTCGTCAAGCAGGCTTATATGGCCCGCATCCAGCTTTCGGCGGCCGGTTTCTACAAGACGCCGAAAATCCACTGGAACCGTGACAAGGGCGAGGGGCGCCCATTCTATTATTTCGCCTATGGAGCCTCGTGCTCGGAGGTCTCGGTCGACACGCTGACCGGCGAATACATGGTCGAGCGCACCGACATTCTGCATGATTGCGGCCGCTCTCTGAACCGCGCCATCGACATCGGCCAGATCGAGGGAGGCTTCATCCAGGGCATGGGCTGGCTGACGACGGAAGAACTGTGGTGGGACGACAAAGGCCGTCTGCGCACCCACGCGCCATCGACCTACAAGATCCCGCTCGCCTCCGACCGGCCGAAGATCTTCAACGTCACCTTGGCCGACTGGCCGGAAGCCAGCGAGCCGACGATCCACCGTTCCAAGGCGGTCGGCGAGCCGCCGTTCCCGCTCGGCATGTCGGTGCTGCACGCCCTGTCGGACGCGGTGGCGAGCGTCGCCGACAACCGGATCTGTCCGCGCCTCGATGCGCCGGCGACACCGGAGCGGGTTCTGATGGCGATCGAGCGGCTGAAGTCCGAGGCCAAGGCCTGAGTCTGCGCCACGGTCGGCATGCGTGCAATTCAGGCCGAAAAACCCTATGTTTCCCGCACGGGAATGCGAATGATGAATTCGAACGTGCAAAACCTCAAAGACTTCCTTGCTGGTCAAGGCCGCATCGCTTTGGTCGAGGTCGCCGGCACGAAAGGGTCGACGCCACGCGAGAAGGGCGCCTTCATGCTCGTCTCGCAATCGGCGATTTCAGGCACGATCGGCGGCGGGCAACTTGAGTATATGGCCATCGACAAAGCCAGGCAGATGCTTTTCTCCCCCCTTGAGGGGGGTGAGGAACGATCGGCTGAAGGCCGAGAAAAAGCCAATGATTTGGCTTTTTCAGCGACGAACGCCCGGAGCCATGGCGAAGGGCAATCCGCGAAGCGGCCAGAGGGGGCACTCTCAGAAGGCACCACAAGGGCGTCGAGCACTGCCGCAACGACCCCCTCTGTCGGCTTCGCCGACATCTCCCTCTCAAGGGGGGAGAGACCCCGCGCCGCGGCGACCCCACCCGACGGCTTCGCCGCCACCCTCCCCTCAAGGGGGAGGGATATTCGCGCCACCCTCGACGTCCCGCTAGGCCCCGAGATCGGCCAATGCTGCGGCGGGCGCGTCGAAGTGCTGATCCGGCTCGTCGATGCCGCGCTCGCCGCCGACCTGGTTGCGGCCGCGGAAGCCGAGGAGGCTCATCTGCCGCATGTCTATATCTTCGGTGGCGGCCATGTCGGCCAGGCGCTGGCGTCGACGATCTCACTTCTTCCCGTGCATGGCGTCGTCATCGAAACGCGGGCCGAGGCGCTGGAAGGCATGCCGGAAACCGTGGAGATGCGGCTGACGCCGATGCCCGAGGCTGAGGTGCGAAACGCTCCCGCCGGCACCGCTTTCGCCATCCTCACCCATGATCATGCGCTGGATTTCCTGATTGTCGCCGAGGCGCTGAAACGCGACGATGCCGCCTATGTCGGCATGATTGGCTCGAAGACCAAGAAAGCGACGTTCAAGAACTGGTTCT
This sequence comes from Mesorhizobium sp. M1338, assembly GCF_040318045.1. NCBI lineage: Bacteria > Pseudomonadati > Pseudomonadota > Alphaproteobacteria > Hyphomicrobiales > Phyllobacteriaceae > Mesorhizobium > Mesorhizobium sp. M1338. The sequence continues at coordinate 172,148 of NZ_JAMYLL010000006.1, read as the reverse complement.
TGAAATCGGCGGATGGCAGCGAGGCGGAATTTGCCCGCCTCGTCTCGCCGATCGGCGGCGACACCGTCAAGGACAAGCGTCCGCAAGTCATCGCGGCGCTGGCGGCGGCCGAGATCATGACGGCGCTGGTCGCCCACGCCGCAGCATCAAATGTAGGCCATCAGGTTCCGCATGACAAGGTGACGGTCGGCTAAGCTTGCGCCTCAACGCATCTCAGCCAGGCCGCTTCAAGCCCAGATGCTCGCGCAGGGTGCGGCCGTCATAATCCCTGCGGAACAGGCCGCGCCGTTGCAATTCCGGCACGACGAGCGTTGCAAACGCATCGAGTTCGCCGGGGAAATACGAGGGCATGACGTTGAAGCCGTCGGCCGCTCCGCCCTCGAACCGCGCCTGCAGCTCGTCGGCGATTTGGGCCGCTGTTCCGACGATGCGCCAATGGCCGCGCGCGCCAGCGAAATGCCGCGCCAGCTGCCGGATGGAAAGTCCGTCGCGGCGCGACTGCTCGATCACCAGCGCCTGCCGGCTCTTCATCCCCTCGCTCTCAGGCAGCTCCGGCAGCGGTCCATCGATCGGATAGCGCCACAGATCGGAGATGCTGAGATAGCTGGACAGCAGCGCCACCCCGACATCGTCGGGGATCAGCTCCTGCAATTCTTCGTATTTTTCCTGGGCCTCCGCCTCGGTTTCCGCCACCACTGGCGCGACGCCGGGCATGATCTTGATGTCGTCCGGCTCACGCTCATAGGCCGCCAGACGCCCCTTGAGGTCGTCGTAGAAGGCCTTGGCCTCCTCGAAAGTCTGCGCCGCCGTGAACACCACATCGGCGGTGCGGGCGGCGAGGTCGCGGCCGATCTCAGAGGCGCCGGCCTGGACCATGACCGGCGCGCCTTGCGGTGAACGCGGCAGGTCGAGTGGATCCCGCACCGAAAAGCTTTGGCCGGCATGACGGGAAGTTCCATCGAGCTTGCCGCGCCAAAGCCCGGCGACCACTTCGGCGAACTCGCGCGCCCGTTCGTAGCGGTCGGCATGGGGCTTGAGGCCAGTCGAGCCGAAATTGGCGGCTTCGATGGGGCTGGCCGAGGTGACCAGGTTCCAGCCGGCACGGCCGCCGCTTAGATGATCGAGCGACAAAAAGGTCCGTGCCAGCCCATAGGGCTCGTTGTAGCTTGTCGACGCCGTGGAAACGAGGCCGATGCGGCTGGTCTGGACGGCGAGCGCCGAAAGCAGGCTGATCGGCTCGAAGCCGATCGAGCGCGACGTCTGGCTGGCGATGCCGACATTGGCTTCGCGCAGGCCGGCGGCGTCCTCGCAGAACACCATGTCGAATTTCGCCGCCTCCGCCGTGCGCGCCAGCTGGACGTAATGGTCGATGTCTATGCCCGCCGTGACATGCGCCTTTGGGTGGCGCCAGGCGGCGATGTGGTGGCCGGTCGCCCACAGGAAGGCACCGAGCTTCATCTGACGGTGCGCGCCGGTCATTGATCTTCTCCGCCGGCAAGCCCGAGATGCGAGCGCAACGTCGCGCCGCGATAGCTCTGTCGAAACAGGCCGCGCAGCCGCAGCTCCGGCAAAACCAGATCGACGAAATCGTCGAGCGCTGAGAGTTGTGCCGGCATCTGGATATTGAATCCGTCGCAGCTTTTCGAGCGGAATTCTTTTTCCATGCTGTCGGCGATGGTCGGCTTGGTGGTGCCATTGGTGAGGAGCGAGATATTCGTCAGAAGCCTCACGGCATCAGGATCGCGTCCGCAGGCGACAACGCGGCGCTTCAGGTCCTCATAGCGCGCTTTCGCGCCATCGATCGGCCCGTCGTCCAGCAGAATGACATCGGCGGCGCGGGCGGCAATATCCAGGTCGGGCTCCGACAGACCGGACAGCACCAGCACCGGCCTGTCCTGCGGCGATCTCGCGACGTTCAGCGGTCCGCGCACGGAAAAGAACTCGCCCTTGTGGTCGAGCAGGTGCATTTTTCCGGGGTCGTGGAAGCGGCCACCGCTCTTGTCGAATAGCAGCGCATCCGCATCCCAGCCCCGCCACAAGCCCTGGACGATGCCGATATACTCCTCCGTGCGCCGGCGAAAATCGTCGGACGAAAAGCCTTCGGGCCGGCTGAAATTGGCCGCCTCGCGCGGGTTCTGCGCCATGGTCGCGTTCCAGCCGGCGCGGCCATGGCTGATGATGTCGAGCGAGGCGAAACGGCGCGCCAGGTTGTAGGGCTGATGGGCAATTGTGGAGGCCGTGGCGACGAGGCCGATCCTGCTCGTTACGGTTGCCAGTGCGGCCAGCAGCGTCGTCGCTTCAAAGGGCACCGGCCTATTCGCTGCATCGCCACCGGCAGTCGGCGCGGAATCGGCGAACAGCACCATGTCCAACCCCGCAGCTTCGGCCTTTTGCACAAACTTTGCCAAGCGACCGAATGGCGGTTCGGGTGATGGATCGGCGGTCCCCGGAAACAGCGAAACGGCAAGATGCATTGTGGCGCCGTTGTCCATCGATGGTCCCTGCAAGACGAAAATCGACCTGAACTATGTTCGCCGCTTCCCGGGATGGCAACCGCTTGCGCTGGGCCAACCGCCGGTCACTTGCCGGCCAGTCCTATTTACCCGCGAGCAGATCATTGATCAGCCGCTGGCAGCGTTCGGCCATGAAGTCGAGCAGCAGCCGCACTTTTGGATCCTGCAGCTTCTTGTGCGGGTAAACGGCGGCGAACTGCACTGGCGTCGGCGGCGTGTTGCTCAGGATCACCTTCAGGCGCTGGTCGCGGATGAACGGCTCGACCTCGAAGCGCGGCTTGTTGATGATGCCGCGCCCCGACAGCGCCCAACTGGTCAGCACGTCGCCATCGTCGGTGTCGTAGGGCCCGTGCACTTCGAATTTCTGCGGGCCTGTGGGTGTCTGCAGCGTCCACACATATTCGCGCGCGCCGGAGTAGCGCAGCATCAGGCAATCGTGTTTCTTGCCGATCAGCTCCTGCGGCTCCACCGGTTCGCCGCGCGCTTCCAGATATTCCGGCGCTGCCACCAGCACGCGCTCGCATTCCATGATGCCGCGCATCCTGAGGCTGGAATCCTCGATGATGCCCAGCCGGAAGGCGACATCGATCCCTTCCTTCATGATGTCGACATTGTGGTCCGAGAGCCTCAGCCGCACCTCGATATCAGGGTATTTGTCGTGGAAATCGGGAATGCCCGAAGCCACCAGCCGGCGGCCGAGGCCCAAGGGTGCCGTGACGCGGATGGTACCGCGTGGCTGGCCGGAAAGGGCCGAGACAGCCGCTTCGGCCTCGGTGATCGCCTCCAGAACCTGCTTGGCGCCAGAATAAAAAACCGTGCCGTGTTCGGTCGGCATCAATTGCCGCGTGGTGCGGTTGAAAAGCCGCACGCCAAGGTGCTTCTCCAGCTCCTTGATGCGGTTGGAGGCGACCGCCGGTGAAATGCGCATGTCGCGCCCGGCCGCCGACAGATTGCCGAGCTCGACGACGCGGACGAAGACGGCGATGTTGTCGAGATAGGCCATACGGAGCACCTTCGCCGGTTTGCAGCGATAAGCCTAGTATTTTCCATTTTTTTTTGAAAGTCATCGTGCACCTCGCCCCTTTCCGTTTGCGCTCCAGCCCGTAAAGTCACCCAATCGGCAGGGACGACTTCAATGATGGATTTCGCGATTTTCTGGGACTGGCTGAGCTTCGCCGTGCGCTGGCTGCATGTCATCACCGGCATTGCCTGGATCGGCTCGTCGTTCTACTTCGTCGCGCTCGATCTCGGCCTGCGCCAGAGGCCGGGCATGCCTGTCGGTGCCTTCGGCGAGGAATGGCAAGTGCATGGCGGCGGCTTCTACCACATCCAGAAATACCTGGTGGCGCCGGCCGAGATGCCCGAGCACCTGACTTGGTTCAAATGGGAATCCTACGCCACCTGGCTGTCCGGCTTCGCCATGCTGTGCGTCGTCTACTATGCCGGAGCCGATCTGTTCCTGATCGATCCCAACGTTCTGCCTATGTCGGTGCCGGTCGGGATCCTGCTGTCGCTGGCTACCATCGGCGTCGGCTGGGTGGTCTATGATCTCCTCTGCCGCTCGCCGCTCGGCAAGAGCGACACCGGGCTGATGCTGGTGCTCTACTGCGTGCTGGTGTTCATCGCCTGGGGACTGACGCATTTGTTCACCGGCCGCGCCGCCTTCCTGCATCTGGGCGCCATCACCGCCACGATCATGTCGGCCAACGTCTTCATGGTCATCATCCCCAACCAGAAGATCGTCGTCGCCGACCTTATCGCGGGGCGCAAGCCCGATCCGAAATACGGCAAGATCGCCAAGCAGCGTTCCCTGCACAACAACTATCTGACGCTGCCGGTGCTGTTCCTGATGCTGTCGAACCACTATCCCCTGGCGTTCGCCACGCAGTTCAACTGGGTCATCGCCTCGCTGGTGTTCATCATCGGCGTGCTGATCCGGCATTATTTCAACAGTGTCCACGCGCGCAAGGGCAACCCACATTGGACCTGGCTGGGCGCTCTTGTCCTGTTCATCATCATCATCTGGCTGTCGACCGCGCCGAAGGTGCTGACCGGCGAACCCCGGGAATCGGCGTCGGCGCAGGTCTATGTCGCTTCGGTGCATTTCCCAGCGGTGCGCGACACCGTGCTCGGCCGCTGCTCGATGTGCCATGCGGCGGAGCCGGTCTACGAGGGCATCTATCATGCGCCGAAGGGCGTGATGCTGGATACCGACGCCGGCATCGCCAACCATGCTCGCGAGATATATCTGCAGGCCGGCCGCAGCCATGCCATGCCGCCTGCCAACGTCTCGCAGATCACCGATAAGGAACGGGCGCTGCTGGTGGCCTGGTTCGAAGGCGCAGGGAAATAGCATGATTTCGACATTTCTGCGCGGCCGCACGCTGTCCTTTGTGCGCTGGCCGCAAACCATCGACGACCATGCCGCCTGGCGCTACGAGGAGGATGGCGGCCTGCTTATCCGCGAAGGCAGGATCGTCGCCGCGGGCGCCTATGCTGACGTGGAGAAACAGGCCGGTGAAGCGGCGAAAAGAATCGACCACCGGCCGCATCTGCTGCTGCCGGGCTTCATCGATGCGCATGCGCATTTCCCGCAGATGCAGATCATCGCTTCCTATGGCGCCGAACTGCTCGACTGGCTGAACACCTACACCTTCCCGGAAGAAACCAAGTTCGCCAACGCGCAGCACGGCCGCCGCATCGCGCGGCTGTTCCTCGACGAGATGGTGCGCCACGGCACCACGACGGTCGCCGCCTATTGCTCGGTGCACAAGGCGTCAGCCGAAGCCTTCTTTGCGGAGTCGCATGACCGCAACATGCTCAACATCGCCGGCAAGGTGATGATGGACCGCAATGCGCCCGACGGCGTGCTCGACACCCCGCAATCCGGCTACGACGACACGAAAGCGCTGATCGCCGAGTGGCACGGCAAGGGGCGGCAGCTCTATGCCATCACCCCGCGCTTCGCCATCACCTCGTCGCCGGAGCAGATGGAGATGGCCGGCGTGCTGTGCCGCGAGCATCCCGACCTGCACATGCAGACGCATCTGTCGGAAAATCATGGCGAGATCGCCTTCACGCAGGAACTCTATCCGTGGTCGCGGGACTATACCGACGTCTACGAGCACTATGGGCTGTTGGGCAAAAAGAGCCTGTTCGGCCATTGCATCCATTTGTCGGAGCGCGAGGCGGATGCGCTTTCGGACTCGGGCTCGGTGGCGGTGTTCTGCCCGACTTCGAACCTGTTCCTTGGCTCCGGCCTGTTCGACTATCAGCGCTTTCGCCGCCGCGACAAGCCGGTCCGCATCGCCGCCGCCACCGATGTCGGCGGCGGCACCAACTATTCGATGCTGCGCACCATGGACGAAGGCTACAAGGTGATCGCGCTGAATGGCGAGAAGCTGAACCCGTTCCAGTCCTTCTGGCAGCTGACGCGCGGCAATGCCGAGGCGCTGTCGGTGGCGGAAAAGATCGGCACGCTGGATGCCGGCACCGACGCCGACATCGTCGTGCTCGATGCCAGGGCCACGCCTGCGATGCGGCTCAGGATGGAAACGGTCGAGACACTGGCGCAGGAATTGTTCCTGCTACAAACGCTGGGCGACGACCGCGCCGTGCGCGAGGTCTATGTGGCCGGCCGTCCGGCCAAGACTGATATTGCAATTTAGAATCCTTGCTTGACCCCACGGCAGCCATCGGTCAAAGCGTGCGGCGAAGTTGACAGGGGAACGACATGGCCGTTGCTGACGACATCGCTTTGATCAAGAGACAGGAAGAGACCCTTGTTTTTCCGGCCTTTGACGAGGCCGTCGCGTTCAAGCTCGGTTCGGCCATCCGCGACCGGGCACTGGCCGAGAACCTGCCTGTTATCGTCGATATCAGGACCTTCGACCGGCCGCTTTTCTATGCCGCGATGCCGGGCTCGAACGCTTCCAATCCCGACTGGGCGCGACGCAAGATCAATGTCGTGAAGCGGTTCCTGAAAAGCACTTATCGGATGGTGCTGGAACAGCAGCGCCCTGACCGCACCTTCAAGATCGGTGAGGGCCTCGACATCGCTGACTACGTGCTCGCCGGCGGCGGTTTTCCGGTCACGGTTGAAGGCGCCGGGGTCATTGGTGTGATCGCCGTCTCCGGCCTGCCGGAGCGCCAGGATCACGGCGTCGTCGTCGAGGCACTGTGCGATCATTTGGGCATCGACAAGCTCGGGCTGGTACTGCCCCCGGAAGAAAAATGAGCGACCCCAAATCGTTCCTCACCGCCATCTTCAACGCGGCCGTCGCCGCCGCCGATCCGGAACGAACCATCCGGGATCATTTGCCGGCCAAGCCCAAGGGCCGCACCATCGTCATTGGCGCCGGAAAAGGCTCGGCGCAGATGGCGGCGGCGTTCGAGAAGGTGTGGGACGGCCCGATCGAAGGGCTGGTCGTCACCCGCTATGGTTATGGCGCGACCTGCGAGCGTATCGAGATCATCGAAGCGGCGCATCCGGTGCCGGATGCAGCCGGGCTTGAAGCCTCGCGCCGCCTGCTCGCGAAGGTCCAGGGACTGACGGCGGACGACCTGGTCGTGGCGCTGATTTCGGGCGGCGGCTCGGCGCTGCTGCCGTCGCCGGCCGGCACCCTGACGCTGGCCGACGAGATCGCCGTCAACGAGGCGCTGCTCGCCTCCGGTGCGCCGATCGCGGCGATGAACACCATCCGCAAGCATCTTTCGACCATCAAGGGCGGTCGGCTGGCGGCTGCCGCCTGGCCGGCCAAGGTGGTGTCGCTGGTCGTTTCCGACATTCCCGGCGACAATCCGGCGCTCGTCGCCTCCGGCCCGACGGTGCCGGATACCGGCAGCCGCGCAGACGCACTGGCCTCGATATCAACCTATGGCATGAAGCTGCCGGCCTCGGTGATGGCGCATATCAATTCGCCGGCCGCCGATGCGCCAGACCCGGATGATGAACGCTTTTCGCGCAACGAGGTCCATCTGATCGCCTCGGCCGGCGTATCGCTCGAGGCAGCGGCCGCGGAAGCGAAACGACAGGGCGTCGAGGCCGTCATCCTTTCCGATGCGATCGAGGGTGAGGCGCGCGAGATCGGCGGCGTCCACGCGGCAATCGCCCGCGAAGTGACGACGCGCAACCGCCCATTTCCAAAGCCGGTGCTGATCCTGTCGGGCGGTGAAACCACTGTGACACTTCGTGCCAAGGGCAAGGGCGGCCGCAATTCGGAATTCCTGCTCGCCTTCGCCATCGGCATCAGCGGCGTCGAAGGCATTCACGCACTGGCCGCCGACACCGACGGCATCGACGGTTCGGAAGACAATGCCGGCGCCTTTGCCGACGCTTCGACCGTATCGCGCATGCGGGCAGCCGGGGTCGATGCCAAGGCCATGCTGGCCGGCAACAATGCCTGGACGGCCTTCAATGCGATTGGCGATCTTTTTGTGCCGGGCCCGACCGGCACGAATGTCAACGATCTCAGGGCGATCCTGATCAGGTAGCTTCAGGCGGCCATCAGCCGCTTCACCTTTCTGATATCGTCCAGGAACCGCTCGCGTTCGGCTTGCTTGTCCGCCGGCTCACGAATGCGCAGGATGAGGGAGGGATGGATAGTGACAAAGACGCGCAAACCGTCCTCGCGCTCGATCACCTGGCCGCGCATCTTCATTACCGGGATCGCCTTGCCCAGCAGCGACGTCGCCGCTGTCGCGCCGAGTGCCACCGCGATGTTCGGCTTGATCAGCTCGAACTCCTGGTCGATCCACCAGCGGCAGGCCTGAATCTCGCCGGCATTCGGCTTGGAATGGATGCGCCGCTTGCCTCGGGGTTCGAATTTGAAGTGCTTGACCGCGTTGGTGACGTAAACTTTCTGACGGTCGACCCCAGCGTCATCAAGGATGGCGTCGAACACCCTGCCCGCGGGCCCGACGAAAGGCTTGCCGGCGAGATCCTCCTGATCACCCGGCTGCTCGCCGACGAAGATCACCTTGGCATTGTCCGGTCCTTCGCCGAACACGGTCTGCGTCGCATGACGCCAGAGCGGGCAGCGGCGGCAGCCATTCGCGGCCTCTTGCAGTTCCGTGATCGAGCTGGCTTTAGCCTCGTCCGCTATCGGCTCCGCACGCGCTATGGAAACACGCCGGGCTGGGATCTTCGCTTCGTGCGGAAGGCCCGTGCTCGCCATCATCTTGCCTCGTCCATTTCGATATTGAAATGAACGAGATCGACGATGGTTCCTTTCCTTACACCTCGTGCAGATAGAGGTGGTAATCCAGTTCGCTGACCGTGCGCGCCACGCGCAGATATTCCGACTGCTTGATCGCCACGAAGGTCCGGTGCAGGTCTTCGCCGAGCGCGCCCTTCAGGAAGCTGGATGCTCGCGCGGCTTCGATCGCGGCGCGCCAATCGACAGGCATGGTCGTGCGCGTGACTGGCGCCTCGTAGCCGTTGCCGGTGGTTTCGGGACCAGGGTCGAGACCGTCGTCGAGCCCTTTGGTTATAGCGGCCAGCACCGTTGCCGCGATCAGATAGGGGTTGGCATCGACGCCGGATGGCCGATGCTCGATGCGCCGATTTTTCGCGTCGCCCGCCGGCACGCGCAGCGCCACCGAACGATTGTTCACGCCCCAGGTCGGCGCCACCGGCGCATAGGATTGCGAGACGAAGCGCCGCCAGGAATTGGCGTGCGGCGCAAACACCAGCATCGATTCCGCCATCGTCTGGATCAGGCCGCCAAGCCCCTGGAGCAGCGGCAGCGACCAACTCTCGCCGCCGGCTTCGGCAAAGACGTTTCGGCCAGCCTTGTCCTGCAGCGAGACATGGAAATGCATGCCCGAGCCGGCATATTTCTCGATCGGCTTGGCCATGAAGCAGGCGGTGACGCCATGGCGGCGCGCCTGCGCCCGCACCAGGCGCTTCAGCATGACCAGGTCGTCGGCGGCCCTCATCACGTCCTTGCGGTAGTTCAGCGTCAATTCGTACTGGCCGGGCGCATATTCGGAAATCACCGTCTCGGCCGGAATGCCTTGTGCCTTGGCCGCGGCATAGATGTCGGAAAACAGCGGCTCCATGCCGTGCAGGTGATCGACGGAATAGACCTCGGTCTTGCCCGAGACGCGGCCGTCGAGCACGGCGCGCGCCGGCTGCACCTTGCCGTCGGCATCGCGCTCATTGGCAAGGAGAAAAAATTCGAGTTCGAAGGCGCCGGCCGGATAGAGACCCTTGGCCGCCAGTATGTCGACCTGCCGTGCCAGCGCCAGCCGCGGATCCGATGACATCGGCCGGCCGTCGAGCTGGTACATGGCCATCAGCAACTGGCCGCGCGGCGGGTTCGTGCCGTAGAGCGGCACCAGCGTGCCGGGGATCGGCCAAGCCCTGAGGTCGCCGTCGCCGGTCGTCCAGATCAGCCCGGTCTCGTGCACATCCTCGCCGGTGATATCGAGGCCGAGGATCGAGATCGGCATATGGCGGCCGCCCTCGAAGATGCTTTTCAGCTCATGCCGGCGCACGATCTTGCCGCGGCCGACGCCATTGGCATCGGTCAGCACGATATCGAAGGCTTCGATCTCGGGATGGGCGTCGAGAAAGGCTTGCGCCTCGGTGGGCGTCGAGCCCGAAGGTGAGGTCATCATGGCATTGGGGTTGTCCATCGCCGCTTGTCTCATGCCGCAAGCTTTGCCGCAACCGCGCCGAAGGCGGCAATCAGCCGGTTGACCTGGGCTCCTGAAGTCGCCGGCGAGATCAGCATCATGTTGTGGAACGGGGCGATCAGCACGCCGCGATTGACCAGCGCGACATGGATGGCCGCCTCCAGTTCCGGCGCATGCGCCACTTCCGCCTCGGCGCCATTCCTCAACGGGCCGGGCGCGCAGATGAACTCGACGCGCGCGCCGACGCGGGAAACATGCCAGGGCAGGCGGTAGCGGTCGATCACGCCGGTCAGCCCGGCATCGAGCCGCCGCGCCAGATGATCCATGCGGTCATAATTTTCTTCAGTCATCACCTCTTCGAGCGTGGCGCGCATCGCCGCGAACTGCAGCGGGTTGGCCGACAGCGTCGTGCCCATGCCGGAATAGCCCGGCTCCTTGGTCCTGTTGTAATCCGCGTAGCGCGAGGCGACGTCGTCGCTCATACCCCACACACTTGCCGGCACGCCGCCGGCGATCGGCTTGCCCAGCACGAAAAAATCCGGCTCCAGTCCGTATTTCCTGGTGTAACCGCCCGGACCGGTCGAGATCGTGTGCGTCTCGTCGATCAGAAGCAGTGTGCCGGCTTGGTGCGTTAGTTTGCGCAGCGCGTCATGGTAGCCCGGATCGGCCACCACCATGCAGGAATTGGTCAGCACCGGTTCGGCGATAACGCAGGCGACGTCCTTATTCCCAAGCGCGGCTTCGAGTGCTGGAACATCGTTGAACTCGATGACCTTGGCCGTGCGCGTCAGGTCGCGGAACTCGCCCGCCAGCCCCGGCCGGTTGACGGGCTTGCCGTCGATCAGCCGCACCATCGTCTCATCGACCGAGCCGTGATAGCAGCCATTGAAGACCAGGATATTCTCCCGGCCGGTGACGGCGCGGGCGACGCGCAACGCAAAGCGGTTGGCGTCGGTCGCCGTCGTCGCGATCTGCCAGAACGGCAGGCCGAAACGCTGCCGCAGCAGCGGCCCGATCGCGAGCGCGTCTTTCGAAGGCAGCATATAGGTCAGGCCGCGTCCGGCCTGGCGGCGGATGGCGCGCGCCACCGGCGTCGGCGAATGGCCGAACATCGAGCCGGTGTCGCCAAGGCAGAAATCGTCGAGCCTGATACCGTCGATATCGGTGATGGTCGCGCCCCTGGCGCTGTCGACCAGGATGGGAAACGGCGTCGGCCAGTCGTTCATCCAGTGCATCGGCACGCCGCCGAAGAAGCCGGGCAGGCCATTGCCGGCCTTGGCTTGCGACTTTGGCCGGGCCTTGCGGAAGGCCGCGCCCTCGGTCTCGCGCAATTCGGCAATGCGGTCGCGGCCGATGCCGCCGATGGCCATCTTGGAAGTGTCGCTGTGCATGAAAACCCCTCTGGTCTGTCCCTCTTAGCCAATCCATGTCCGCAACCGCAATTGGCCGCGCATCTGTCCTGCATTGGCTCAGCCCTTGGCAGCGGCGCTTGACCGTGCCGCCGAAGTCAGCGCCAATATGAGCGGGAACCAAGGTAGGGGAGCAAATATGCGGACGATCATCTGTGTGGCGACGCTTCTGTCGTCGGCCAGCGCGGCTTTCGCCTCAGGCGGCATCTGGTGCAACGTTGACGATGCCGCTGTGACATTCGACGTCGGTGCCGGCGTCACCAGAGGCATGGGCGGCCCGACCTTCAACTTTCGCGGCGATCTCGAAATCAAGGCGAGGCCAGTTGGCGATCATCTGCGCAAGACGGTGTTCGAGGATTCCAACCTCACCCAGTACTGGCTGGACGGCAAGGAATTGCGGCTGAACATCTACCGCGAGCATCAGCTCGCGGATACCTACAACTATGTCGAGCTGACGATCCTGACCAAGACCAGCGACGAAGGCGTCTATGACGGCCAGTACACGCTCGCCGTCTATGACCATGCCGCCGACACGGACAAGGACGGCAAGACGGTCGAACTGACCGGAAAGGTCTCCTGCGGGGCCGAATGAACCTGAAATTACGCCGTGATGTCGATGACGCCGCAATCTCCGGCCGCACTGCCGAAAGCGACGCGGCGTTCTTCCTTGTCCCACATCATCGAGGTGATGGCGCCCTTGCCCGGCCGCCGCAACAGCACTTCCTTGGCGTCGGCAAAACGCACCGCCATCACCATGCCGTCATCATAGCCGACGGCGACGACATCCTGGCTCGGGTGGCAGGCGACAGCCGTCACCATGGCGTTGCCGCGCGTGCCGAGTTCCAGCGGTGCCTTGCCCATCGGACCGTCCTTGCCTGAAAACGGCCAGACGATCGCCGCCGGCGCGCCGGAACTCGCCAGCCACTTGCCCTTCGCGCTCCACGACAGACTCTTGACCTTGGCGGGATAACCGCTCATGCGCATGTGCTTGCCGTCGGCGAGCTTCCAGCCGTGCAATGCGTTTTCCTGCATGGTGGTGACCAGGAAGGCGCCATCCGGCGAGAAGGTGATGCCGGTGTGGGCGCCGGCCCATTCGAGCTCCACCGGCTTGCCCTCGGCGGCCGGGAAATGCAGCGTCGCGCCATTGTAGCGGGCAACGCCGAAGCGCATGCCCTTGGGCGAGAACGCCAGCCCCTCGACCGAGCGCGGATGGACGAATTCCCGGGTCTTGCCGTCGGCGAAGCGCACGTAGGCGGTCTTGCCGGTCGCATAGGCGATGGCGCCTTGCGGTCCGGCGGCAACGCTGGTGATCCACTTCTTGGCCGCGCTTGCCAATTCCGTGGCCTCGCCGCCCGCTTTCACGGCAAACACCTTGCCGTCCTCGCCGCCGGTGATCAGCCGGTCATTGGGGGCATCGTGAAAGGCGGCTAGCAGCCCGTCATTGGCCTGCACCGTCTTGTGGCCATGGTCCAGCCGGTGGATGGCGCCGTCGGCCATCGCGAAATGCGGCACGTCGCCGAGGAAGACGGCGGCGATGCAATGGCCTTCGAGATCAAGCGGGGCGACTGTGGGCATGACTATTCTATTCACCTGGACGAGATTGTAGAAACAGCCCGGGCGGCTTACTCGACGTTTGCGGTTCCGGCAACCATGAGGTTCGGCAAGTCCCGAGAGGCGATTGTCAAAGCAGTCCTTTCTCCCGCAGATCGGTTGCAAACGTCGCCAGGGGCATCACCAGGGTCAAATCCGATTCTTGGAGGGGCTCGGCGCCATAGCTGGCATACCACCTTGCCGCTCGCTCGCTCTTGGCGTCGATGATGAGCAGGATACCGCCGCCCTCGCCAGCAAGTCGCAGGCAGCGCAACGCCGCGGCAGCAAGCAACTGGCCGCCGAGCCCTTGCCCTGCGACGGTGCGGTCGGTCGCGAGCCGTGCAAGCTTGAAGCCGGAAACCTCGTGTCGGGCTAAGCCTCTCGTCATGTCTTCGGGCACGGTTTCGTAGGCGATTGCAGACGGTGCGATCGTATAGAAACCGAAGATATGTTCCGAAGCCGCGTCATCGACCGCACAGAAGGTCTTGGCTGCATTCTGATCGTGGCTCTGTCGCGCGAAACGCCGTAGAAAATCGTTCATCTGCGCGTCGCCGCAATCGAAGGAAGCCCGATCATGACGTTTCGCAATCGGTTCTTCGTGCCAGGATGGAAGCGTCACAGAGTAGCCGGCAAGGCAGCGATCGCGGCCCTGAGCTTGGCGTTTGGCTTTGGCGGGTGCTCCAACAGGTCGAGGATGCGCGAGAAATCGCGACCGGACACCTTCGTCACCTCCGCTGCTTCGATCACGGCCTGCGCTTCGGGCACGACCTTGTCGAGGATAAAGTCGGCCATATCCTTGTGCGACAGCGCTGCGGCGCGGGAGATCATCGCCTTTTGCTCAGCCGGAATGCGGATTTGGTAGCGCTCGGTCTTGTTGTCGGCTGATCTAGGCATAGGTCACTCCTCGCCGCTAATATCGTGTACACATGATATGTGTACACGAGGAGATATTCAACCCGCAATGAGCAGCGCTACGAAGGATGACCTAGGCCTGGCAGGCGTCAAAGCTCTTCTTCAGCCGCTCGGCGTCGAGTTCGCGGCCGATGAACACCAGCCGGCTTTCATGCTTCTCGCCGTCCTTCCAGGCGCGCTGGTGGTCGCCCTCGATGATCATGTGCACGCCCTGGATGACATAGCGCTCGTCATCGCCCTTGAGCGCGATGATGCCCTTCAGCCGCAGGATGTTGGGGCCTTCCATCTGGGTGATCTTCTCGATCCACGGGAAGAATTTCTTCGGGTCCATCTCGCCGCCGCGCAGCGACACCGACTGCACGGTCACGTCATGGATGTCGGAAGGATGCGCGTGATGGTGGTGATCGTGTCCGTCATGATCATGATGATCGTGGCCGTCATGGTCGTGGTCATGATGGTCGTGATCGTCATGCGCCTCGAGGAAATGCGGATCGTTTTCCAGTGCCCTGGACAGGTCGAAGGCGCCGCGGTCGAGCACTTCGGACAAAGCGACGCCGGCTCGTGTCGTGCGATGGATCTTCGCCGCCGGATTGATGGCGCGGATCGTCGCCTCGACCTTGGCAAGCTCTTCGGTGGTGACGAGGTCGGTCTTGTTGAGCACGACGACGTCGGCGAAAGCAATCTGGTCCTCGGCTTCCCTGGAATCCTTGAGCCGCAGCGGCAGATGCTTGGCGTCGACCAGCGCCACCACCGCGTCGAGCCTGGTCTTGGAGCGCACGTCGTCGTCCATGAAGAAGGTCTGCGCCACCGGCACCGGATCGGCGAGCCCGGTGGTCTCGACCACGATGGCGTCGAAGCGGCCGGGCCGGCGCATCAGGCCCTCGACGACGCGGATCAGGTCGCCGCGCACCGTGCAGCAGACGCAGCCATTGTTCATCTCGTAGATTTCCTCGTCGGATTCCACGATCAGGTCATTGTCGATGCCGATTTCGCCGAACTCGTTGACGATGACGGCGTAGCGCTTGCCGTGGTTTTCCGACAGGATGCGGTTGAGCAGCGTCGTCTTGCCGGCGCCGAGATAGCCGGTGAGAACGGTTACGGGAATCTGCGTCTGTGCGTCGCTCATGGGTTGCCTCGAACTATCTGGGCCGCGAAAGATCCGGCCATCGAAATGAGATTGTCGGCTCCATATAGGATGTGCGCCGGGCTTTTGCACGAGGCAAACCGATGGGCCAAACAAGCTGCTGCCATTACCGAATTTTGACTGGCGAGAGCCGCTGTGACCGCCTAGATCAGGATACGGGAGGCCAATTCGAGAGGCAGGATATGTCCGGCAAGCCATCCTCCTTCCCATTGAGCCGGCGCCAGGCGCTCGGCTTGATCGCGGTCACGGCCGGCGGTGGTGCCTTCCTGCCCGCCTCCGCGATGGCCGCCCAATCTTCGGCTACCCAAGTTTCACCCTATGCCGGACTGGCTCTGTTCGAAACCGGCGCGGGCGTGTGCGTCATTACGCCTGAGGTGACCGAGGGGCCGTTCTATTTCGACCCGAAACTCGAACGTGCCGATGTCACCGAAGGCAAGAAGGGCATTGCTCTTGCTGTCCGGCTGCAGGTCGTCGACGCTGCCTGCCGCCCGCTTGCCGGCGCTCGCGTCGATATCTGGCATTGCGACGCCCAAGGTGCCTATTCGGGCTATCCGGGACAAGGTGACGGCAGGGATGTCGATACATCGGGCCAGACCTTCCTGCGCGGTTGGCAGAAGACCGATGCAAGCGGCATCGTTTCCTTCGCCACCATCTATCCCGGCTGGTATCGCGGTCGCACCACCCATATCCATTTCAAGGTTTTCCCCGACGACAGTTCGGTGATGACCGGCCAGTTGTTTTTCCCCGACGGTCTCAGCGAGCAGATATTCACCACGGTCGCACCCTACAATGACCGGCCCCGCAAGCGTGACACCTCGAA
This sequence comes from Mesorhizobium sp. M1338, assembly GCF_040318045.1. NCBI lineage: Bacteria > Pseudomonadati > Pseudomonadota > Alphaproteobacteria > Hyphomicrobiales > Phyllobacteriaceae > Mesorhizobium > Mesorhizobium sp. M1338. The sequence continues at coordinate 156,119 of NZ_JAMYLL010000006.1, read as the reverse complement.
CACCAGCGACGGCATCGCCAGGCAGGCCGGACCGCTGTCGCAGGCCGCACTGCGCGAGGTGGAGGATGTCTATCAGGCGCTGATGATCGTCGCGGTGAAGCCCATCTGAGCGGCATTCCCTCACGCACCCTGCCCACGGCGAAAACTCCGGCCGCGAAAACTCGTTTGTCATCTAACTGAAATAAACATCTGGCATTAGCCACGGCGGACACCACAATTGCTTGCCGGCAAAGCTGTTTGAAGCGCCGGAATCTTTTTGATCGTCGATTGCCAACCGGCCGGCTGCCTCTATGCTACCCGCACCGGTACGGCCGAAGAGGGATGACCATGGCCAAGGCGGACAAGACTGCGACAATGAGCCGGCTGCATTCGGCGGCAAGGCTGGCAAGAACCGCGCTGGCGGCACGGCTTCTGGCGCACGGCTTCTATGCCGGCCAGGACCAGATCATGCTGTCGCTCGACCGTGAAGATGGCCAGACGCCTGGCAATCTGGCAGGACGCCTCGGCGTGCGCCCGCCCACCATTACCAAGACCATCAACCGGCTTCAGGCCCAGGGTTTCCTGGAGAAGCGCGCCTCCGAGGCCGATGCCCGCCAGGCGCATATCTTCCTCACCGACACCGGGCGCGACATCATTCACGCTATCGAGAAATCGGTGAAGAAGACGGAAAAGCAGGCGCTGAAAGGCCTCGACAAGAAGGACCAGAAGACGCTGTTCAAGCTGCTCGCCCGCATCGAGGCCAACCTCTCGAACGAAGAACTGGCGTTGATCGACGACGACGCCGAGCTGGACGACTGATCGTACGGCAGGCGTTCAAGCCGCCGCTGCGGCCGATCCACGGATCAGCGAAGACCAGCGTCCCGGCGTCATGCCGAACGCCTTCTTGAATTGTCTTATGAAATGGCTTTGGTCGCTGAAGCCGGCGTCGACGGCGATCTGCGCCAATGGTTCGCCGGCGGCGATCATCCGCCGCGCGCGCTGAAGCCGGCGCATCACCAGGAAGCGATGCGGGCTGGTCGAGAAGGCGGCGCGGAAATGCCGTGACAAGGCATAGCGGTCGAGCCCGGTGACCGCTTCCAGTTCGCCCGAACGCACCGGCCGGGCGAGGTTTTCCGTAAGATAGTCGCGCGCCAGCATAGCCGCCCGCCACGCCGTTCTGGCCATTGGCTTGGCAGGTTGGCCGGCATGCCGTGTCAGGCTTTGCATCAGTTGCGTCAGGAAGTCGTCGACGAACAATTCGTCGAGTTCCTGCTCCAGCGGCCCCAGCGCCGAAAGCAGCATTGCGCGGAAAGCCGCGTCCGTCACCACGCCATCCCCAACAAAAGGCAGCGAAGCGCCGCCAAGGCAGTCGAGCATCAACGACGGCTCCAGGTAGAGCATTCGGTAGCGCAGGCCGTCCTCGGTGCCCGCGCCGCCGTCATGCAACTCGTCGGGATGCAGCACGATGATCTGGCCGGGCAGGCTGTGGCGCGTCTCGCCGAGATAGCGAAACGTCTGCACCCCGTGCAGCGTCACGCCGATCGCATAGGTATCGTGACGATGCAGGTCGAAGGCGCTGCCATGGAACCGCGCCTCGATGCGCTCCATGCCGGCGGGGTCGGGGGCGGAGATGATGCAGTTTTCCGCCGCATCGACGCACAAACGTCCAAGACCTCTAAAGGCCTGGCTGTCTAGATCGTGAGACATCGTCTCCTTCAGTCCCGAAACCGGGGCGCAACCTCGAATGGTCTATTTTCTCATGTTCGATACGAAATTTGCAATCGTGCTCAGGCAGGATCTGCCGGTCTGGCAGAAACTCAACGTCACCGCCTTCCTGACCAGCGGCATCGCCGCGCAGTTTCCGGACATCATCGGCGAGCCCTATCGCGACCGCGCTGGCAATCTCTACAACCCGCTGTCTATCCAGCCCGTCATCGTGCTGTCGGTCGACCATGCGACGCTGGCCACCATCCACAGGCGCACGCTGGAGCGCGGCGTGACCACCTCGCTCTATGTCGAGGAGATGTTTTCGACCGGCTTCGACGCCGCCAACCGCGCCGTCTTCGCCGAGTTCGCGCCCGAAGACGCCAAGGTGGTCGGTATTGCGCTTCGCGCCGAGAAGAAGCTGGTCGACAAGATCACCAAGGGTGCCCGCATGCACGCCTAGCTTTCCGACGCATGGACCAAGCCTGTCGCCGCGTCTTGTTGTGCCAGGCGCTTTTGGCTTGCCGGGAGCCGGCAATTCCCGCAAAGGTGGGCTTCAGCCAGCTTCCCACCCGGCCTGCAAGTGAGTGCTCCCCAAAGATATCCAGAAAGCGCGACGCCCCCGGTGGCGATCCTGTGCATGCTTTCCACCTATGTCTGCTTCACCTTCCTCGACACCAGCAGCAAGTATCTCGTCCTGGCCGGCGTTTCCGTGCTGATCGTCGCCTGGGTGCGCTTTGCCGTGCATGTGGTGCTGGTCGGCACGCTGCTGCGCGGCTGGCGCCAGCCGGCGCGATTTCGCCCGGTCAATCTGCCGGCACATGTCCTGCGCGGCCTGTTCCTGTTTGGATCGACCATATTCAACGTCCTGGCGCTGCGGTCCCTGCAACTGGCCGAGACCACCTCGATCTATTTCTTCGGGCCGATGGTGATCACGGCGCTGGCCGGTCCGCTGCTTGGTGAGTGGGCCGGCTGGCGCCGCTGGCTGGCGATCCTGGCGGCCTTTGCGGGGGTTCTCATCATCACCCGGCCAGGCGTCGGGGTTTTCGGCATCGGGCATCTCTTCGCGCTCGGCTCGATGCTGTCGAACTGCTTCTACGTCATCATGACGCGCCGCATGTCGGCGACCGAGACGCCGGAGAGCCTGATCCTGTTCTCGGCGCTGGCGCCGGCGCTGCTGCTGTTGCCCTTGCTGCCGTTTTCGTTTTCGCTCCCACATGACGGCTGGCACTGGTTCGTGCTGCTCATGCTTGGCGTGTTCGGCGGCGTCGGCCACTGGCTGCTGGTTCAGGCCTACCGGCTGGCGACGACCACGGCATTGGCGCCCTATACCTATTCCCAGATGGTGTGGATGATCATTTCCGGCTGGATCGTCTTCAAGCAGTTTCCCGACCGCTGGACGCTGGTCGGAGCCGCCATCATCGTCGCCAGCGGCCTCTACATCGTCCACCGCGAGCACCGGCTTCGGCTGCAGAGCCGCGCGGCCTCGGATGTCGAGGCGGAAGCGCTGGCAAAAAAACTTTGATTTGCCTCCGATCGGTGGCATAACGCCGCCTTTAAACAGTTTAGGTCTGAATTCAGGTCGTTCGGGGGGCGCAAGGCGCTGGCACAGAAAATCAAGCTTTCGACGATCGCGGATGCGCTCGGCGTGTCCACGGCCACGGTCTCGCTGGCGCTGCGCGACAGCCCTCTGGTTGCCGGAATCACCCGCGACCGCATCAAGGAACACGCCCGCGCCATCGGCTATATCTACAACCGCCGCGCCGCCAGCCTGCGCACCTCGCGGTCGGGCATTGTCGGCGTTGTCGTCCACGACATCATGAACCCGTTCTTCGCCGAGATCCTGCGCTCGATCGAAAGCGAGCTCGACCGCAGCCGGCAGACCTTCATCCTGTCCAACCACTATGATCAGCTCGAAAAGCAGCGCACTTTCATCGACACGCTTTTGCAGCTCGGCGCCGACGGGGTCATCATGTCGCCGGCCATCGGCACACCGGCCTCCGACATCGTGATGGCCGAGGAGAATGGCCTGCCGGCGGTGCTGATCGCGCGCACCGTCGAGGGCGCCGACGTGCCGGTCTTTCGCGGCGACGATGCCTATGGCACCGGGCTCGCCACCAACCATCTGATCTCGCTCGGCCACAAGCGCATCGCCATGATCGGCGGCACCGACCAGACCTCGACCGGCCGCGACCGTTACCAGGGCTACGTCAATGCCATGGACGCGGCCGGGCTGGAAGTCAGGCCGTCCTGGCGCATCGCCGGCCCGCGCACCAAGCAGGCCGGCTTCGAGGCAGCCGGCCAGTTCCTGGCGCTGAAGGACAGACCGACGGCTGCCTGCTGCTGGAACGACCTTGTCGCCATCGGCCTCATGAACGGCATTGCCCGCGCCGGCCTGGTGCCCGGCGTCGATATCTCCGTCACCGGCTATGACGATCTCGAAGAGGCGGCGATCGCGACGCCGGCGCTGACCACCGTCTGGAACGGACAGCGCGAGGTTGGCCGCCGCGCCGCCAGCGCGCTGCTCGACAAGCTCAACGGGCAGATGGTGCGGCCCTCGCAGGAATTGATCAAGCCGGAACTGCATGTGCGTCAGTCGACCGGCAAGCCGGTGGAGCGTGCATGACCAAGGCCGAACAGCTGCAAACCGTCGCCATCCTGGTGCCGGGCGATTTCAACGATCATGCGATCGACCGCATCAACCGCACATTCAGACGTGTCACAATCGAACGCGCCGATCCCTCCCTGGTCACCGACGAGATGCGCGGCAACGTGCGTGGCATCGCTTCGTTTGCCGGCATCAACGCGGCGATGATGGATGCCCTGCCCAATCTCGAACTCATCGCTTCCTTCGGCGTCGGCTATGATTCAGTCGATGTCGGCCATGCGGCGGCGAAAAACATCATGGTCACCAACACCCCCGACGTGCTGACCGAGGAGGTTGCCGACACCGCCATCGGGCTGCTGATCAACACTGTCCGCGACCTGCCGCGCGCCGAAGCCTGGCTGCGAGACGGCAGTTGGGTGCGCAAGGGCAACTATCCGCTGAGCCGGCTGACCTTGCGCGGGCGCAGTGTGGGTATTTTTGGCATGGGCCGCATCGGGCAAGCCATCGCCCGGCGGCTCGAAGCTTTCGGCCTGCCGGTTTCCTACCACAACCGGCGCCAGGTTGAAGGCTTGAGTTATCAGTATCACCCGACGCTGAAAGGGCTTGCCGAAGCCGTCGATACCCTGATTTCGGTGGCACCTGGCGGAGCTTCGACGGAGAAGGCGGTCAATGCCGAGATCCTGTCGGCGCTCGGCGCCGACGGCGTCTTCGTCAACATCGGCCGTGGCAGCACGGTCGATGAGTCGGCGCTTGCGGCATCACTCGCCAACGGCATCATCGCCGCTGCCGGCCTCGATGTCTTTGCCGACGAGCCGAACGTGCCCAAGGCGTTGCTCGACGCGCCAAACACCTCGCTGTTGCCGCATGTCGGCTCGGCTTCGGACCACACCCGCCGCGCCATGGCCGACCTGTGCGTCGACAATCTGGTGTCCTGGTTCACCGAGCGCCGCCCGCTGACGCCGGTGCCCGAGACGGCTGGGGTCAGGGCTCGTGGCTGAGCCGCGGCTGCCACACTTATTAACGTCAGCTTAACCCTTTGGAATCATTCTTTATCCTGTGCGTGTGCGTGGATGAAGAATGATGAAAGCACTTTCCGCATTGATCGCTGCCGCAGCGCTGTTTGGCGGCATTCAGCTGTTTCACGGTGGCAGCGGTGAAAGTGCCGCCGACGAAGTCGCGCCGTCCAACAGCTACAGGTTGGTCGCCAATGGCCATGAGGCGGCCTGTGCGGTCAGCCGCGGGGCCGAAATTTCGGATGGCTTGGCCCTGCTCACCGTTGCTCCGAAATGCCGCCGGCTCTTGCCGGGCATAGAGCAGGCGAAGTTCTGGCGCGAGCAAAACGACGGCACGGTCGCCTTCAGCGCCAACGGTGTCGATGCGATCGTCACATTCGCGGCTGCCGACGGCGACGGCTATGAATCCTATGCCCCGGCCGCGCCACTTCTGTCGCTGGCGGCTACCGGTGATTCGAAATCCGGCGATTGATTATTCGGCCGCGGCCCGCGCGCCAGCCTTCGCCGCGGCGTGCAGGCGAACCGCATCGCCGAAGGCACGGAATATTTTCGTCGAGTTGCTGTCCGAATTGACCCAATATTCCGGATGCCATTGCACGCCGACGGCGAAGGCGCGGGCATCCCTGACCGACACCGCCTCGACCGTGCCGTCGCTGGCGACGGCCTCGATCTGCAGCTTCGGGCCGAGCCGGTCGACGGCTTGGCGGTGTACGGAATTGACCATGATATCACCCTCGCCGAACACACCGGCCAGGCAGCTTCCGGGCTTGATCGTCACCTTTTGCCGGATACCGAAGCGTTCGTCCTGATTGTCGCTCACCGGCGCACGGTGATCGAGCGAACCCTCACGCTCCTGGATCTCGGTGCCGAGCGTGCCGCCCAGCGCCACGTTCATCTCCTGGATGCCGCGGCAGATGGCGAGCAGCGGCACGCCGCGCTCGATCGCCTGGCGGATCAGCGGCAGCGTCGTGGCGTCGCGCGCCGGGTCATAGGGGCCGTTGGCTTCGCTGGCATCGCCGCCATAGAGCGAAGGATGCACATTGGATTTCGAGCCGGTGACCATGACGCCGTCGACCGACGACAGAAGTTCGCCGAAGTCGAGCCGGTCGCCGAATGATGGCACAAGCACCGGGAACACGCCGGCGCCGGTGATCGCCGCTTCCAGATATTGCTGCGGGGCGGCATGCCAGGTGTAGTTGTCGAACTGACGGACGTCGGTCGATATGGCGACGAGCGGCTGATGCATTTTGGCTCTGTGTTCCATCTGGGCAAGGGAATGTCCTGCCTCTAAAATAGGCGATCCCCGGCTATTTTTCCATGCCAAGTTTCAGCGTGTCGCATGGGCCACGAAACGGCCTGTTAGACTATAGTTGCAGGGCAGCTGGGCTTCGCCGTCAAATCGGGCCGCCGTGCTGGACTCGACTTCTTGCCCGTGTATTGTTTCGAGCGAACCGATATGGGAATCGAGGATATCCCCGAACATCGGTCTGTTGATCCGAAAGGGAGGAACTTCATGGATCGTCGTTCATTCATTCGCAAGGCCGGTGTCACCGGCGTCGGTGCCGCGGCGGCGGCGGCCACGCTGGCGGCGCCAGCAATCGCTCAGTCCAATCCCAAGGTGACGTGGCGGCTGGCATCGTCCTTCCCGAAGTCGCTCGACACTATCTATGGCGGCGCCGAGGTGTTCTCCAAGATGCTGTCGGAGGCCACCGACGGCAATTTTCAGATCCAGGTCTTCGCCGCCGGCGAACTGGTGCCGGGCCTCCAGGCCGCCGACGCCACCACGGCCGGCACGGTCGAGGCCTGCCACACGGTGGCATATTATTACTGGGGCAAGGACCCGACATGGGCGCTTGGCGCGGCGGTTCCCTTCTCGCTCAACGCACGTGGCATGAATGCCTGGCACTACCATGGCGGCGGTATCGACCTGTTCAACGAGTTTCTCGCCACGCAGGGCCTTTTCGGCCTGCCGGGCGGCAACACCGGTGTGCAGATGGGCGGCTGGTTCCGCAAGGAAATCAACACGGTGGCCGACCTTTCCGGCCTCAAGATGCGTATCGGCGGCTTTGCCGGCAAGGTGGTGCAGAAGCTCGGCGTCGTGCCGCAGCAGATCGCCGGCGGCGATATCTACCCGGCGCTGGAAAAAGGCACTATCGACGCAGCCGAATGGGTCGGCCCCTATGACGACGAGAAGCTCGGCTTCTACAAGGTCGCACCCTACTACTACTATCCCGGCTGGTGGGAAGGCGGCCCGACCGTCCACCTGATGTTCAACAAGGCGAAATACGACGAGCTTTCGCCGACGTACAAGTCGCTGCTGCGCACCGCGGCACAAGCCGCCGATGCCAACATGCTGCAGAAATACGATTATTTGAACCCCGCGGCGGTCAAGCGGCTGGTGGCCGGCGGCGCGAAACTGCGCCCGTTCAGCCAGGAGATCATGGCCGCCTGTTTCGAAAAGGCCAACGAGGTCTATGCCGAAATGGAAGCCTCCAACGCCCCGTTCAAGAAGATCTGGGAATCGATCAAGGGCTTCCGCAAGGAGCACTATCTCTGGGCGCAGGTGGCCGAATACAACTACGACACCTTCATGATGGTCCAGCAACGCAACGGCAAGCTGTAGCCCTATCTTATAGATGGATTGCGCCGGCTAAGGACTGAAAGTCCGCGCCGCCCCTCATCCGCCTGCCGGCACCTTCTCCCCGTATAGAGACGGGGAGAAGAGAAACTGGCACCGGCCGCGGCGCCCTGCAACGCGGATGATTGGCGAAATCGGCGATGAAAGCATCCTTCTCCCCGTCACTATACGGGGAGAAGTGCCCGGCAGGGCGATGAGGGGCGGCGCGGACGCTTGTAACTAACAATCTGGGGCGGTAGCCACTCAGCTCCGGCCTGGCACCACCAGCACCTTTACCTCGCCGGGCGCCGGTGGATTGGCAATCACCGCGGCCGCGTCCTCGAGGGCCACCTGCCTGGAGATCAGCCTGTCGATCTCGATGGCACCCGATGCGATGAGTTCGGCGGCGCGGCGATGGGTGTACGGATTGAGGAAGGAACCGAGCACCCTCAGTTCCCGGAACAAAAGGTCGAAGGGCTCGAATTCCGCTTTCATGCCTTGCGGCGTCACGCCGACGATGACGACGGTGCCGCCGGCGCGGGCCAGCCGCATCGATTGCTCGACGGTCTCTCGCACGCCCGCGCATTCGAACACCACGTCGGCTCCGCCCGGCACCATGCCCGCCGGTCCGGCGATGGCTTCGATGACATCGGCGGCGGTCGGATCGACCGTCGCCGTGGCACCGAGTTCCTCGGCGAGCGCGCGCCGCGAGGCTTGCCTGGTCGACAGAATGACGGTGGTGGCGCCTGCCTGTCTTGCCAGTTGCACGGTGAGCAGGCCGATCACGCCGCCGCCCAGAACGACCACCGAGCTGCCCGGTTTGATCCCGGCAAGGTCCACGCCATGCAGACAACAACCGAGCGGCTCGCAGAATGCACCGTGCATCGGATCCAGGCCCACAGGCAGGACAAAAGCCTGCTTCTGCGGCAAGGCAAGGTATTCGGCAAAGCCGCCGTCGCGATGGATGCCGATGGCTTGCAGATTGCTGCAGAGGTTGACCCGTCCGGCATGACAATGCGCGCAACGCCCGCAGGCGATGTTGGGGTCGCCGGTGACACGATCGCCAATGGCAAAGCCGGATACGGATGTTCCGATCGCCTCGACGATGCCGGAGAATTCGTGGCCGGGAGTCACCGGCGGCGTGCAAGGAAATTCGCCGTGAAACAGATGCCGGTCTGTACCGCAGACGCCACAGGCTTCGACACGCACCAGAAGCTCGTCCGGCCCGATATCAGGCTTGTCGACTTCGCGCAGCGCGATGCTGCCCACCGCTTCCAGCCGAACCGCCTTCATGATCTTGCTCATGCCGGGTTCAGTTGAAGCTTGGCGGCTGCGACAGATCCGGCTGCGGTGCTGCCGGTTGGGCCGGCGCCGGTTCGCCGAAGTTCGGCGGCTGCGACAGATCATCGGGCGCGGCGGGAGCGGCTGGTGCCGTGCCGCCCGCAGATGGTGTGCCGAGCGGCGACAGGCCGGGTGCCTCCGGCACCTTGTAATCGATCGTGCCCGGATCGACGGTCGTTCCCTTGTAGTGCATCACCATTTGCGGGAAGGCGATGGTCAGCCCGATCATGATCACCTGAATACAGACGAAGGGCACCGCGCCCCAATAGATCTGTCCGGTGGTCACGGGTGCGATCTGTTTGCCGGTCAGGCGGTCGAGATAGGGCACGCGGGCGGCCACCGAACGCAGGTAGAACAGCGCGAAGCCGAAGGGCGGGTGCATGAAGCTGGTCTGCATGTTGACGCCCAGAAGCACGCCGAACCAGATCAGGTCGATGCCGAGCTTGTCGGCGGCCGGCGCCAGCAGCGGCACGATGATGAAGGCGAGCTCGAAGAAGTCGAGGAAGAAGGCGAGGAAGAAGACGAGCAGGTTGACGCCGATCAGGAAGCCGACTTCGCCGCCCGGCAGCGAGGTCAGCAGGTGTTCGACCCAGATGTGGCCGTTGACGCCGTAGAAGGTCAGCGAGAACACCCGCGCGCCGATCAGGATGAACAGCACGAAGGACGACAGCCGCGTCGTCGAGGTCAGCGCCTGCTTGACCACGTCAAGCGACAGCCGGCCCTTTGCCGCCGCCATGATCAAGGCGCCGACGGAGCCCATGGCGCCGCCCTCGGTCGGGGTGGCGATGCCGAGGAAGATGGTGCCCAGAACCAGGAAGATCAGCGCCAGCGGCGGGATCAGCACGATGATCACCTGTTGCGCGAGCCTGGACATCATGTTGAAGTTCAAGCCTTTGTCGGCAATGGCCACGACGTAGATGAAGAACACGCCGGCAGTGGCGCCCAGAATGTCGGCATTGTCGCCATGGGCCGGCGCGAGATAGCGATACGCCGCGTAGGAAACCGCTGATGTGACCGCCAGCGCCACCAGCAAGGACATCACGCCATGGCCGAGCTTGCGGGCCTCGAGCGGCAGCGCCGGCATCGAGTTCGGCCGGATGATCGACATGATCAGGATGTAGAGCATGTAGAGGCCCGTGAGTACGAGGCCCGGGATCAGCGCGCCCGCATACATGTCGCCGACCGAACGGCCGAGCTGGTCGGCGAGTACGATCAGCACCAGCGATGGCGGGATGATCTGGGCGAGCGTGCCCGACGCCGCGATGACGCCGGCCGCCACGCGCCGGTCATAGCCGTAACGCAGCATGATCGGCAGCGAGATCAGGCCCATGGCAATGACGGATGCCGCCACCACGCCGGTGGTCGCCGCCAACAGCGCGCCGACGAAGATCACCGCATAGGCGAGGCCACCGCGGATCGGCCCGAACAGCTGGCCTATCGTGTCGAGCAGATCTTCGGCCATGCCCGATCGTTCAAGCACGATGCCCATGAAGGTGAAGAACGGAATGGCCAGCAGCGTGTCGTTCGACATCACCCGGCTGCCGTAGAAATTATCCGGCAGTGCGTGCAGAAGCGGCCAGGCGAGATTGATCGATCCACCGGAATAGGGCGAGAGGAGCACGCCGATGAAGAAGAACATCAAGCCGTTCGCGGCCAGTGAAAAGGCGACTGGATAGCCGATCAGCATGAACAGGATCAGCGAAGCGAACATGATCGGCGCCATGTTCTGGGCGATGAACTCCATCACGAGCGCACCTCGTCGGCCAGCGCCTTGGCTTCGAGCTCGGCCTGCTCATGCACCGATATGAAGGGATTGGGGTCGTCCATGTCGCCGCGCATGATGGCGATCTTCTTGATGATCTCGGAGATGCCTTGAAGTGCGAGCAGGAAAAAGCCGACCAGCAGGATGGCCTTGGCCGGCCAGATGATCAGCCCGCCGGAGTTGTTGGACATCTCGCCGCTGCGAAACGACAGCGACACATAGGGAACGAAATAGATCACCATCAGCGTCACGAACGGCATCAGGAAGAGGATATGGCCAAGCAGGTCGATCCAGTGCTGCATGCGGCGCGAAAACAGGCCGTAGACGACGTCGATGCGGATATGTTCGTTCTGCTTCAGCGTATAGGCGGCGGCCAGCATGAAGGCGGCGCCGAACAGATACCACTGCAGCTCGAGCCAGGCGTTCGAGGATATGTCGAACACCTTGCGGATGATGGCGTTGGCTGCGCTCACCAGGATCGCCAGCAGGATCAGCCACGAGACCCATTTGCCAATGAACTCATTCGCGCGATCGATGGTCCTGGATAGAGCGAGAAGCCCTGCCATGCATTCCTCCCTGTGTGTCGGAGGCGTGCCGGCTCCCCCTTATTGCCCGTCACGCCGCGTGGTCCAACGGTATGCCGCGCGTGGACTGACGGGTCAACAAGGATAGCGGCGGCAAAATATCATTGCACGGGAGAGCTGGGCGGATACCGGCTCTCTGCCCGCGCGTCATTCAACCAAAGTCTGATGCGGTTCAGCCGATTTTGCCGGTGTCGCGGCCGGCGCCGATCAGCACCAGGATCGCGACCAGGAACAGATACATCCACGCATCGCGCCATTCGACCGGGAAATAGCCGGCCCACAGCGATTCGGCCATGCCGAAAGCGGCCGCGCCGAGCGCCGCCCGCGGCGGCGAGAGATAGCCGCCGACCGCCGTCACGAACAGGATCTTCAGCCCGTAGACGAGGCCGGAGCCGAAGCTGACATTGCCGTAATAGAGGCCGGCCATGACGCCGGCCAGCGCGGCGCAGAAACCGCCGAACAGCACAGCATGCCGTAACACCGCGCGCACGTCGACGCCGCACATCGCGGCTGCCTTGGGATCGTCGGAGACGGCGCGCCACTGCCGGCCGAAGCTCGAACGGGCAAACGTCCAGCTGGCCAGCGCGATTGCCGCCAGTACCAGCGCGCAGTCGATGAGCTGGATAAGCGTCAGCGTCGCCTTGAAGGTCGCGCCCTGCGCGAAAATGACAGGCTGTGCCAGCATCGGCGGCAGCCACAGATCGTGCGTGTCGGCCGCAATGCGGCTCGCCTCGGACAACAGCAGCAGGATGCCGAGCGTCGTCACCACGATCGCGTTGGGTGTACGGTCGGCCAATGGTTCGAAGACGCTGCGCGACAGCACGTGGCTGAGCAGCGCGGCATAGAGGAAAGCCGCGACGACGCCGAGCGCCACCGCCGCAAGCAGTGTCAGCCAAAGCACCTGATAGCCGAAGGCCGCGGTGAGGATCATCGTTTGTCCGCAAAAGGCGAACAGCGCGCCATAGGCGAGGTTGGTGCGATGCAGGATGCCGTTGGTCAGCACATAGCCGAAGGCGAGCAGCGCATAGAGCGCGCCCGAATGCAGTCCGCTCAGGACCTGCTGGAAGAAGTAGAGCATGCAAGAACCTCGGAACATGTCGCCCAAAAAAGCGAAGTGGTTTTGTGACGACGACATGCTCAAAAGGCTGCGGAGACCGCATCCTGCGGTAAGGTTTGCATCGTCGAATCTAACTTGTCAAATGCGATTTATCGGTTAGATTTCCGATATGACGGTATCCTGGACCCCGCACCGCTTCACCGGCGGCCTGCTTGCGCTCGACACGGCCAACACCGTCGTGCTGCGCGGCGATCCGCGGAGGTCTTTCGACCGCTTCGACGATCCAGCCGAGATTGCCCGCTTCGCCGATGCGGCGAGCCGCTTTCGCGCAGCCGAGCTTGGCGGCAGACCGCTGGCGGCACCGTCACCGGCGACGATTGCACCCGTCGTGCTATCGATCCGCGAGGCGACAGACCGGCTGTTTCGTGGCGCGGTGTCGAAGGGTTCTATTACAGCCTCCGATTTGCCGGGCTTCCTCAAAGCCTGCTCCGATGGCCTGGACGGTAGCCGGACCGAGATCGGTGCGCCGGGAAGGCCGTTCGGCGATCCGGTGACGCCGATCGCCTTCGAGACGGCGCTGGCGGTTTCGGCGCTCTCGCTGCTGTGCGACGACACCGCCGCAAGGCTCAGAATTTGTCCCAACTGCACCTGGCTGTTCGTCGACAGAAGCCGCAATTCCAGCCGCCTTTGGTGCGACATGGCGGTGTGCGGCAACAGGCAGAAGGCTAGGCGTCACTATCGTCGCCGCCGCATGGCGGAAAATGAGGTCAAGAATGCCTAGGGGTCTTTCCCGTTCGATCGTCGTCGGTGCGGCACTCATTGCCGCCGTTGCGCTCGGCGCCTGCCGTGACACCGGCCGCGATACCGGTGAAGACGAAGGCAAGCTGTTCGAGATTTCCGGCAAGATATTCGTCTTCAATTACCGCCTCGCCAGGGCGACCTATGTCGTGACGCTGCGGCCGCTGAAGCCGATGGGAGAAGGCCAGGTAGCGATCGCCAACTTCCAGGATCCCGCCGGCGGCGCGCCATTGGTGGTCGAGCAGAAGGTGTGGCCGAAGCTCGACAAGGTGACGCTGGAGAGCCCGGCACTGACCTGCGTCGTCAAGAACAAGCCCTATGCGATCTCCATCAGCATCAAGGGAGCCGACGGTGCGGTCCTGCAGGAGATCGACACCACGCTGATGTCGACGGAAGACCAGTCGATCCTGCCCGACCGGCCGCTGGTCATCGACCAACTCTATACGGCCAATCCCGATCTCGCCGGCCATCCCGACGGCAAGCTGCCGGGCGAGCCGAAGCCGGATTGCTCGAAGGGCACCTGACGCGTCGCTGCCAGCCCGGCTACAGCGCCGTGCAATGCCCGCGGCGATGGTCGCCGACTGTTCGTCGTGCGTTGCCCGGCACCTGCGATTTTGTTTGACCTGCCTTGCAAGGGAAGAAAGGATGCGTCATCCGACCCCGACGTTGGCTGCCTGCCCCCGCGCGGCCTCCGCAGAGGAAATTCCTGATGACGCTGCATGACGTCGCGCTCGACGATAAGTTCGACCTCGCAAAGGAGCGCATCTTCCTGTCGGGCGCGCAGGCGGTCATCCGCATGCTCCTGATGCAGCGCGAGCGTGACCGCCGCGCCGGCTTGAACACGGCCGGTTTCGTCTCCGGCTATCGCGGCTCGCCGCTCGGCGGCCTCGACATGCAGCTGTGGAAGGCCAAGAAACAGCTCGCTCAGGCCGACATCGTCTTCCAGCCAGGCCTCAACGAGGAGCTGGCCGCCACCGCTTGCTGGGGCGCGCAGCAGACGGAGCTGCTGGGCGAGGGCACCCATGACGGCGTCTTTTCGGTCTGGTACGGCAAGGGGCCGGGCGTCGATCGCTCCGGCGATGTGTTCCGCCATGCCAATCTCGCCGGCTCGTCCAAGCATGGCGGCGTGCTCGCCCTGATGGGCGACGATCATATGGCCGAATCCTCGACGAACGCGCATGCCACCGAATTCCTGTTCGTCGACACCATGGTGCCGATCCTCAACCCGGCCGGTGTCCAGGAGGTCATCGATTACGGGCTCTACGGCTTTGCCATGTCGCGCTTTGCCGGCACCTGGGCGGCGATCAAATGCGTCAAGGACAACATCGAATCGACGGCCTCGGTCGATGCCTCGCTCGAGCGGTTGAACATCGTCGTGCCGGATTTCGACATGCCGCCCGGCGGTCTCAACATCCGCCACGAGATCGATATGCTCGGCCAGGAGGAGCGGCTGCATGAGCATAAGCGCGCCGCGGCTTCCGCCTTTATCCATGCCAACGGGCTGAACCGCATCGTCTATTCGGGCGGCCGCAACCCCAAGATCGGCATCATCACGCTGGGCAAGAGCTATCTCGACGTCCGCCAGGCGCTGGAGGACATCGGCATCGACGAGGCGGCCGCCAACCGCATCGGCGTGCGGCTGTTCAAGGTCGGCTGCCCCTGGCCGCTCGACTTGCATCACATCGCCGACTTCGCCCGCGGCCTCGACACCATCGTCGTCGTCGAGGAGAAACGCTCGCTGATCGAGGTGCAGCTGCGCGAGAGCCTTTACGGCACCGCCACGCAGCCGGTCATTGTCGGCAAGAAGGACGAGCGCGGCGACTGGCTATTCCCGGCCAAGGGCGCGCTCGACCCCAACGAGATCGCCATCGCGCTTGGCGAGAGGATCATCAGGACCATCGGTCCGTCCGAGGAGATTTCGGCACGGGTGGCCAAGCTGCGTCAGTTCCAGGCAATGCTCGCCGACGCCACCGACATCGGCTCGCGCACGCCGTTCTTCTGTTCCGGCTGCCCGCACAATTCGTCGACCAAGGTGCCGGACGGCTCGATTGCCGGGGCCGGCATTGGTTGCCATTTCATGGCGCTGTGGATGGACCGCAACACCGTCGGGTTCACGGCCATGGGCGGCGAGGGCGCGCAATGGGTCGGCCAGGCGCCGTTCTCGAAGCGTGGCCACATCTTCCAGAATCTCGGCGACGGCACCTACAACCATTCCGGCACGCTGGCGATCCGCTTCGCGCTGTCGACCGACGCCAACATCACCTACAAGATCCTCTACAACGACGCCGTCGCCATGACCGGCGGCCAGCCGCACGAAGGCGGTCTGACCGTCGATATGATCGCCAGGCAGGTGCGGGCCGAGGGCGTCGATCGCATCGCCATCGTCACCGACGAACCCGACAAATATGCCGGTAAGGCCGAATTCCCGGCCGGCGCCACCATCCATCACCGCGACGATCTCGATCTCGTCCAGCGCGAACTGCGGGACGTCAAGGGCGTATCGGTCTTGCTCTACGACCAGACCTGCGCCGCCGAAAAACGCCGCCGCCGCAAGCGCGGCACCTTTCCCGATCCCGACAAGCGCGTCTTCATCAACGAACTTGTCTGCGAAGGCTGCGGCGATTGCGGCGTGCAGTCGAACTGCGTCTCGATCCAGCCGGTCGAGACCGAATTCGGCCGCAAGCGCAGGATCGACCAGTCGAGCTGCAACAAGGACTTCTCCTGCGTCAACGGCTTCTGCCCGTCCTTCGTCACCGTGCATGGTGCCAAGATTCGCAAGGCCGAAGGCCTTGCCGGCAAGGCCAACCCGCTCGACGGCGTGCCGACGCCCGCCGAATTCCCGCTGGGCGAGCAAGGCTGGGCAGCGATCATCGATGGCGTCGGCGGCACCGGTGTCGTCACTGTCGGTGCCGTGCTCGGCATGGCCGCCCATCTCGAGGACAAGGGTTGCGGCATGATCGACATGGCCGGTCTTGCCCAGAAGGGCGGTTCGGTGTTCACCCATGTCCGTATCGCCCGTACTCCGGACGACATCCATGCCATCCGCGTTTCGGCGGGAAAGGCCGATCTCGTGCTTGGCTGCGATCTCGTCGTGTCGGGCGCCAAGAAGGTGCTGACCGCGGTGCGCGAGGGCCATACCATCTTCCTCGCCAACACCGCCGAGATCATGCCCGGCGAATTTGCCCGTTCGGCCGATTTCTCGTTGCCGACAGAGCGCCTGAAGAAGGCGATCCGCACCGCTGCCGGGGACGACAAGGCGCATTTCTTCGACGCCACCCGCACCGCCACGGCACTGTTCGGCAACTCGCTCGGCGCCAACATGTTCATGCTCGGTTTTGCCTTCCAGCATGGCGGCTTGCCGCTCTCAGCCGAAGCCGTCGAGAAGGCGATCGAGCTCAATGGCGAAGCCGTGGCGATGAACATCGCCGCCTTCCGCTGGGGCCGTCGGGCCGCCCACCAGCCGGACTTCGTGCGCGGCCTTGTCGCCCAGCCGGGCCCAACCGTCGCTGGAAAGACCGGCCAGGCCGCCGATGTCGCCGAGACCCTGGACGACATCATTGCCCGTCGCGTGGCATTCCTGACCGCCTATCAGAACGGCGCCTATGGCAGGCGTTATGCCGAAAGACTGGCCCTATTGCGCGCCGCAGAAGCGAAGGCCGTGCCCGGTTCGACCGCGGTGTCGGAAGCCGCCGCCAGGAACCTGTTCAAGCTGATGGCGATCAAGGACGAGTACGAGGTGGCGCGGCTCTATACCGACGGCTCGTTCGCCGCCGAATTGGGCAAGCAGTTCCAGAGCTACGACAAACTCGAATTCCACCTTGCGCCGCCGATCATGGGCCGCCGCGGCAATGACGGCAAACCGAGGAAATCGAGCTTCGGCCCCTGGATGATGAAGGGATTTCGCCTGCTGGCGGCGATGAAGGGCCTGCGCGGCACCGCCTTCGACCCGTTCGGCTACACCGCCGAGCGGCGCATGGAGCGGCAGCTCCTGGCACAGTACGAGGCGGATCTGGAGCTAATCGCCGGGGCGCTGGCGCCGGCCAGGGTCGATGCGGCGGTTGCCCTTGCCTCGGTGCCCAGCCTCATTCGCGGCTATGGACACGTACGGCAGGCCAGCGCCGAAAAGGCAGCCGGCGAGCGCTCCCGGTTGCTCCAGCGCCTCGCAAACGCACCGGCGGGGGCGGCACTTCAGGCCGCCGAGTGAAGGCCTTGTTTACCTGAAGCTTGATTTTCCGGTCTGTCCTGCTTTTGCGCTCCTTCGGCAACCGGGCCAAAGCCACTGTTCTAAGCCTTTCTTAAGGCGGATGTGGGATGACGAGGCCTAGCGTTGGGCCGACGATATGGGCAGAACAAAGACCGAAAACATCCCGGCGGATGTTTATATCCAGTTTGTGCGGTCGTTGTTCGACAACGCTCACATGCTGGTGATTGGCGGCGTGTGCTACTGGATCCTCGGATTCATGATCTACTTGCGCACGCACAATTCATTGTTCCTGGCTTTCTCTTTTAGTCTGCTGTCCATCAGCCTTTTCCGCTACTTCGGCATTCGCGACTTCCGGAAGGCGGGCGGTGTAATAGCCAATGTCCAAGAGGCGCGGCGGTGGGAGCGCAATTATATCCTCAAGGGCAGCCTGCAGGGCCTCGGCCTGGGCGCGCTGTGCTTCATATCGATCTATGTCTATCCCGATCCCTTTGCCGAACTGGCCGCGACGTCGCTGGCCATCGCAACCTTGGTGACGGTTGTTGGCCGGAACTACGGATCTCCGCTCATGGTGCGGATTTTTTCCGTGACCTTCATTGGTCCGGCAGCACTTGCACTCTTGCTGCGCATGGATATCCCCTCGGTCGTTCTGGGGCTGATGATCATCCCGTTGACGTTTATCACGATCAACAGCGCCGACCACGTCCGCGACGTGCTTTTCTCGGCGGTCATCGGCCACAAGGAAGCAAAGAAGCTCGCGCACAGGTTCGATCGCGCCCTCAACACCATGTCACACGGCCTGGTCATGCTCGGCCCCAACGGCCGCGTGGCGGTAGCCAATGCCGAAGCCGCCCATCTGATGTCGCTCAAGTCCGGGGATGCGCTGCTTGGGCGGTCCATCCACGGTCTTTTGATGCGCGGCGTCGCCGCCGGCATGTTGGCACCGAAGGATTGCCGCTACATCGAGGCCCAATTGACGCGCGCGCTGCGCGAGGGCCGCGACCGCAAGGTGCTGGTTTCCCTCGCCAACGGCCAGCACTATGAATTCTCGGCTCGCGAAGGCAGCCAGGAGCTGGGCGTCATCACCTTCGAGGACGTGACGGCGCGCGTCGAGGCGGAAGACAAGATCCGCTTCATGGCGCGTTACGACAATCTTACCGGCCTGCCCAACCGTGCCTATTTCCACGAGTTGATCGGCGAGGCCATGGCGTCCGGCGATCGCGACCGGCTCTGCGGCCTGGCGGTACTCGACCTCGACGATTTCAAGAGCGTCAACGACACGCTCGGCCATCCGATCGGCGACGGCTTGATCTACGCCGTTGCCGAGCGGCTTGCCGCCATTGCCGGGCAAGGCATAACGGTCAGTCGTTTCGGCGGCGACGAGTTCATGATCTTCTTCGACCGCGTCGAGGATGAGAGCCATCTGACCAGCCAGCTCGACGAGATTTTCGCCGGCCTGCAAGGAGAAGTCGACGTCGCCGGTCACGGCCTGCGGGTCCAGGCCAGCGGCGGCGCCGTGCTGTCGCGGGTGAAGGATACCGATGTCGACGCCATGATCGTCAAGGCGGACCTGGCGCTCTACAAGGCCAAGGAGCTCGGCAAGAACGGCTGGCGGCTGTTCGAGGCGGCAATGGACGCCGCGTTCCGCAACCGTCAGCTGATGAAGGCGGATCTGCGCAGCGCGGTGGAAAGCAAGGAATTGCGGGTAGTCTACCAGCCGATCGTGGCAATGAACACGATGCGCATCGCCGGTTGCGAGGCGCTGTGCCGCTGGGACCATCCCGATCTCGGGCCGATCTCGCCCAGCATCTTCATTCCGCTGGCCGAGGAAATGGGCATCATTTCCGAGATCAGCACCTTCGTGCTGCAGGCAGCCTGTACCGAATGCGCCAACTGGCCCGACCAGACCAGCGTCTCGGTCAATCTCTCCGCCAAGGATTTCCGCAGCCGCGATGTCATCCAGAAGGTTCGCGACGCGCTGGCGAGTTCCGGTCTCGCCGCTGGCCGGCTGGAAATCGAGGTCACCGAAACGGCGCTGCTCGACGACAAGTCGCTGACACGCCAGTACATCGAGGAATTGAAGCAGATTGGCGTGCGCATCGCGCTCGACGATTTCGGCACGGGCTATTCGAGCCTGAGCTATCTGCATAAGCTGCCGCTCGACAAGATCAAAATCGACCGCTCGTTCCTGATGGACGTTACCCAGAACCCGCGTTCATTGGAACTGCTCAAGGGCATCGTCAACCTGTCGCGGCCGCTGGGACTTTCCGTGACCGTCGAAGGCGTCGAGACCTTCGAACAACTCAAGATCCTGGCCTCGCAGGTCAAACCCGATCTCGTGCAGGGCTTCCTGTTCGGTGCCGCGCTCAGTGCGTCGGGTATCGAGACGATGTCGAATGTCACTTGGCCCTTCGCCGCTGACCTGCGTCTCATCGGCAAGCGGACAGCCATTTAGCGCCGTGACCGACAGCTCAAGCGTTGGCTTAGCTCACGCACCTTTATTGACGGGGTGCGATGCCTTGGAGGCAATGATCCAAATCCTTTTCGGGGCGTAATCCCCACTAAGACGTTCTCAAAGGGGCGGGTCCGGCTGTTAAGGTTAACAGAAGGTAAATCAACAACATCCAAATTTCAGCTTGTGTCTCACTTCCACTCGAATAGCTTGTCCGTAGGCGGAATTTCGAGGACAGATGATGGATGCTGCAAGGGGTGCAAGGAATGCGCCGGGCGCGATCAGCGCGGCCGGGGATTCGGTGCTGAACCGATCGATCATGCAACAGCTGGAGCATGTCGATTATCGCCTCATTACCGGAGGCGAGGATCTGGAGGCGATTTACCGGCTTCGCTATAAATCCTACCTGCGCTCAGGCATGTGCGGCCCAATCGCCAGCGGAATGTTCGAGGACCGTTGGGACGATCTGCCCAATTCCTACCGGTTCGGTGTCTATTGCTATGGCGAATTGGTCAGCACGATCCGCTTCCATTACATTTCCAGCGAGCACCCGCATTCGCCCTCCGTCGATGCCTATCCGGAAGTGCTGATCGAGCGACTTGCCCGCGGAGAAACCTTCATAGACGGAACCCGCTTCGCAACCGATCCCGACAGTGCACCGGCGCCCGGAGTGTTGCCTTTCCTGACACTCAGGCTTGCCATGGTGGCCTCGCGCTACTTTGGCCAGAACTCGGTCCTTACGCCGGTCAAGATCGAGCATTCCAATTTTTATTCCCGTTACTTCAATGCCGTGCAGAGAACCGAGGGAAAAGTATTTCCGGGCGTTCTTGCCCCGATCGCTCTGTTCGAAATCCCCGCCGGCGAGAATATGCGACTGACGCTCGAACGGTTCCCATTCTTCAGGTCGACGTCGACGGAACAGCGGCTGATGTTTGCCAATCCGGCCATCAACGGACTGACACCCCTGTCCATCGTGCCGACAGCGAAATATTATCGCGACGCCGCCTGAGGCTTCCGATTTTTGCGGAGCGTCTGGAGCTTTCCAGCCGGACAGGCGTTCTGATGATGGCGCGTTTTGACGCTCGGCATCTGCATTTCGACGGATCTCCCAGAAGGAACCCGACATGACCATTTCCACGCTTGCGCTCACCCCGCTCATCTCGCTGATCGCCGGCGTGCTGATCCTCGTCATGCCAAGGCTATTGAACTACATCGTCGCGCTCTATCTGATTGTCGTCGGACTGCTCGGGCTTTTCCCGCACCTTGCCGGCTGACAGCGCCACTTGAGGCAGCGCAACCGTCTGCCTCGACCCCCTTTCTGAGCATCTTCGCATCAGGCGCCCGAATCCGGGGTCGGGCTCCGGCGTCATGTCGGCACCGGCTTCAAATTTCCGTTGAGGCAGTTGTCGCTGCGATGCGGCAATAGCGCCATTGCTCTCGGCCCGGCTTTTCGCTATGTGCCTGAAAGATGTCTTCGAAGGGGTATTCCTATGGCTGATCACTCGCCGACCGGTCCTGTCGAACTGGGCGCGAAGATGGACTATGCCGAGCATGACCGCACCTATGCGGGCTTCCTCATGCTGGCCAAATACGGATCACTTTTCTGCGGAGCCCTGCTCCTGGCGATGGCCTTCGGCTTCTTCGCGGGCGGCTTCTTCTCGGCGACCATCCTGTTCGTGCTGATTATGGCCGCCGGCGCCTTTATCCTCCGATAGATTTTCCGACACCTTGTCCACGCCGCCGCCGCGAGGCCGGCCGGCATCTTGCGGGAACGAGCTTCCCGCCGAAAGGATCACGCGGTGGGACAGACGGTATTCATCCCTCGTGAACTCGATGCCAACGAGCCGCGCGTCGCAGCCTCGCCCGATACGGTGAAACGGCTGGCGGCGCTGGGCTTCGAAATCGTCGTCGAGACCGGTGCCGGCACCCGGTCGCGCATCCCCGACGAGGAATTCGCCAAGGCCGGTGCCGCCGTCGGCAAGGTTTCGGATGTCGCCAAGGCCGATGTCGTGCTGAAGGTGCGTCGACCGACGGATGCCGAGCTGAAGAGCTACAAGCCGGGCACAGCGGTCATCGCAATCATGGATCCCTATGGCAACGACGCCGCCGTGGCAGCCCTGGCCAAGGCCGGCGTCACTGCTTTCTCGATGGAATTCATGCCGCGTATCACCCGGGCGCAGTCGATGGATGTTCTGTCCTCGCAGGCCAACCTGGCTGGCTACCAGGCGGTCATCGACGGCGCTTCGGAATATGACCGGGCGCTGCCGATGATGATGACCGCGGCCGGCACGGTGCCGGCGGCAAAGGTCTTCGTCATGGGCGTCGGTGTTGCCGGCCTGCAGGCGATCGCCACCGCGCGTCGGCTTGGCGCGGTCGTCACCGCCACCGACGTTCGCCCCGCCGCCAAGGAACAGGTCGCCTCGCTTGGCGCGAAGTTCCTCGCGGTCGAGGACGAGGAGTTCAAGGCTGCCGAGACGGCCGGTGGCTACGCCAAGGAAATGTCGAAGGAATACCAGGCCAAGCAGGCGGCCCTCACCGCCGAGCATATCGCCAAGCAGGATATCGTCATCACCACGGCGCTGATCCCCGGCCGTCCGGCGCCGAAGCTGGTTTCGGCGGCGATGGTTGCCTCGATGAAGCCGGGCTCGGTGCTCGTCGACCTGGCGCTCGAGCGCGGCGGTAATGTCGAGGGCGCCGTGTCAGGCCAGGTCGTCACCACGGCCAACAACGTCAAGATCGTCGGCCATCTCAATGTGCCCGGCCGCATCGCGGCGTCGGCATCGCTGCTTTACGCCAGGAACCTGTTCGCCTTCCTCGAGACGCTGGTCGACAAGGCGACCAAGACGCTTGCCATCAATCGAGACGACGACCTGGTCAAGGCGACGATGCTGACCGATGGCGGCAAGGTGGTTCATCCGGCCTTCGCCAAGGCCGACCAGCAGCCGCCAAAGGGCCAATATGTCGAGCCGGCGGCAATTACGGCCAAGACCATGGTCGCCGACGCTTCGGCCAAACCGAAGAAGGCCGCTCCCAAGAAGGCAGCCGCGTCCAAGTCGCCTTCGTCGAAGTCGAAAGGCATTGCGTGATGGATCAGACCCTGCAGAAAGCCCTCGATCAGCTCGACCAGGCCTCCGCCGCCGTTCGGCTGGCGGTGCACAATATGGCGACCGCGCCTGGTGGCGCCGAGGCGGCGGGTGATGCCGCGCACGCTTTGTCCGGCGGCGCCATCGATCCCTTCGTCTTCCGATTCGCCATTTTCGTGCTGGCGATCTTCGTCGGCTATTATGTCGTCTGGTCGGTGACCCCCGCTTTGCACACGCCGCTGATGGCCGTCACCAACGCCATCTCCTCGGTCATCGTCGTCGGCGCATTGCTTGCCGTCGGCATCGCGGCCTCCGGCATCGCCGCGGGCTTCGGCTTCGTCGCCTTGATGCTGGTTTCGGTCAACATCTTCGGCGGCTTCCTCGTCACCCAGCGCATGCTGGCCATGTACAAGAAGAAGGACAAGTAGAGCGCCATGAACGCCAACTTCGCGTCCTTCCTCTACCTTGTTTCCGGCGTCCTGTTCATCATGGCGCTACGCGGGCTGTCGCACCCGACCACCAGCCGCCAGGGCAACCTCTACGGCATGATCGGCATGGGCATTGCCATCGCCACCACGCTGGCGCTGGCGACCCCTTCGGCCGGACGCTTCGGCCTGATCGTGCTCGGTCTTGCCCTTGGCGGCGGTGTCGGCGCCGTCACCGCGCGCCGCATCGCCATGACCTCGATGCCGCAGCTTGTCGCCGCCTTCCACTCGCTCGTCGGCCTTGCCGCCGTGATGGTGGCGGCTGCGGCGATCTATGCGCCTGAGAGTTTCGGTATCGGCACGGTCGCCGACATCCACGCCCAGGCGCTGATTGAGATGAGCCTCGGCGTCGCCATCGGCGCCATCACCTTCACCGGCTCGGTCATCGCCTTCCTCAAGCTCGATGGCCGCATGTCGGGCAAGCCGATCATGATCGGCGGCCGCCACTTCATCAACGCAGCGCTTGGCGTGGCACTCATCGTGCTGATCGTGCTCCTGGTCACCACCGAGTCGAAGCTGGTGTTCTGGCTGATCGTCGTGGCCTCGCTCGTCCTGGGGGTCCTTCTCATCATCCCGATCGGCGGCGCCGACATGCCGGTCGTCGTCTCGATGCTGAACTCCTATTCCGGCTGGGCGGCGGCGGCCCTCGGCTTCACGCTCGGCAATCTGGCGCTGATCATCACCGGCGCGCTGGTCGGCTCGTCCGGCGCGATCCTGTCCTACATCATGTGCAAGGGCATGAACCGAAGCTTCATCTCCGTCATCCTTGGCGGCTTCGGCGGCGAGACGGCAGCCGCGGCCGACGACGGCCTCGAGCGCACGGTCAAGCAGGGGTCGGCCGACGACGCCGCCTACCTGATGATGAACGCGCAGAAGGTCATTATCGTGCCGGGCTACGGCATGGCGGTCGCCCAGGCCCAGCACGCGCTGCGCGAAATGGCCGACAAGCTCAAGGCCAATGGCGTCGACGTGAAGTACGCCATTCATCCGGTCGCCGGCCGCATGCCTGGCCACATGAACGTGCTGCTCGCCGAAGCCAATGTGCCCTACGACGAAGTGTTCGAGCTCGAGGACATCAACTCCGAATTCGCGCAGGCGGACGTCGCCTATGTCATCGGCGCCAACGACGTCACCAACCCTTCGGCCCGTGACGACAAGTCGTCGCCGATCTACGGCATGCCGATCCTCGACGTCGACAAGGCCCGTACCTGCCTGTTCGTCAAGCGCTCGCTCGGCTCCGGCTACGCCGGCATCGACAACACGCTGTTCTACAAGGACGGCACGATGATGCTGCTCGGCGATGCCAAGAAAATGACCGAAGAGATCGTCAAAGCGATGGATCACTGATCGGGAATCAGCACCGAGACACGCCAAGGAACGCCCGGCTCGCGCCGGGCTTTTTCTTGGCTTGACGGCGATTTCCAGGCTACGATGACGAAATCCCGTCTCGCTGACGGGATTGTCGTCAACGGAGACGTTGGTGCCCGACCCCATCGCATCGCCGCCCACCGGGAAAGCGCCGCGCAAGCCCAGTCAGGCGGTGGTGATCGTGCATGGCATGGGCGAACAGCGGCCGATGGATACGCTGCGCGGCTTTGTCCAGGCTGTCTGGAGCCACGATCCCGCCCGCGCGCCGTTCTATGCCCATGTCGCCGATCCGGCCGACCCCGCCGGCGCGAAGATCAACCGGAGCTGGATCACACCCGACAGCCGGACCAATTCATACGAACTTCGCCGCATCACCACGCCCTACGACGTCGATGGCCGCCGTACCGATTTCTACGAGCTTTACTGGGCCGACATCACGCAGGGCACGACGCGGGGCCGGCTTGCCGCCTGGGTGACGAATCTGCTGTGGCGCAAGCCCACCGACATTCCGCGCGACGCCCGCAAGCTCTATCTCGTCACGCTTCTTGCCGTCATCGTCGTCCTGTGCGCGGCGCTCGCGCTCGCGACGTCGGTTTGGCAGCAGTATATCTCCTTGGCCGCCGGCCTGCTCGTCACCATCCTGGCCTCATTCATCATCTGGGCGGTGGACCGGTTTGGTCTTCCCTATTTCGGCGATGTCGCTGCCTATGTGCGCGCGGAAGCGGCGACGGTCGAGAAGCGGGCGCTGATCCGCGACCGCGGCCTGAGGCTGCTGAAAGGGCTGATGATGGACGATGCCTACGACCGGATCGTGCTGGTGTCGCACAGCCTTGGATCGATGATCGCCTACGATCTGTTGCAGATATTATGGGCCGATTTCAGACCCCGAAAACTGGAGGCCATCCGCGACAAGACGAAACTGAAGGCCATCCACGCCATCGACAAGGCCACGCTTATTGCCGACGGTTCGGCATGGCCTGACAGGCTGGACGACCTCGCCGGCTTCCGGCGCGACCAATGGGAGCTCTACCGACAACTGCGCACTGGCGATGCCGACCATCCGTTGCCATGGAAGATCAGCGATTTCATCACGCTAGGCAGTCCGCTGACCCATAGCGAGTTTCTGGTGACGCATGATCTCGCCGAATTCAGGCGCGGTATCGCCGAGCGGCTGTTCTCGGCATGCCCGCCGATCGCTGACACGGCAGCCGGCGGGATCGTGCCTTATCAGGAAGGGCGCAGCCGTTCAGGCAAACCACAGCGGGCGGCGCATCATGGCGCGGTGTTCGCCGCGACGCGCTGGACTAACATCTTCGACCACGGCAATGGCTGGCTGACAGGTGACCCGATCTCCGGCCCGATGACGGAAAATTTCGGCCCGGGCGTGGAGAATATCCAGGTCGAGCTGCGCGGCTCCCGCGGCCGCATCTTCACCCACACGCTCTATTGGTCGTTGGCGGCGACCGGTGTCGAGGTCACCGCGCCGGCCGGCGTTGCGCCGCGCTCGCATCTGGAGGTGTTGCGCGACGCTATCGACCTCGGCCGCAAGCTGGAGCCGAGCTAGGCGGCTCCGGCGGCGAGCCCGCAAGCGTAGAAGCGGATCGGGGCTCAGATATCCAGGTTGGCGACCGACAGCGCGTTGTCCTGGATGAATTCGCGCCTCGGTTCGACTTCATCGCCCATCAGCCGCGAGAACAGACTGTCCGCATCCGTCGCGTCGTTGACCTTGACCTGCAGCAGCGAGCGCACGTTCGGATCGAGCGTGGTTTCCCACAGCTGTTCGGCGTTCATCTCGCCGAGACCCTTGTAGCGCTGCATGGTCAGGCCCTTGCGGCCGGTCGCAAAGACGGCGTTGAGCAACGCCAGCGGCCCCGAGATGGTTTCGGAGACATCCTTGCGGCGCAGCACCGGCGGCGACCCGTAGACGTCGCTAAGACGTTGTGCGTAGCGGTCGAGCTGGCGTGCATCGGCCGAGTTGATCAGCGCCAGATCGAGATGCGCGTATTCCTTGACGCTGCGCACCGTGCGCTCGAACACATAGCCGCCGACGCCTTCGTTCGAGGTCGACATACGGCCGGTCCAGCCGCGCTCGGTGTCCTCGGCGATGATGTCGAGGCGTTTTGCGACCCGGTCGGCCATGGCGTTGGCGCGGCCAAGATCGGTGAAGACGTCCGGGTTGAGCCCGCCGGCGATCGCCGCCTGTTCGACCACGCCTCTGTTGTAGCGTGTGTGCAGGCCGTTGATCAGCTGACGCACGGCCAGCGCGTCGTCGATGGCGCCGCGCAAATCCTGCCCGGCACGAACCTCGCCCGATCCGAGCGAAAGCGATGCTTCTTCCAGCCCCGAGCCGATCAGGAATTCCTCGAAGGCGCTCTCGTCCTTGATGTATTGCGAACTCTTGCCGCGCGTCACTTTGTAGAGCGGCGGCTGGGCGATATAGAGATGGCCGCGCTCGATCAGCTCCGGCATCTGCCGGAAGAAGAAGGTGAGCAGCAAGGTGCGGATGTGGGCGCCGTCGACGTCGGCGTCGGTCATCAGGATGATCTTGTGGTAGCGCAGCTTGTCGGCGTTGAATTCATCCTTGCCGATCGAGGTGCCGAGCGCGGTGATCAGCGTGCCGATCATGTCGGAGCCGAGCATGCGGTCGAAGCGCGCCCGTTCGACA
The DNA here is from genome assembly GCF_040318045.1 of Mesorhizobium sp. M1338. NCBI lineage: Bacteria > Pseudomonadati > Pseudomonadota > Alphaproteobacteria > Hyphomicrobiales > Phyllobacteriaceae > Mesorhizobium > Mesorhizobium sp. M1338. The sequence continues at coordinate 128,402 of NZ_JAMYLL010000006.1, read as the reverse complement.
TTGAGGATCTTGCCGCGCAACGGCAGGATCGCCTGGTTCTGGCGCGACCGGCCACCCTTGGCCGAGCCGCCGGCGGAATCACCCTCGACGATGAAGATTTCGGATTTCGCCGGGTCGCGTTCCTGGCAGTCGGCCAGCTTGCCGGGCAGCGAGGTGACGCCGAGCGAGCTCTTGCGGGTGATGTCGCGTGCCTTGCGCGCCGCTTCACGCGCCGCCGCCGCCTGGATCACCTTGTCGACGACCACCTTGCCCTCTGCAGGGTGCTCCTCCAGCCAGGTGCCGAGCGCTTCGTTGACCAAGCCTTCGACGACGGGGCGGACTTCCGACGAAACCAGCTTGTCCTTGGTCTGCGAGGAGAACTTCGGATCGGGAACCTTGACCGAAAGCACCGCCGTCAGGCCTTCGCGGCAGTCATCGCCGATCAGCGAGACTTTTTCCTTCTTGGTCAGGCCCGAGGATTCGCCATAGCCGGTGATCTGGCGCGTCAGTGCGCCGCGGAAGCCGGCCAGATGGGTGCCGCCGTCGCGTTGTGGGATGTTGTTGGTGAAGGCCAGCACGTTCTCGTGGTAGCTGTCGTTCCACCACATCGCCACTTCGACGGTTATCCCGTCGCGCTCGGCCTTGATAGCGATCGGCTTGTCGATCAGCGGCTTCTTGACCCGGTCGAGATATTTGACGAATTCTTCCAGCCCGCCATCATAGTGCAGTTCATGGCGCACGACGTCGGCGTGACGGGCATCGGTCAGGACGATGCGCACGCCGGAATTGAGGAAAGCAAGCTCACGCAGCCGGTGTTCCAGCGTCCCGAAGTCGAATTCGACCATGGTGAAGGTCTCGGTCGACGGGAAGAAGGTGATCTCGCTGCCGCTGCGCCCTTCATAGGTGCCCGGCTGCTTGTCCTGTTTATAGCTGCCTGTCGCCTTCAGCGGCGCGTCGGCATTGCCATGCGTGAAGCTCATTTCGAAGATCTGGCCGTTACGGCGGATTTTCAGTTTCAACCAGGCCGAAAGCGCATTGACCACCGAGACGCCGACGCCATGCAGGCCGCCCGAGACCTTGTAGGAATTCTGGTCGAACTTGCCGCCGGCATGCAGCTGAGTCATGATCACTTCAGCCGCCGAAATGCCTTCTCCGGTGTGGATATCGGTCGGAATGCCGCGCCCATTGTCGATCACGGTGACCGAACCGTCGGGGTTCAGCGTCACGGTGACGAGGTCGGCGTGACCGGCCAGCGCCTCGTCGATCGCATTGTCGACCACCTCATAGACCATGTGATGCAGGCCAGAACCGTCGTCGGTGTCGCCGATATACATGCCGGGGCGTTTGCGCACGGCATCCAACCCCTTCAAAACCTTGATGGAATCGGCGCCGTATTCGGCTTCAGCGCCGTTGATGTTGTCGATCTGATCGCTCATGAAAACCTGTTGTCTGGATGCCGCTCGCACGGCGCGAAAAATCGGCCCCGAATCGCGCCTCTAATATACATTAGATATAGGCGCTAAAGGCGGTTTTTCCAAGGTTTGCAGGCATTTCCCCGGGAACGGGCCGGCTGTCCATGACGCGCTCTCTCCAGGCCTTATCTGGCCTTGGCCAGCCGGTCCCTGAGAAACTTGATCATGAACTTGTATCGCGGCGCCAGCCGCCCGGTCCGATCAAGTTCCAGCGTCATGTCGAGCGCCTGGGAAAGCACCGGCTTGGGGTTCTTGGCGACCTGAGCATAGTCGATCATGGCCACCACAAGGTCGCGCTGCCAGGTGGCATTGTTGGGGTCGGACTGGGCAAGCTGCTGGCGGATGTCGAGGCTGTCCTGGAAGGCCCGCCGCGCGCCCTTGAAGTCGCGCTGCTTGCCCTTGAGCATGCCGATTTCGGACAGCGTGATCGACAGGTCGCGCTGCCAGTCGGCATTGGCAGGATCGAGCTTGGCCAGCCGGTCGGCGATGACGAAACTGTCGGTGTAGGCCTTGAGCGCGCCCGCCCGGTCGCCTTGTATTTCCAGAATGCCGGCGACCTTTTCGAGGCTGACGGAGAGGTCGCGCTGCCAATCCGTATTGTTCGGGTCGCCGGCCGCCAGCACGCGGGCCAACGAGAGGGCTTGCCTGTAAGCCGACAGCGCATCCGGCCATTTTTCCTGGTCGCTCAGCGCATTGCCGATCTTGGCATTGCCGACAGACAGGTCGCGCTTCAGCTCGGTGTTGTCCGGGTCGCGGTCCACCAATCGTTCGACAATCGCCTGGCTTGCCCGATAGGCCGCGAGTGCGCCCACCGCATCGCTCCGCTCGCGCTTGAGGTTGCCGATCGTCGTATGGCTGACCGAGACATCGCGCTGCCGCTCGGCATCCTGCGGCTTCTTTTCGGCCAGCGCCAATCGGACCTTCAGGCTCTCTTCATAGGCCGCCTGGGCGTTGTCCAACTGGCCGGCGGTGCGCGCCAGCGCGCCGATCTCGTCATAGCTGATGGTCAGGTCGCGCTGCAGCTCGGCGCGCTCGGGTTCGTTGTCGGCAAGCTGCTTCTTGATCGACAGGCTTTCCTGGTAGACCCGCGAAGCTCCAGCCAGATCGCCTTGCGTCACCAGCACATCGCCGATCTTGTCGTCGGCCATGGCGAAGTCGCCGAACCACGGCAGACGATCGGGCTCGGCCGCAGTCAAATCCCTGAGCATGGTTCTGGCGGTCTGATAGTTCTCAAGCGCTTCCGGCAGGTCGCCCTGCGCCAGCCTGATGTTGCCGAGCTTGATGTGGCTGACGGCGAAATCGCGCTTGACGCTCGGATCGGTTTCCTGGGCCGAACGCAGCTCGAGATTGGATACCAGTGCCGCAAAGGCGCGGCCTGCCGCATCGGTGTTGCCGATAAGGGTGTAGAGCTTGCCAAGGTCGTCCAGCGTCCGGATCTGGCGATCGGCGTCGTCCAGCGTCAGCGAGGTCTGTCCGGCCTCGCCGTAAAGGGCCAGCACCGATTCATAGTCCTTGATGGCCGTGGCGTAGTCGAGATCGGCGCGTGCCGCACCGCCGGACAGAAAACGCGTCGCCGCCTCCGACAGCGTGCGGCTGACGAAATTGACCTTCAAGGCGTTGCGCGAGACATTGTCGATGTCGGCGGCCCTGGCGAGGATGGCGCGCGCGCCATCGAAGGCGCCGAGCGATAGCTGCACCTCGGCCTGCCGGCGCAGTTCCGTCACTTGCGGATCGTCGGAGGCGAGCGTCCTCATCTCGCCGCGCACCTTGACGAAGGCGTCGGCCGCCTCGTGCAGCCTGGCATTCAGGCTGTCCGCCGAGAGGTGGCTGGCGTCGGAGCTGATCAGCGCGCCATAGAGTGGCGCCAGCGGCATGTCGGCATCGCTGGCAATCTGCTCGACCTCGCCGCGCATTTCCGGTGTCACGTCGGCCATGGCGAGCAGCAGGCGCTCGCGCTCAGGCAGCTGTTCCTTGGCCGATGCGGCAAAGAACAGCTTCGGCAGGCCACTCTCGACATAGGGTAGCTGTTTGCCGCGAGACAGGTCATAGACCTCCTGCTGCACCAGTGTCAGCACCGAGCGGATCTCGAGCCCGTCGGTGCCGAGATATTTGGTCAGCGCTGTCGTGAACGGCGAATTCTGGCCGGTCCCGTCGGCCGCCGTCTCGCCCGGTGCGGCCGAGAACGCGAACAGGATGTTTTCGGCGCGGCCAATCCGGCCGAGACCCGGCCGGACTTTTTCCGCGACATCCTTTGCCAGCGATGTCGCGCCTCGCCCTTCGCCCATCGTGCCCGAAAACGGATCGCTGCGGCAGGCATCGAGCATGATCAGGCCGACCTTGGCAGTGGCCGCCACGGTGTCGCGCACCTCTTCCAGCGGCAGGCTGGTCTTCTCCAGCGCATCGAGCGAGGAGGCGTCGGCGTCGACCGGCAGCAGCCGGTTGTCGCCCGAGATTTCGACGCCGTGGCCGGAGAAATAGACGAGCGCCACGTCGGCGCCTCTGGCATCCTCGCGAAAATCGTCGAGCGCGCGGCGCATCCGTCGCAGATCGCGATTGGTTTCGAGGACGACCTCGAAGCCGAGCTTCTTCAATGCCGCTCCCATCGCCTCGCCGTCATGGACCGGATTGGCGAGTGGCCGGACCAGGCGGTAGTCGTCATCGGCGATGACCAGCGCCACGCGCCGCTCCGCCACCGCGGCGGCGGTGGCCGTGAGCATCAGCAGCAAGGCAAACAGCAAGCGCAAGTCGAACTGCCCCCCGGCTCGTTCATTTGCGCGAACATTCCACCTCTTTATGGCATGAGCAAGCCAAGCTTTTGGCGGAAAGCCGATGCTTTCAGGCAGCCCGCATCGGCTTCAAGGCCTCGCTCCAGCGCGACAGCTCGTCCAGCATGGTCTTGGCGCCGCCGCGCACCTGCTCGCTGGCGCTGAAAGCGCCTTTCTCGTCGAGCAGTTTCTGATACATCGGCAGCGCGACACCTTCCGGGATCGGCATGACGCCCACCGAGGTCAGCAATGGCTTCAGCGCCTGCGCCGCGCGCAGACCGCCGGAGACGCCGCCATAGCTGAAAATGCCGGCGGGCTTGTATTTCCATTCGCGCAAGAGATAGTCGATCGCGTTGACGATCGCCGGCGCCACGAAATAATTGTATTCCGGCGCGACGAAGACAAAGGCGTCGGCGGCATCGATCGCCTTGGACCAGGCCTTGGTATGGTCGTTCTGGTAGTTGCCAAGCCTTGGATGGTGCGGTTCGTCCAGCACCGGAAGCTTGAACGTATCGATGTCGGTCAGCACCGGCTCGAATTTTCCATGCTCGCGCGCGAACCTCTCCAGCCACTCGGCGAAAACCGGTCCGGCGCGGCCGGGCCGCGTGCTGCCGATGATGATGTTCAACTGGTGCTTCAAGGCGGGCTCCTTCGTTTGGCGGTATCTGTTGGTGACCGTGACCTACGGCAGGCCATGGCCGCGGACAAGGCGACACCGCCAGGGAGGCGGTCACAATTGCCTGAACGGACTGTCTGCCGCACGTCCCGGGTCGCATGGTTCGTGCCTGCCGTTCGGTCCCATGGACGCCCGGATTGCCAGCCACTACATTGGTGTATCAGCGGAGCAGCCCATGGACATCCAGCCCGCCCCCTTCGTCCCCCCGGCGCCAAAGCCGCGCACGACGCCTCCCTCGACGCTGGAGATGATCCGCATCGTCTACCGCAACCCGCTCGAACTGTGGGGGGAGCATACCTACAACGAGCCCTGGATCTCGGCGAGTGGCGTTGGTGGACATCTCATCGTTGCCAACGATCCGGGCCTGATCCGCCACGTGCTGGTCGACAACGCCAAGAACTACAAGATGGCGACGGTGCGCCAGAAAATCCTGCGGCCGATCTTGCGCGACGGCCTGCTGACCGCCGAGGGCGAGGTCTGGAAACGGTCGCGCAAGGCGATGGCGCCGGTGTTCACGCCGCGCCATATCTTCGGTTTCGCCCAGCCGATGCTCTGGCGCACGCGGGAGTTCGTCACCCGTTACGAAGGCGGCGGCATATCCGACATCGCCCATGACATGACGCTGCTCACCTACGACATCCTGGCCGAGACGCTGTTTTCCGGCGAAATCGCCGGCGTGCCGGGCAGTTTCGCCAACGAGATCGACCGCCTGTTCGAGACGATGGGCCGCGTCGACCCGCTGGACCTGTTGCGCGCGCCCGACTGGCTGCCGCGTCTCACCCGCATCCGCGGCCGCAAGACCATGGCCTATTTCCGCAAGATCGTCACCGACACGGTCAAGATGCGCGAAGAGAAATTCAGGCGGGATCCCGATGCCGTGCCGCAGGATTTCCTGACGCTGCTGCTCAAGGCCGAGGGCCCCGACGGGCTGACGCGGGCAGAGGTCGAGGACAACATCATCACCTTCATCGGCGCCGGCCACGATCCACGGCGCGCGCGCTTGGCTGGACGCTCTATTGCCTTGCGGAATCCCCGTGGGAGCGCAACCGCGTCGAGCAGGAGATCGACCGGGTGCTGGCGCGCGAGCCCGATCCGACGAAGTGGCTCGATGCCATGCCTTTCACGCGTGCTGCCTTCGACGAAGCACTCAGGCTGTATCCGCCGGCACCGTCGATCAACCGCGAGCCGATCGAGCCGGAAATGTGGAAGGATCTCTATATCCCGAAACACGCCGCCGTGCTGGTGATGCCATGGGTCGTCCATCGCCACCGGAAGCTTTGGGATCAGCCGAATGCCTTCCTGCCGGAGCGCTTCCATCCGGGAAACCGCGAAAAGATCGACCGCTTCCAGTATCTGCCGTTCGGTGCGGGCCCGCGCGTCTGCATCGGCGCCAGCTTCGCCATGCAGGAGGCGATCATCGCGCTGGCGATCATGCTGTCACGCTTCCGCTTCGACACCACCGCGGAGACAAAACCCTGGCCGGTGCAGAAGCTGACCACCCAACCGCAAGGCGGTTTGCCGATGCAGGTCACGCCCCGCCAGGTGTGGTGATATTCAGGTGATGCCGGCCTGCGAACGCTCCGTTCCGGTTCTCGGTATCCACCGCTCTCGGCTCGGCCTGACCTGAATCTCAACACAACTTCAAGCTGTGGTAATGAATTAAGCTGCGGGTTTGCGCTGCTGGAACTGGCCGGCGGCGCGGTAGCGCCAGAGGTAGCTGGGCAGGATCGTCGCGATCGATTGCGGCTGGATGCCGAGGCCGGCGAGCGTCCTGTTGGCCTTGGCCGCCGCGTCCGACACGATGTTGTGCTCGCGCAGCTGTATCACCTGGTCCTTGGTCAGCAGCGGATTGGGCAAGAGGCCGAGGATCGAGGCCTGGATGTTGGCCACCCACCACGGCACCGGCACCAGCAGGCGCTTGCGCTCGATCACCTCGAGCAGCTCTTCCATGCACTCCTTGAAGGTGAGCACCTTCGGCCCGCCGAGTTCATAGATCTGGCCGCCCTCGACCTTGCCGTCGACCGAGCGTGCCACCGCTTCGGCGACGTCGCCGACATAGACCGGCTGGAACTTGGTCTGGCCGCCGCCGATCAGCGGCAGCACCGGCGAATAGCGGGCCATGTTGGCGAAGCGGTTGAAGAAGGCGTCCTCGGGCCCGAAATTGATCGACGGCCGGAAGATCACGGCGTCCTTGATCGTCTCCAGAACGGCCTTTTCGCCGAGCGCCTTGGTGCGCGCGTAGTCCGATCCGGAGTTCAGATCGGCACCCAGCGCCGAAATATGGGTGAGACCGGCGCCGACGGCGCGCGCTGCCTCGGCCACGGCGCGGGCGCCGAACTCGTGGACGGCGGAGAATTTCTGCCGGCCGCTCTCATGCAGGACGGCGACCAGATTGACGACATGGTCGGCGCCCTGCACGGCGCGGTCGACTGACCAGCGCACGCGCACATTGGCCTGCACCGGCTGGATCTGGCCGACATTGCCGAGCGGCTGCAGATGGCCGGCGAGATCGGGCCGCCGGCAGGCGACGCGGATGCGATAACCGCGTTTGGCCAGCGCGCGCACGACATGGCGACCGACAAAGCCTGACCCGCCAAAGACGACGACGAGCTTTGGGGTCTGCAGGATTTCGGTCATGGCTGGCTCCGGCGCTCGCAGGCTTGGCTGAAGCCGTTTCATAATCGGTTTCGCGCCAAAGGCAAAGGGTGACGCGTGGTCGCTGCCAGCCTTATCGGAACACCTTGCCGATGCAGGGTCGGCCGAGTGGCGGTTGCCGCCGCGAATGACGAAGAACAGCAGGATCGCCGCCTGAAGACGTGGATGCAAAAACGCAGAAAACCCCGCCGAAGCGGGGTTTTCCGGGCTGCATCCATGCGAAGCCAGGGGCCGCCGGAGCGGCCTGACCTGAGACGGTATCAGGAGGGCGTGAAGCAAGTACGCCCACCCCAGCCCTGAACATCCGACATGGTGCCGCCGACCTTCTTGCAGGCGGCGGCGAAATCGACGCTGCAGTTGGCGGTCCCCCAGTGTGGATCGGGCAAGGTCGCCTTGCCCCGGACAAAGCTGGGTCGCGGTAACGCGCGGAAAGGTTCAGCGGGGCGCGAAGAAAATTGCACCACGCCGCGCCTCAAGCGGGAAAATGCGAGATAACTATCTGATATCTAACGGATTATTCAGGAAGAATAGCGGGCGGCGAATTCGGAAATGCGCTGCACCACGGCCTTGGACGCGCTGATGCCCCGCGCTTGCGCCTTCTCGGCGGCTTCGGCCCGGGCACGGCCGGGCACATGCACGCCGAAGCGCCGCCGCAGGCGGTCGAGCTGGTCCTTCATCCGCTGCTCGAAATCGGGATCGAGCAGCTTGGGTTCGATCGCAAGCACAAACAGCCCGGTGCCGGGGCTGTCTGGTCCACCACTGAACCATGGCGCGTCGAGCGACCAGTTGGCGCCCGACAGGCCCGCCGCCAGCACCTCGACCATCAGCGCGATGTTGGCGCCGCGCTGGCCGCCGAAGGCAAGCATCGCGCCCTTCATGGCGGCGGCCGGATCGGTGGTCGGATTGCCGCTGGCGTCCAGCGCCCAGCCTTCGGGGATTGTCTTGCCCTCCTCGGCCGCCTTGCGGATGTTGACGAAAGCGGTGGCGCTCGACGACTGGTCGATGACCAGCGGCGCGCCATCGGCGGCGGGTGCGGCAAACGACATCGGATTTGTGCAGTAGACCGGCTTCACCGAGCCGGAGCCGGCGAGCACGGCGGGGCCGTTGGTGGCGGCGAACGACACCAGCCCTTGCGCTGCCAGCCGGCCGGTGAAATAGCCGAGCGCGCCGCATGTATAGGCGTTCTTCTGCGAGAAGATGGCGACGCCAAACAGCCTTGCCGCCTTGGCGAGGTCGTCGATGGTGCGGTCGAAGCCGGTGTGCGCCAGCCCGCCGCGTGCATCGGAGAGGTAGATCGCCAACGCCGGCCGGGTGATCACCGGGTCTGCGTTGCCGTCGATGCGGCCGGCTTCCAGAGCCTCGAGGTAATCGATGAAATGCGAAAGCCCGACGGAGGAAAGCCCTTCCGACTCGGCGGCGATGATCGAAGCGGTTAGCGATTGTGCCGCTTCCTCATTGGCCCCGGCGCCGAGTGCCGCCATCCGGCACAATCCTTTTGCCTGGTCGAGACTGAGTTGCATCGCAATGAGTTCCTAAGCGAGTGGCGAGTGGCGAGTGGCGGAAATAGCGGAAATAGCGGGCGCTTGCTATTCGCTATTCCCTATTCCCTATTCGCTAACTCACTAACCGATCTTGTTCGGGATCCTGGCCTCGATCCTGCCGAAGGCGAGGACCAGAATACCGGTGATCGTCATGTAGATCAGCGCCAGCAGCAGCAGGGGCTCATAGGTGAGGTAGGTATCCTGCCGCACCTTGGACGAAACGGCGAAGATGTCGATGACGCTGATCGTCGCCACCAGCGGCGTCGACTTCAATTGCAGCACGGTCTCGCCGGTCAGCGTCGGCAGCGCCCGGTAGATGGCTTGCGGCAGCCAGATGCGCCGGAATGCCTTCCAGCGGCTCATGCCGAAGGCGCGGGCGGCCTCGAGTTGCCCCTTGGGCACGCCGGCAAAGGCGCCGCGCATCACTTCACCTTCATAGCCGGCAAAAGACAAGGTCAACGCCAGCACGCCATAGGGCCAGGCTTGCCGCAGATACGGCCACATCCAGGATCCACGGATCCACGGATATTGCGGGAACAGCGAGCCCAGCCCGTAATAGAGCAGCCACAGCTGGATCAGCAGCGGCGTGCCCCGGATCACCGTGCAGAACGCCTTGGCGGGCGCGGCGAACCAGAAGGAGCCGGTGGCCTGCGCCAGCCCGAGTGGCACGGCAAGCAGGAAGCCCAGCACGCAGGTGACGGCCAGGATCCACAGCGAGCGCCAGATGCCGATCAATCCCATTTCATAATATTGCGGCAGCCAGTCCCAGCGCATGAAAAAGGCCGCCGACAGAACCAGGCCGAGCGCGATCAGGATCAGCATGATGCGGTGCGGCTGCAGCCACAGCGACGTTCGCGCGACGACGTTGATGATGGCCGCCTCGTTGGCCATCAGCGCGCCTCTCTGAGCGAAGGCATGCCGCGCCGCGACCAGGCCTCGACACGGCCGATGAGGAGGTTGGAAAACAGCGACAGCAGCAGATAGAGCACAGCCGCGGCGAAGAAGAAGGTGAAATAGGCTTTGGTGACGCCGGCGGCCTGCCGCGTTGCCAGCGCCAGCTCGTAGAACCCGACGACCGCCAGCAGCGCGGTGTCCTTGGTGGCGATCAGCCAGAGATTGGCGAGGCCCGGTATGGCGAAGGGCAGCATTGCCGGCAAGGTGATGCGCCGCAGAAGCAGGCCTGGAGACATTCCATAGGCGCGCGCGGCTTCGATTTGCCCTTGCGGAATGGCCAGGATCGCGCCGCGTATCACCTCGGTCGAATAGGCGCCCTGGACAAAGCCGAGCACGGCGATGCCGGCGGCAAGGCCGCTAATGTCGACGCGCTGATAACCCATTGCCGTCAGCGCCTGGTTGATGAGGTCGGTTCCGGCATAATAGAGCAGCAGGATCAGCACCAGTTCGGGCACGGCGCGCACGATGGTGGTGTAGACCGCCAGCAGATCGCGCACCACCGGGCCGCCATAAAGCTTGCCATAGGCGCCGCCAGTGCCGATCAAGAGACCGAGACATGTGGCGCCCAGCGCGATCTCGATCGAATGGAGCAGCCCAACCAAAAGGGTCCCGCCCCAGCCCGGCGGATTGGGCGAGAGAAGTTCGATGATGCCGGCCGCCGAGGCCGAAAGAAATGCGTCGATCAGCGTCGCCCCCGGATTGCTGGCTCTAACCGCCGACGGCTGCGTCTGCGGCAAACATGCCTGGGAAAGATCGGGCAGGAGGGGCATGGCGCTGACGCCATGCCCCTCAGCTCATGCGAGAGGATTGTCAGTTCGACTGCGCGCCGCCGCCGCCGTAAATGTCAAAATCGAAGTACTTCTTCGAGATCTCGTCGTATTTGCCGTTGGCGCGGATCGCCTTGATGCCGGCGTTGATCTTGTCCTTCAACTCGGTGTCTTCCTTGCGCACGCCGGCCCCGACGCCCGGTCCGAGCACTTCGTCATCCGGTGCCACCATGCCCTTCAGATCGCAGCAGGCCTTGCCTTGGTCCGATTTGAGAAATTCACCAAGCGCGATGGAATCGGCCTGCACCGCGTCGAGGCGGCCGGCCGCCAGATCGTTGTTGGCTTCGTCCTGGGTCTGGTATTCCTTGATTTCCGCCGCTCCGGTGAAGTGCTTCTTGGCGTAGACAGCGTGCACGGTCGACACCTGAACGCCGATGACCTTGCCCTTGAGGTCGTCCGGAGTGGCGCCGAATTTCTGGTCCTTTGGCCCGATGATCGCCGTCGGCGTGTTGTAATACTTGTCCGAGAAGTCGATCGTCTTCTTGCGCTCGTTGGTAATCGACATCGAGCTGACGATGAGGTCGATCTTCTTCGTCGTCAGCGCCGGAATGATGCCGTCCCAGGCAACCGGGGTGATGACGCAGTCGAGTTTCTCTTCGGCGCAGACGGCGTCGATGAACTCGATTTCCCAGCCGACCCACTTGCCCGATGCATCCGGCGAGGTGAAGGGTGGATAGGGCTCGGCGGCGACACCGATCTTGACCGGATCGGCCTTGGCCACGCCCATGGCGGCAATGCCGAGCAGCAGCGCTGCGGCGAATGTCTTCAGAACGGTCTTCATTTCACGACTCCCAGTTTGTTGTTGGTTCCCGGTTTTCTTCCGTCCCGGCCTGTCCTAGCCGATGTTGCGGATGAACTGCTTCAGCCTTTCGGATTTCGGCGCGCCGAAGATTTGCTCCGGCGGCCCTTCTTCCTCGACCAGCCCGTTGTAGAGGTAGACGACATGCGTCGCGACCTCCCGGGCAAACTTCATTTCATGGGTGACCAGCACCATGGTGCGGCCTTCGCGCGCCAGGTCGCCGATCACCTTCAGCACCTCGCCGACTAGCTCAGGGTCGAGCGCCGAGGTCGGCTCGTCGAAAAGCATGACGCGCGGATTGATGGCTAGCGCCCGGGCGATTGCGGCGCGCTGCTGCTGGCCGCCCGACAGATAGGCCGGATAGACGTCGCGCTTTTCGGCAAGGCCGACGCGGGCGAGCAGCTTTTCGGCCTCTGCGATCGCCACATCGCGCTTGACACCAAGCACATGCACCGGAACCTCGATGACGTTTTCGATCAGCGTCATGTGGCTCCACAGGTTGAAGTTCTGGAACACCATGCCGAGCTTGGAGCGGATGCGCTCGATCTGCTTGCGGTCGGCCGGAACCGTGTGGCCGTGGCTGTCGGCCTTGAGCTTGATCTCTTCGCCATTGACGCGGATGATACCGCTGGTCGGATTTTCCAGGCAGTTGATGCAGCGCAGCAGCGTCGACTTGCCCGAGCCTGAGCCCCCGATAATGGCGATCACCTCGCCGTCACGCGCCGACAGCGACACGCCCTTCAGCACATGCAGCTCACCGAACCTCTTGTGCAGGTTCTCGACATGAATGGCTTCGGCGGCGCCGCCCTGCGCCGTCTGTTTCAATGCGGATGCGGCGCCTTGCGCTATCATCCCGGATGCGGCACTTGTAGCCGTCATCCCTTCGACGCTCCGCGGAGCGGTCGACCTCGTCGCTGCTGGTATCTTTTACCCATTACCCATCACTGGACAGAGTTCCCATTCTCAGGATGGACCGTTCCGCTTGCCTCCGTCAACCATGGTTTTTGGACTATTGATCACAGCCTGCCGTAGTGGTTAGTGGCGGCAACGGACGTTTCGGGAGAATTTAGTGGGCAAATCATACGGGTCGCAGTCCATGGCCGGACCCTTGAAACGCGTGCTGATGCGGTCCGCCGCCAGCGCCATGCGTCATGCAAGGGCACAGGAATGGCACTATGGTCCGGGTTTCGATCCGCAAAAGGCCGCAACCCAGCATGAGCAATTGACCGGCATGGTCGCGGCCTCCGGCGCCGAGATCGAATGGCTGACGGATGCCGATGACGGGCTGGCCGATTCCGTCTTCACCCACGATCCGTCGCTGATGACCGATCATGGCGCGATTATTCTCTCGATGGGCAAGGCGTTGCGCCGGGTCGAGCCCGGCCTGCATGAGGCAGCCTACGAGCGCATGGGCATTCCCATTCTCGGCCGCATCGACGATCCGGGCCAGGTGGAAGGCGGCGACTGTGTCTGGGTCGATGCGACCACGCTGGCCGTCGGCCGTGGCGCGCGCACCAACCAGGACGGTATCCAGCAGCTTTCGAACCTGCTTTCGCCCAAGGGCATTTCGGTTTTTGGCTTCGACCTGCCGCTCTGGCATGGGGAGGAAGCCTGCCTGCATCTGATGTCGGTGATCAGTCCGCTCGCCGACGATCTGGCGCTGGTCTACGCGCCGCTGCTGCCGGCCGCCTTCTACCAGCTGCTGCGGGCGCGCGGCATCACGCTGGTCGAGGGTGACGCCGACGAGTTCTTCATCTCCAACGGGCTCAGCCTCAACGTGCTGCCGACCGCGCCGCGCCAGGTCATTGCCGTTGCCGGTTTCCCCAGGACTGCGGCTGCCATGCAGGCTGCCGGCTGCGTGGTTTCCACCTTCGAGGCGGACGCACTCTGCATCGCCTGCGAGGGCGGCCCGACCTGCCTGACGCGCCCGGTGCTGCGCCAATGACCACCATTGGGACCATCACTGGGACGACTGTCGGTGAGGCGCTTATCTCGCTGCTCGAAGCTCATGGCGTCGACACGGTCTTCGGCATTCCCGGGGTGCACACGGTCGAACTCTACCGGGGGCTGGCGCGCTCGACGATCCGCCATGTCACGCCGCGCCACGAACAGGGCGCCGGCTTCATGGCCGACGGCTATGCACGCGCCAGCGGCCGGCCGGGCGTCGCCTTCGTCATCACCGGACCGGGGCTCACCAACACCATCACCGCCATGGGACAGGCACGTGCCGATTCCGTGCCGATGCTGGTCATCTCCGGCGTCAACGCCATGCCGACGCTGGGCAAGGGGCTGGGTTTTCTGCACGAACTGCCCGACCAGCGCGGCATGATGGAGAAAGTGGCGCTGTTTTCGCAGCGCGTTACCGAGGCCAGGGAATTGCCCGGTGCCCTGGCGCAGGCCTTCGCCCTGTTTTCATCGGCCCGGCCCGGCCCGGTGCATATCGAGATCCCGACCGACGTCATGGTCAAGCCGGCGGATGGCATCGCTGCCATGCTGAGCAATGTAACGCCGCCCGCGCCGGAAGCTGCCGCAATTGCCAGCGCCGCCAAGCTCATCGCTGCCGCGCGCCGCCCCCTGATCCTGGTCGGCGGCGGTGCCAAGCGTGCCGAAGCGCCATTGCGCCGCCTGGCCGAACGGCTGGGAGCGCCGGTCGTCCAGACCGCCAATGCGCGCGGCCTGCTGCATGGTCATCCCCTTTGCGTGCCAGCCAGCCCGAGCCTGAAGGCGGTGCGGGCGCTGATGGCCGACGCCGATCTGGTGATTGCCGCCGGCACCGAATTCGGCCCCACCGACTATGACGGCTACAGCGATGGCGGCTTTGTGCTGCCCGCCAATCTGATCCGCATCGATATCGGCGCGGATCAGCTTGCCCGCCGCCCGGCGACGGTTTCGATCCAGGCCGATTGCGCCGAGGCGCTCGAAGCGCTGCTCCCGCAAATCAGCCATGTCCCGGCAAGCGAGGACGGTCCGCCGCGCGCCGCCGCCGCGCGGCAAGCGGCCTTTGCCGAGCTCAATCCGACGCTGCGGGAGCAGGTGCGCGCCGTCGAGGTGATCCGCGACACTTTGCCGGGCGCGTTCATCGTCGGCGATTCAACGCAGCCGATCTATGCCGCCAACCTCTATTACGACCATGATCGGCCAGGCGGCTGGTTCAATGCCGCGACCGGCTTCGGCGCGCTCGGCTATGGCCCGCCGGCGGCGATCGGTGCTGCTCTTGCCGTGCCCGAGGCGCCGGTCGTCTGCCTCACGGGTGACGGCGGCTTCCAGTTCACGCTGCCGGAACTGGGCGCCGCGCTCGATGCCCGGGCGCCCGTCATCTTCGTCGTTTGGAACAATCGCGGCTACCGCGAGATCGAAACCTCGATGCTCGATGTCGGGGTCGAGCCGGTCGGCGTGTCGCCGGCGCCGCCGGATTTCTGCAAGCTGGCTGAGGCCTATGGCATCGGCGCCGAACGGCTGTCCGATATCGCCGCTCTAACGGACGCGCTGAAACGCGCTCGCGCAACCGGACTGCCACGCGTCATCGAAATCACGGTTGACTGAATATCGGTGGCCCGACTTCCCGCCTCGGCCATTGCCCACGGCTAGCCGGTGGCGGACGCATGCAAAGACGCGACAACTGCCATGTCGAGATTTCAATTGAGTGATGGCGAGAAAGGCGCGACGCTTCGCGTCGGCGGCGCAAGAAACGACCTAACGATAAAAAATGACAGGAGCGGTCCAAGATGACGGAAACCCTTGAAGGCAGGCATATCGTCGTGACCGGTGGAACCGGTGCGCTCGGCGGTGCGGTTGTCGGCAAACTTTTGAGTGACGGCGCGATCTGCCATGTGCCCAATGCCCATGCCGCCGCACCAGCCCATTTCCCTTTCACCGCGCATGATCGTGTCGAGCTGGTGCACAATGTCGATCTCTCGGACTCCGCCAAGGTCGAGGCGTTCTACAGCCAGGTTCCCGGCCTGTGGGGGTCGATCCACCTGGCCGGAGGCTTCACGGGAGCGCCGGTGGAAAAGATCGAGTCGGCGTCGTTTGCCGAGATGATGGACACCAATGCGCGCACCGCCTTCCTGTGCTGCCGCGCGGCGGTACGCTCGATGCTGGCATCAGGCACGGCAGGCCGCATCGTCAATATCGCTGCACGGGCGGCATTGGAGCCGCGCAAGGGTGCGGGCTCGGTCGCCTACGCGGCAAGCAAGGCGGCGGTGGCGGCGATGACGGTGGCGATGGCCGAGGAGCTGAAGCACAAGGGCATCCTGGTCAACGCCGTGGCGCCGTCGACGCTCGACACGCCGGCAAACCGCGCCGATATGCCGGATGCCGATGTCACCAGATGGGTCAGTCTCGAAGCCGCCGCCGAAGCCATCGCCTATCTCGCCTCGCCGGCCAATCAGGCGATGAGCGGCACGCTGGTGCCGCTTTACGGCAGGGCCTAACCTTCCGACCTTCCAACCTTCACGTCGATCAAAGAAGAACCCCGCCGGATTGCTCCGGCGGGGTTTTGTTTTCGAGCTTATGCGAAGACTTCGCTGTGCGAAGGACTTAGCTGCCCTGCTTCTTCAGCGCGGCACCCAGGATGTCGCCCAGCGAAGCGCCGGAGTCGGTCGAGCCGTACTGAGCGACCGCTTCCTTCTCTTCGGCGATTTCCAGCGCCTTGATCGAGACCTGCAGCTTGCGGGTCTTCTTGTCGAAGGCGATGACGCGGGCGTCGACCTTCTGGCCGACGGTGAAGCGCTCGGGGCGCTGCTCGTCGCGGTCGCGGCTCAGATCGGAGCGCTTGATGAAGGTCTCGATGCCGCTGTCGACCAGCCGCACTTCCAGACCGCCATCCTTGACGCCGATGACTTCACAGGTGACCACCGCGTTCTTGCGCAGTTCGCCTGAAGTCGCCGCTTCGCCGACCGTATCCTTGGCCAGCTGCTTGATGCCGAGCGAGATGCGCTCCTTGTCGATGTCGACGTCGAGCACCTGCGCCTTGACCATGTCGCCGCGATTGTACTCTTCGATGACCTGCTCGCCCGGACGCGTCCAGTCGAGGTCGGAAAGGTGGACCATGCCGTCCACGTCGCCTTCGAGGCCGATGAACAGGCCGAACTCGGTCTTGTTCTTGACCTCGCCCTCGACCTGGCTGCCGACCGGATGGCTCGAGGCGAAAGCCTGCCACGGATTCTCGAGCGTCTGCTTGAGGCCGAGCGAGATGCGGCGCTTGGCCGGATCGACCTCAAGCACCACAACGTCGACTTCCTGGGTCGTCGACAGGATCTTGCCGGGATGCACGTTCTTCTTCGTCCACGACATTTCCGAAACGTGGATGAGACCCTCGATGCCCGGCTCCAGCTCGACGAACGCGCCGTAGTCGGTGATGTTGGTGACGGTACCCTTGATCTTCTTGCCGATCGGGAACTTGGTGCCGATCTCGGACCACGGATCGCTCTCGAGCTGCTTCATGCCGAGCGAGATGCGGTGGGTTTCCTGGTTGATGCGGATGATCTGCACCTTGACCGTCTGACCGATGTTGAGGATTTCGGTCGGATGGTTGACGCGGCGCCATGCCATGTCGGTGACATGCAGCAGGCCGTCGATGCCGCCGAGGTCGACGAACGCACCGTAATCGGTGATGTTCTTGACGACGCCTTCGACAACTTGGCCTTCTTCGAGATTCTGCACGATTTCCGAACGCTGTTCGGCGCGGCTCTCCTCGAGCACGGTACGGCGCGACACCACGATGTTGCCGCGGCGGCGATCCATCTTGAGGATCTCGAAGGGCTGCGGGTTGTGCATCAGCGGGGAGACGTCGCGGATCGGGCGGATATCGACCTGGCTGCGCGGCAGGAAGGCCACGGCGCCGTCGAGGTCGACGGTGAAGCCGCCCTTGACCTGGTTGAAGATAACGCCTTCGACGCGCTCACCCTTGGTGAACTTCTCTTCGAGACGGACCCAGCTCTCTTCGCGGCGGGCCTTCTCACGCGAAAGCATCGCTTCGCCAAGCGCGTTCTCGATGCGCTCGACATAGACTTCGACGGTGTCACCGACCTTGAGGGTGGTGTCCTTGCCCTTGACGCCGAATTCCTTCAGCGGCACGCGGCCTTCGACCTTGAGGCCAACGTCGATGATCGCCATGTCTTTTTCAATGGCGGTGATGATGCCCTTGACGACCTGGCCTTCGCCGGAATGGCCGGCGGTAAATGATTCTTCGAGCAGGCTCGCGAAATCATCGCGAGTGGGATTTGCAGCTGACATTGTTTCTCCTGGAGTGCCCCGCATCTCAAGCGGGACGGGCGCCGTGGGTTAGCGTTGCGTTAGCCTGCCGGCGTTCCGGGCTACAAAAGCCCTGGGCCGCTCTTTAAGCGGCAATTCCGGCGCATGAAGAATGCTGGCAGGCTGGTTCGTGCCCGATATGGGTGTCTTCTTCGCCTCCGACAATGGAAACGCGAGGGAAAAACCCGGATCAGGCGTTGTCTCTCTTGGCCAGCACGTCGTCTATGATCGCCTTGGCTGCGAGAAACGCGGCTTCTATAGCCATTTCGCTGGTATCAAGCAAGTGCGCGTCGGCGGCGGGCTTCAAAGGCGAGTCGGCGCGACCCATGTCGCGCTCGTCGCGGCGCACGATATCGGCAAGGATCTCGGCGAAATCGGCGGTGCCGCCGATGCTCTCGATCTCGGCCAGCCGGCGCCTCGCGCGCACCTCGGCGCTCGCCGTCACATAGAGTTTGATGTCGGCGTCAGGGCAGACGACGGTGCCGATGTCGCGCCCGTCGAGCACGGCGCCCGGTGGTGTCTGAGCGAAGTCGCGCTGCTTTTCGACCAGGATGCGCCGCACGGTCGGGAACACCGCCACCTTCGACGCCGCCTCGCCGACCGCATGCGCCGACAGCACCGCGCGGTCGAGCTTGGCCAGATCGACCTGGCGGGCAGCGGTCTCGGCGGCCGAGACATTGTCGAGCGGCAGCGCGTGCTGAAGCAGCGCATAGGCGACGGCGCGATAGGTGAGGCCGGTGTCGAGCAGGTTCAGCCGATAGTGGTCGGCGAGCCGCCGGGCGAGTGTACCTTTGCCGGCGCCCGCGGGTCCGTCGATGGCGATGGTGAAGGGGATGCTCATTGGCTGGCCGCCGCGATCGAAAGGCGCGATGAAAAAGACAAGCGCCGCGATCCGTCGCACCCCCCTCTGTCCTGCCGGACATCTCCCCCGCAAGGGGGGAGATCAGCCGTCACCGCTGACTTCGCCAATCGCCAATGTTGCAGGACTGAGCGGAGCGTCAAAGCTGCCAATCTCCCCCCTTGCGGGGGAGATGTCCGGCAGGACAGAGGGGGGTGCTGTCCCGCCGACGTCTCTGCCAGAGCGCAATCTTCAACGCTAGCGATTGCCATGAACGTCACCCAATCTCCGCGCCCAACGCCTTCATCAGGCCCATGAATTCCGGGAAACTTGTCGCGATCATCGCCTGGTCGTCGATGGTGACCGGCTTTTCCGTCGCCAGTCCCATCACCAGAAAGCTCATGGCGATGCGGTGGTCGAGATGGGTCTGCACGGTCGTGCCCTGGCCGTTGGGATGGCCGCCGAGACCCTTGCCGCCCGGTTTGCCGCGCACCGCAAGCGAAGCTTCGCCCTCGGTGCAGTCGACGCCGTTGAGCTTGAGCCCGTTGGCGACGGCCGACAACCGGTCGGATTCTTTCACCCGCAGCTCTTCCAGCCCCTGCATCAGCGTTTCGCCCTCGGCGAAGCTGGCGGCGACCGCGAGCACCGGGTACTCATCGATCATCGACGGCGCCCGCTCGGGCGGCACGATGACGCCTTTCAGCTCGGAGTAACGCACGCGCAGATCGGCGACGTCCTCGCCGCCGGCATTGCGCGGGTTCAGGATGTCGATCTTGCCGCCCATTTCCTGCAGCGTCAAAAGCAGGCCGGTCCGGGTCGGGTTCATCAGCACGTTCTCGATTGTTATGTCCGATCCCGGCACGATCAGCGCGGCCACCAGCGGGAAGCCGGCCGAGGAGGGGTCGCCCGGCACCGCGATGGTCTGGCCGGTCAGCTTGCCTTGGCCCTCGATGAAGATGTGGCGCACGCCGCGCTCGTCGGTCTCGACCGAAAGGTTGGCGCCGAAGCCTTTCAGCATCTTTTCGGTGTGGTCGCGCGTCATGACAGGTTCGATGACCGTGGTGATGCCCGGCGTGTTCAGCCCGGCGAGCAGCACCGCCGACTTCACCTGCGCCGAGGCCATCGGCACACGATAAGTGATCGGTGCGGCATGCTTGGGCCCATGCAGCGTGATCGGCATGCGGTCGCCGGGCGTCGCCTTCAGCACCTGCACGCCCATCTGGCGCAAGGGTTCGAGCACCCGGCCCATCGGCCGGCCGGACAGCGAGGCGTCGCCGATGAAGGTCGTTTCCATGTCATAGGTGCCGACAAGGCCCATGGTGAGCCGCGAGCCGGTGCCGGCATTGCCGAAATCGAGCGGGCTTTCCGGCTGCAGCAGCGCGCCATTGCCGGTGCCGCGGATCACCCACTCGGCGCCGCGCTTCTCTATATGCGCGCCCATCGCCTTCATGGCCGCGCCGGTGCGCATCACGTCCTCGCCCTCGAGCAGGCCGGTGATGCGGGTCTCGCCGGAGGCGAGGCCGCCGAACATGAAGGAGCGATGCGAGATCGATTTGTCGCCCGGCACGCGGGCCGTGCCGGAAAGCGCTGATGATTTACGGGCGGTGGCCGGCTTTGGGGCGGCGGCGTGAGACATGGAATTTCCCTGGACGGAATGCCGGCGGGCCGGCGCTTTTCATTTGTTGCGGCGGTCTCGTATCACGGCGGGCCGAAATGGTCATCCCCCGTGGTCGTCGCTTGACGGGAGGCCTTTCAATGCATGGTTTTGTGACGCCGGCTTTTCGCTTTGACAGCGCTGCAAACTGTGGTTAAGGGGACCACTCTTTTATCGACGAGGCTTGCCGTGGCAAAAACCGAACTTGGCACAAAACGTATCGACCCGGAGACGGGCCGAAAATTCTACGACCTGAACAAGGACCCGATCGTCTCGCCCTACACCGGCAAGACCTATCCGCGTTCCTATTTCGAGGAAGGCAAGATTGCCGCTCTCGAGGAGGAAGAAGAGGAAGTGGCCGAGAAGGAAGTGGACGCCGAGGAAGAAGAGGGCGTTGAGGTCGTCTCGCTCGAAGAGGCAGACGAGGACGCCAAGGGCGACGACCTGCCCGATCTCGGCGACGACGAGGACGATGTCGATCTCGGCGACGACGAGGATGACACTTTCCTTGCCGACGAAGAGGAAGAAGACGACGACGTTGCCGACATGATCGGCGTCGGCGACGACGACGACGAGGTCTGATCGGCCTTGAAAGCGGGCGTTTGCAGGCTTTCGTGGCCTGTTGCGAAAAAGCGGCTCTCGAAGGCTTGATATTGACGAAAGGCGGGGTTAGAAGCCGCCTGCACTAACGGCGCGGTCTCCAACCCGCGCCGGATCTCTTCGCCGGAAACGGCGCCGGTAGACTGCCGGAAGTGGGGCCATAGCTCAGTTGGGAGAGCGCTTGAATGGCATTCAAGAGGTCGTCGGTTCGATCCCGATTGGCTCCACCAAACAGTCCCTCTGCAAAACTGGCTATTCCCTTGCGGGATAATCGCGCCTCTTCAAAGGCTTGCCAGCTCGAGTTTTACCCCGCCTGACAAAGACTGCGCTTCGGCGGATTTCAGCCCCAACAACCTCAGCCCTTGGCCTAGTCGCCGACGCTTTGGTGGGACACAAGACGGCATCGAAGGGCGCAGCAACTGGTGCGGCTTGGCGGCTTCAGCCGAGAAGGTCGGCCGCGACTTCGAGCGTGTTGCGCAACGACGTCTCGAGATGGTGTTCCATCGCTTGCGCGGCGCTCTCGGCGTCGTGACGCTTCAGCGCCTCGAGAATGGCTTCATGCTGCTCGATCGTCTGTTCGCCATAGCCGGGCTTCGGAATGACGAGGTAGCGGCCACGGTCCATTTGCGCCTTTGAGATGTCGACGGCTCTCCAGATCATCGGCAGGCCGCAGATTTCGGCGATGGTCCGGTGAAAGACGTCGTCGAGCTGTATCGCGGTGGCATATCTGCTCCGCGATATGGCAAGCCGGTGCGCCGCCATATTGTCTTCCAGCAATTCGCCGGCTGCCGGTGAGAATTTGGCGGCCGCGCGCCTGGTGCTTTCCATCTCCAAGGCCCGGCGGATGATATAGGCTTCTTCGAGGTCGGCTCGGCTGATCGGGGCGACATAGGTGCCGGTCTGCGCCAGGATGTTGACCAGACCCTCGTCGCTGATGCGCTTGACCGCTTCGCGCACCGGGGTACGCGAAACACCGAGTGCTTCCGCGATGCTAACCTCGCTGATCACGTCCCCAGGCCTCATCTGTCCGATGACGATCAGGTTGCGAATCTGATGATAGATCTGATCGCGGAGCGGAAGAGCCCGATTGAGAGTCGAAGGGTCCAGGTCCATGGGAAATCCGTGGCTTAGGTCGCCGGAAATGATCAAATTAGAATGTAAATCAGAAAGCACCTAATGCGAGGCGCGGCTTCGACTTGGAATTCGCACCCGGGCAAAGCGTCACAGTCAGTGAGTTCGGATTCGGGCCGGCTGGAGAGAATTTCTAATCCCGTCGGCGGAATTGGAATAAACTAACTCTACAGAATTTATGGAATAAGCAATCTGCACGGGCGATCTGGTTTCCACACGGACAGGACCACGCCATGCCCACCCTTTTGCGCTTGCTCTCAACCAAAGCAGGCATTGCCGGCAGTCTCCGTCACCACATGGGAGGCAGGCCATGACCAGCGACATTCCTGAACGCATCAAGGTGCTCTGGTTTCTGCCGACGCATGGCGACAGCCGCTATCTCGGCACGACGGAAGGCGGCAGGGCCGTCGATCTGCCTTATCTGACGCAAGTCGCGAAGGCCGCCGACACGCTGGGTTACTACGGCGTGCTGCTGCCGACCGGCCGGGCCTGCGAGGATTCCTGGGTGATCGCGTCGGCGCTGGTGCCACTGACCGAGCGCTTGCGCTTCCTTGTCGCCGTGCGGCCCGGCCTGCAGTCGCCGACGTTGGCCGCGCGCATGACGGCGACGCTGGACCGCATCTCCAACGGGCGCCTGCTGATCAATGTGGTCACCGGCGGCGATCCGCTGGAGAACAAGGGCGACGGCATCTTTCTATCGCATGCCGAGCGCTACGAGGTGACGCAGGAGTTCCTGCGGATATACAAGCGGGTGCTGAGCGGCGAGACGGTCGAGCACGAGGGCAAGCATTTCCGCATCGAGGATGGAAGGCTGCTGTTTCCGCCGGTGCAGACGCCCTATCCGCCGCTCTATTTCGGCGGCTCATCCGACGCCGGATCCGTGGTGGCGGCGCAGGAGATCGACAAATATCTGACCTGGGGCGAGCCGCCCGCGGATGTCGAGCGCAAGTTGGATGGCGTGCGTGAACTGGCGCAGAAGGCCGGCCGCAAACTCTCCTTCGGCATTCGCCTGCATGTCATCGCCCGCGAAACGAGCGAGGAAGCCTGGGCCGCCGCCGACAGGCTGATCAGCCGGCTCGACGATGCGACGATCGCCTCGGCACAGAAAGTCTTTGCCCGCATGGATTCGGTCGGCCAGGCGCGGATGAGCGCGCTGCATGGCGGCAACCGTGCCAAGCTCGAGATCGCGCCCAATCTCTGGGCCGGTGTCGGCCTGGTGCGCGGCGGCGCCGGGACCGCGCTTGTCGGCGACCCCGACACGATCGCTGAGCGCATCGATGAATACCGGCGCCTCGGCATCGACACCTTCATCCTCTCCGGCTATCCGCATCTGGAAGAAGCCTATCGCTTCGGTGAACTGGTGCTGCCAAGACTGCCGACCGATCATCCGGTCAAAGTTGCCGCTTCGTCCGTCAATACCGGCCCGTTCGGCGAGACCATCGCCGGCGACCACCGGCCGAAGTCGCTCGCCAGCGCTTCATGAACGCGCTCCCTCCGATCCGCCGGTTGCGTGTCGCCATAATCGGCGGCGGTTTTTCCGGCGCGGCGGTGGCCTGGCACCTGGCACGAATGCATCGGCCGGAGCGTATTTCCATTTCGGTGATCGAGCCGCGGCCGGTGCTCGGCGGCGGCCTTGCCTACTCCACCGAGGAGCCGTCGCACCGGGTCAATGTCCCGGCTGTCAGAATGAGCATGGTACCCGACGACCCGCGGCACTTCGCGCGCTGGTTGACCGGCAGCGGAGAACTCGAGCGCGACACGGACGCCATCTGGAAGAATGGCGACGCCTATCCGCGCCGGCGCGTGTTTGGCCGCTACGTCGCCGAACATCTGGCGCCGCATCTCGGCTCAGGCGTTGTCCACCATGTTGAAGGGTCCGCCACAAATGTAACGCGCGATGCCAGTGGCGCGGGCTGGACCGTGCATACGTCCAGTGGGTTGGTCGCCGCCGACATCGTCGTCCTGGCAGCGACGCACCCGCACCCCGCGATTCCAGCCGCGCTGATCCAACTGGCGGAAGCGCCGGGTTTCATCGCCGACCCTTACGTCGCGTCAGCGCTTGCCGGGATCGGGCCGGAGGCCTCGGTGCTGATCGTCGGCTCCGGACTGACTTCGGCCGACATGGTCGCCGAACTCTCCCGCCGTGGCCATCGCGGCCGCATCGTGGCGCTGTCGCGCCGCGGGCTGCGCTCGCGTGGCCACCCGGACATCAGGGGCGAGCCTTTCGGCGACTTTGCCTCGGCCCCGGCAACAACGGCGCTTGGCCTGCTCAAGAACATTCGCGCGACGCTGGCGGCGGCGCGTGCGGCCAATGTCAACTGGCAGTCCGTCTTCGACCAGTTGCGCCTGCAAGGTCCTGTGCTGTGGGCCGCACTTACCCCGCCAGAGCGGGCAAGGCTGGTCCGCCAGCTGCGCGTGTTCTGGGACGTGCATCGCTTCCGGATCGCTCCGCAGGTCGCTTCCGTGCTCGACCGCCGTCATGAGGGCGGCACATTCGACACCATCGCCGCCAGGCTTGTCGCGTCGAACGTTGAGGACGGCAGCCTGGCGGTCAGCTTTCAGCGGCGCGGGCAGACGCGGATCGAGACGGCGCGCTTCGATGCCGTCATCAACACCACGGGTCCGGCCCATGGGCAGGCACCGCGGCTGAACCCGGCGCTAAGCTCGCTGGCGCAAGCCGGGCTGATCAGGATGGACCAATACGGATTGGGCATCGAGACCAGTCTCGACAGCCGCGCCGTCGGCCGGGATGGCGGGACAACCACGACACTGTTCGTCGCGGGTCCGCTGGCGCGAGCGACTTTCGGCGAACTCATGGGCCTGCCCGAGGTCGCCCGCCATGCCCAGGCGGTCGCGGCCGAAATTGTCAAGCTGCTCGAATCGCCAGCCACCATCAGCGCCAATGTTGTGCCTGGTCCGCTCGCGAGCTGACATCGGCAAGCCGGATTGGTCGGGCAAAATTGGTATTTCCGTCCCAAGAGGGCCTCAAAAACGGAAAATCCTCCTTTGTATATATATTCTATAAACATAATAAATATTGGAAGCCGGCGTGACCGGAGCGATCAACGACACGGCCTGGATGGGAGACAGTTCATGGCACACGCAGGAACCGACGCGATCAAGTTCGCCTACTGGGTGCCGAATGTTTCGGGCGGCCTGGTGATCTCCAACATCGAGCAGCGCACCAACCATTCGGCCGAGTACAACCGCAAGCTGGCGCGGATCGCCGAGAAATCCGGCTTCGACTATGCGCTCAGCCAGATACGTTTCACCGCCGGCTACGGCGCCGACGAACAGCATGAATCGGTGGCGTTCAGCCATGACCTGCTAGCCGCGACCACCACACTCAAGGTCATCGCGGCGATCCTGCCCGGCCCCTGGAATCCGGCGCTGGCAGCAAAGCAGATCGCCACCATCAGCTATCTGACCAATGGCCGTGTCGCGATCAACCTTGTCTCCGGCTGGTTCCGCGGCGAATTCCACGCCATCGGCGAGCATTGGCTCGACCATGACGAGCGCTACCGCCGCTCGGAGGAATTTATTCGTGCGCTGCGCGGAATATGGACAGAAGACAGCTTCACCTTCCGAGGCGACTTCTATCGTTTCAACGAATATTCGCTGAAGCCGAAGCCGCCACATCCGCTGCCCGAGATATTCCAGGGCGGCTCGTCGCGCGCCGCACGCGACATGGCCGCGCGCGTCTCGGACTGGTACTTCACCAACGGCAACACGCCGGCCGAGATCGCCAAGCAGGTCGACGATCTCAGGGCCAAGGCGAAGGCCAACAACCATTCCGTCAAGGTCGGCGTCAACGCCTTCGCGGTCGTCCGCGAGACCGAGGACGAGGCCAGGGCGGTGCTCGCCGAAATCATCGCCAAGGCCAATCCCGAGGCGGTCAACGCCTTTGGCCACGAGGTCAAGAATGCCGGCAAGGCCTCGCCGGAAGGCGAGGGCAATTGGGCGAAATCCTCTTTCGACGATCTGGTCCAGTACAATGACGGCTTCCGCTCGAACCTGATCGGCACGCCAAGGCAGGTCGCTCAGCGCATCGTCGACCTGAAGCGCGCCGGTGCCGATCTCATCCTGCTCGGCTTCCTGCATTTCCAGGAAGAGGTCGAGTATTTCGGCAAGCATGTCATCCCGTTGGTCCGCGAGCTGGAAAACGCCGAGGCGGCGGCGTCGCTGGCGGCGGAGTAGTTACCCCACAGGCTGGCCGGACAAGCACCGGCCAGCACTCGCGTGAAGCTTGCCGGCGCGCTCGATCCATCGGGCGGCCTGGGAACTTGCGCGCCTGCTGAAGCAATCGAGGACATTGGAATGCCTCTGCCCAGTTATGCCTTAGGAGTGATGGAGGCTTCCGCCTATGCACCGGAGGTCTTTGCGCGCGGCCTGCCGTCAAGCTCGCGGCCGCAGCAGCAGCCCGAAGACAATAGCGAGCCGGTCGGCTCCGTTGCCGGCGTACCCGCTGCGCTGCTTTCGCTGGAAGGCATCGGCCTGTCGTTTGGCGGTGTCGTGGCACTTGCAGACATCGACCTGTCGGTCCGTCCCGGCGAGATCCGCGCCATCATCGGCCCGAACGGCGCCGGCAAGAGTTCGCTGATCAACGTCATCAGCGGGGTCTACCGGCCGGATCGCGGCCATGTCCAGCTCGACGGTACTTTTTATGCCCAGGTCCCGACGCAGCGGTTGGCGCATCTCGGGGTCGCCAGGACCTTCCAGAACCTTGCGCTGTTCAAAGGCCTCAGCGTGCTCGACAATGTAGCTTCAGGCCTCGCCTACAAGGCCCGCTCCAACTTTGCCGGTCAGGTGCTGGGCATCGGCCGCTCGCGCGACGAGCAGCGCCACTCGCGCAGCCGTGCCGAACAGACCCTCGAATTCCTTGATCTCACGTCTGTTCGCGATCGCCTTGCCGGCACGCTGCCTTACGGGCTGCGGAAGCGGGTCGAACTCGCCCGTGCACTGGTCGCCGAGCCGCGCCTGCTTTTGCTCGATGAGCCGATGGCCGGCATGACCGCAAACGAAAAGAGCGAGATGGCGGCCTTCGTCCGCGCCGCGCGCGACCGCTTCGCCACATCAGTGGTGTTGATCGAGCACGATGTCGGCGTCGTCATGGGCCTGTCCGACCGCATCGCCGTTCTCGACTACGGCCGCAAGATCGCCGACGCCACGCCCGATGAAGTCAGGAACGACCAGCGGGTCATCGATGCCTATCTCGGTGTCGCCTCGGACAATGAGGACAGGGCAGGCATATGATCGCCGATTTCGACTACCAGTTCTTTATCGAAGTGCTCGTCGGCGGCCTGCTTTCCGGCGTCATGTACTCGCTGGTCGCGATCGGCTTCGTGCTGATCTACAAGACCTCGGGCGTGCTCAATTTCGCGCAAGGCGCGATGCTGTTGTTCGCGGCACTCACCTTCGTCAGCCTTGTCGAGCGCGGTATTCCGTTCGCGTTGGCGCTGGTGATCACCTTCGCCATCATGGTGGCGATGGGTGTCGCAATCGAGCGTACGGTGCTGCGGCCGCTCACCAACAAGCCGCCGATCACGCTGTTCATGGCGACGCTCGGCCTGTCCTACATCATCGAGGGCGCCGCCCAACTGATCTGGGGCACGCAGGTCCACGGCCTCGACCTTGGCATCGAGGATGTGCCGCTGGAAATCGGCGGCGTGCTGATCAGCCAGTTCGACATCTTCGCCGCCGTGGTTGCCGCCGGCATGGTTCTCCTGCTGTCGCTGTTCTTCCGCTACACGCGCATCGGCCTCTCCTTCCGTGCCGTCGCCGACGACCAGTTTGCCGCACTCGCGGTAGGCCTGCGTCTGCCGCTGATATGGGCGACCGTGTGGGCCGCCGCCGGCCTCGTCGCACTGGTGGCGGGACTGCTCTGGGGCGCACGCCTCGGCGTGCAGTTCTCGCTGTCGCTGGTGGTGCTGAAAGCGCTGCCGGTGCTGGTGCTCGGCGGCTTCGACTCCATCCTCGGCGCCATTGTCGGCGGGCTCTTGATCGGCGCGAGCGAGAAGCTCGCCGAGGTCTATATCGGCGACTATTTCGGCGGCGGTATCGAAAGCTGGTTCGCCTATGTCCTCGCGCTCGTCTTCCTGCTGATCCACCCTTCCGGCCTGTTCGGCCAGAAACTCGTCGAGAGGATCTAAGCGATGGCCGCGATAACAAGCGATTTCGCCTCCGCGCCGGTCCTGCCGAAATGGATCGTGCCCGTGCTGTTGCTCGCCTTCGCCTATGGCGTCGTGCCGCTGATCGGCTCGAGCTATCTGTTCGAGGCCATCCTGCTGCCGTTCCTGGCGCTCAGCCTCGCCGGCGTGGGCTTGAACATCCTGACCGGCTGTGCCGGCCAGGTTTCGCTGGGCAGTGCCGCCTTCATGGCGGCGGGCGCCTTCGCCGCCTACAATTTCAACCTGAGGATCGAAGGCCTGCCGCTGATCGGCAGCATCTTTCTGGCCGGCATTGTCGCGGCCGCGATCGGTATCGTATTCGGCCTGCCCAGCCTGCGGCTGAAGGGCTTTTATCTCGCGGTCTCGACCTTGGCCGCGCAGTTCTTCGTGCAATGGGCGCTGACCAAATTCAGCTGGTTCTCCAACAACTCGGCTTCCGGCGTCATCGACGCGCCGAGACTTTCGATCGGCGGGCTCGCTCTGGATGACGCCGTCGGCCGCTATCTCTTCGCGCTGACCATCGTCACAGTGCTGACCTTCCTTGCCTATCGGCTGGTCACGTCCCAGACCGGGCGCAACTTCATCGCCATCCGCGACAATGAAACCGCGGCCCGCATCATCGGCATCCCGGTGCTGAAGACCAAGCTTCTGGCCTTCGCCATCTCATCCTTCATCATCGGCGTTGCCGGGGTCATCTGGGCCTTCGCCTATCTGCGGACCGTCGAGCCGGACGGCTTCGATCTCGATCGGTCGTTCCAGATCCTGTTCATCATCATCATCGGCGGCCTGGCTTCGATTCGCGGCGCTTTCTTCGGCGCCGCCCTCATCGTCGTCTTCCCGCTCGCCCTGTCGCGCCTCGGCGGCTTCCTGCTCGGCGATCTCTTCGACTCGGGCGTGCTCGACATGAGCCAGCGCATCGTGCTGGGCGCGCTCATCATCCTGTTTCTGATCCTGGAACCCGACGGGCTGGTGGCCCTTTGGGACAGGCTCCGAAGACGGCTCCTGTTCGCCTGGCAGACGACTTGAGCCCGTGCATTTGAAAATGAACCACATCTGAAAATGAACTGGGGCCGAACCCAAGACGGCCCATACCGGGAGTACCTCGACCATGACTTTCCTCAGCACAATCAAGACGGCGGCGCTGTCCGCGGCGATGAGCGTGTCGGTGGCCTTGCCCGCCGCGCACGCGGACGAGCAATATTTCCCGCTGCAGAGCTATCGAGTCGGGCCCTATGCGGCCGGCGGCACCGGCTTCTTCGGCGGCTTCATCGACTACCTCAACCTCATCAACATCCGTGACGGCGGCGTCAACGGCGTCAAGCTGACCTGGGACGAATGCGAGACCCAGTACGAGGTCGAGCGCGGCGTCGAATGCTACGAGCGGCAGAAGAGTCATGCCGCCGCAGCCGCCTGGAACCCGCTCTCGGTGGGCATCGCCTACGCCATGATCGACCGCATCACCGCCGACAAGGTGCCGCTGATCACCGTCAACCACGGCCGCACCGATTCCACCGACGGGCGCGTCTTCCCCTATGTCTTCCCGCTGCTGCTCAATCCCTACAGCGAGACCTCGGGCATCGTGAACTACATCGCCTCCAAGGAAGGCGGCATCGACAAGCTGAAGGGCAAGAAGATCGTCGTGCTCTATCACGGCTCGCCCTACGGCAAGGAAACCATCCCGATCTATGACTTGCTGGCGCAGAAATACGGCTTCACCGCGCAGCAGATCGAGGTGCCGCATCCCGGCAACGAGCAGCAGTCGCAATGGCTGACCATCCGTCGCGCCAAGCCGGACTTCGTCGTCCTGCGCGGCTGGGGGGTGATGAACCCGGTGGCGCTGAAGACGGCGGTCAAGGTCGGCTATCCCGTCGACCACATCGTCGGCAATGTCTGGTCGAATTCGGAAGAGGACGTGATCCCGGCCGGCGACGCCGCCAAGGGCTACACCGCCATCACCACCCAGGCTTCCGGCAACAGCTACCCGGTGGTGCAGGAGATCGTGAAGACGGTCTACGGCGCCGGCAAGGGCAATCTGGAAGACAAGTCGCGCATCGGCTCGGTTTACCACAACCTCGGCATCGTCAACGGCATCCTCAATGTCGAGGCGATCCGCGTCGCGCAGGAGAAGTTCGGCCACCGCACGCTGACCGGCGACGAGGTCCGCTGGGGCTTCGAGCACCTCAAGCTTGATCCGGCCAAGGTCGAGGCGCTCGGCGCCAAGGACCTGTTCCACTCGATCAATGTCAGCTGGGACAATCACGAGGGCGAAGGCTACGTGACCTTCCAGCAGTGGGATGGCAAGAAATGGAACGTCGTCTCCGACTGGATCGCGCCGGACTGGGCGCTGCTGCGGCCGATCATCGAGAAGTCCGCCGAAGCCTATGCGGCCGAGAAGGGCATCAAGCTGCGCACGGCTGATGACGCCGATGCGGTGACCACCAACTGATCAGCCAAGGGCGGGCGCTTCGGACAACTTTCCGTAGCGCCCGGCCCGTTTCGGTTCATCGAACCACGGAAATGAGAGCCTATGTCGGACGATGACGTCATTCTTGCCGTGGACGCGGTTCATGCTACCTACAACCACGCCATCACGGCGTTGCACGGCGTCAGCTTAGAGCTGAGGCGGGGCCAGATCCTGGCATTGCTTGGCGCCAATGGCGCCGGCAAGACCACGACGCTGAAGGCTGTTTCCAACCTGCTGCCGGCCGAACGTGGGCAGGTCAACGCCGGCACCGTCCGCTATGAAGGCTCGGATGTCTCGCGCCGCAAGCCGGGCGATCTCGTGCGTGCCGGGCTGGTCCAGGTGCTGGAAGGCCGCCACTGCTTCAAAAGCCTCACCGTCGAGGAAAACCTGGTCGCCGGCGGCATTGGCCGCAGCGGCAGCCGCGCCGAGATCAACGGGGATCTCGAACGGATCTACGGCTATTTTCCGCGTCTCAGGGAGAAGCGCCGGACATTGTCCGGCCTGACCTCGGGCGGCGAACAGCAGATGACGGCGATTGGGCGGGCTCTGATGTCGCGGCCGCGCCTGCTGGTCCTCGACGAACCATCGATGGGGCTCGCCCCGCTCATCGTCCAGGACATTTTCCAGAGCTTGAGAAAACTCAACCGTGAGACCGGCCTGTCGATCCTGGTCGCCGAGCAGAACTCGGCGGTTGCCCTCAGATACGCCGACCACGCCACGGTGCTGGAAAACGGCGTCTCCGTTCTCTCCGGCGCGGCCGCCGAGCTTCGCCAGCGCGAGGACATCAGAGCCTTCTATCTCGGTCAATCGACCCCCGGGCAACAGGCATCGCCCGCCGCCAAACCATCCCATCTCCATGCCGTCGCCTGAACCGAAATCTCAAGGAGCAGTGAAATGACCGTTTCGACCGTCAAGACCGACCAAGCTTCCGCCGCCGTGCCGCCAGTCGCAAGGCCGACCGTGCCGGCGCATATCATCAAGGACGACGCCGAGGCGATTGCGATCGCCCACGCGCTCGCCGCCGAATTCGTCAGGGATTCCTCCAGGCGTGATCGCGAGCGGATCTGGCCGGTTGCCGAACTCGATGCGTTTTCGCAAAGCGGCCTATGGTCGATCAACGTGCCCAGGACATTCGGCGGGCCGGAGGTGTCCTATGCCACGCTGGCGAAGGTGATCGAGATCATCTCGGCGGCGGATTCCTCGATCGGCCAGGTGGCACAGAACCATCTCGGCGTCGTCGCCGCCATCCGCACCGTATCCGACAAGGATCAGCAGACGCTGCTGTTCGCCGAAGCGCTGAAGGGCACCCGGTTCGGCAACGCGTTTTCGGAGTTCGGCTCCAAGCGTGCCGCCGATTTCGAGACCCGCTTCACCGAAGCCGGCGATCATGTGATCGTCAATGGCCGGAAATTCTATTCGTCCGGCGCGCTGCTGGCGCATCTGGTGCCGATCGTCGCGCTCGATGACGAGGGCCGCGCCTGGTATGCGATCGCCGACCGTGGCGCACCTGGCCTGACGGTCATCGACGACTGGTCAAGCTTCGGCCAGCGTACGACGCTGTCGGGCACCGTCATCATCGACAACGTCAAGGTGCCGAAGACCCATCTGGTGCCCGGCTACAAGGGCTACGACAAGCCGACCGCCGACGGCGCCATCTTCCAGATCATCCAGGTGGCGGTCGACACCGGCATCGCCCAGGCGGCGATCGACGAGACGGTCAGTTTCGTCAGGACCAAAAGCCGCGCCTGGATCGACAGCGGCGTCGACAATGCCTGGGACGATCCCTACACCATCCAGGCCATCGGCGATCTGACGCTGCGCCTGCACGCGGCGCAGGCGCTGCTCGAAAAGGCCGGCCTGGCAATCGACCGGGCGGTGATTGAGCCAACCGCCGAGACGGTGGCGCATGCCCAGATCGTCACCGCCGAGGCAAAAATCCTGTCGACCGAAATCGCCATCGCCGCGACGAACAAGCTGTTCGAGCTGGCGGGAACCCGCTCGACCCTGGCGGAACACAATCTCGACCGGCATTGGCGCAACGCCCGCACGCACACGCTGCACGACCCGGTACGCTGGAAATATGCGATCCTGGGCAAATATTTCCTGAACGGCGAGAATCCGCCGCTGCACGCCTGGAGCTGATTTCCCATCGGCGGCGAGCGGCTCGCCGCGTCAAAACTTCGACCATCCAAGAGAGGCCCACTGCCATGTCAAACCCAACAGTCGTCGGCTTTTCCGGCAACATCACCCGGCCGTCAAAGACGCGCGCCTTCGTCGATTTGGTCGCCAGGGACATCGCCGCCAGTCACGGCCTGTCGGCGAGTACCTATGATATCGAGGATCTCGGTCCGTCGCTCGGCACGGCAAGATGGGCCCGCGATCTCGACGGCCAGGCGCGCACGATCCTGGAACAAATCCTCGCCGCCGACGTGCTCGTCGTCGGGTCGCCGACCTACAAGGGCAGCTATACCGGCCTGTTCAAGCATTTCTTCGACCTGATCGACCCGGCAGCGTTGCGGGGCAAGCCCATCGTGTTGACGGCGACCGGCGGTGGCGAGCGCCATGCCTTGATCGTCGAACATCAGCTGCGGCCGCTGTTCGGCTTCTTCGAGGCCTTTGCGTTGCCCACCGCCGTCTATGCCACCGACAAGGATTTCACCGACGGTGTGCTGCATTCCGAGGCCATCCTGAAGCGTGCGGCGCAGGCGGTCGATGAGGTCGGCTTCGTGCTGGCCAATCGCTCGGCCGGCAGGATCGCCGCCGAATAGCCTGCCGTCACCAGATTTCGCCACGATCGAAATAAGCAAGGACCGCGCCCTCGCTTACGCGCGGTTTACGACCGCACGCTACATCTGTTCCTGTCTGATTCGCCTGGGACAGGAACCTTATGAGCAAAGCCCTCACCTCCTTCGCACTGGTCGCCGTGCTGACCGCCCTGCTCATGGCGTTGAGCCTGGCCGTGGCCAGGCACGGCTATCCCTATGGCGCGATCGGCGTCAGGCGCCTTGACGGCATCGCCGATGCCGGCGTGTTCATCCCGATCGCCGCGGTCTATTTCTTCAGCGCGATGCTGATGATGATCCTGCCGATCAGGGCGGCCGGCATTGTCCTGACCCATGCCGCCGACGCGATCTTCTGGACGGTGATCGTGCTGTTTGCGGCCATCGTCGGCTGTCTCGCCGCCAGATGGGCTTTCGGCCAGGGCAGCGCCGTGTGGGCGCTGCTGAACTGGCGGTTTTTGTTTGCCGCGGCGATCGTCGGTTGCCACTTCGTCATGAACGAACTGCGCCGCAACGTTCTGCTGCGCAGCCTGTTTTTCGTGGTCTTCGCCGTCGCGACGCTGGCCTGCCTGTTCTGGTCGTTCACGCTCTGACGTGGCGCCGGCTAATCCGCTGATCCGGCGGCGATGTTGCAGGCGGCAATTTCCATCCATGTCCAGAGATAGGCCGCGAGACTACGGTCGATATGGATGCGATCACTGCCACATGAAATTGCCGGGCCCCGGCAATTTCATGGCTACCGGCCGCGAGGAACGGTTTTCTCGACATAGCGCGAGAAATCCTCGACGTCCCGGGGTGACGGTTCCTGGCCAGTGAAACTGCGCAGATAGGAGGCAACATGAGCCAGCCGGCTGCTCATCGGCTCGTTGAGCTCGAGCGAGTAATAGCCGATCTGCATGAAATAGAGCACGCGAGCCCGCACGAACGCATTCACCTCTTGATAGCCATGACGCATGAACATGTCGCGAATGGCGTTGACGCGCTCCTCGTCGGCCTCGTCAAGCGCGCGCCGGATGGCAGGTGAGCGGCGGGCCCAGGCCCTGATCGCGAAATCCAGCTGCGGATCGAACAGCCTTTCGTCCACCCAGCATTCGAAAATGCTCATCACCCCGCGGATGACGGTCGCGGACGGCCGCCTGGCGCGTTCGACGATGAATTTGGTGTTGGTCTGCCGCCAGTAGTCGAGCAACTGGTCGAGCAGATCCTGCCGGCTCTTGAAATACCAGTAGAAGCTGGAACGCGACACATCGAGCTTCTGGCCAAGCGTCAGCACGCGGACGCGTTCGACACCGTCCGAGATCAACGTTTCAAGCGCAAGCTTCAGCCAGTCTTCGCGAGTGGCCTTGATGTTGCCGGTGGCGCCAGCGCGCTGAATCATCGTTTCGAGAGCTGCCATCGACACGACGCATGACATGCTGCCTCAGGCAAATCAAGGCTATGGACACTAATGTACAGAGCAATTCGACCTGGCCCGAATGGTGCGGCACAGATGTTAGCCGGACGGGATCGATATGGCGCTGTCGTCGCAGCGTCATATCGAGCGAGGGGGGTTTTTGTCGCGGCTGCTGGATCAGTGCGTGCTTTCCCGCAAGCCAATTGTCTGGCAAATACCAGTTCAGACAGATGCCGCCGCGCGGCCAACCAGCAGGGAGATAGGAACATGACGCTGTTTCGACAGAACCTTATCGATGGCGAATGGGTCGGCGAGGCCGGTTCGCGCAACATCAACCCTTCCGATACCGGCGATGTCGTCGGCGACTATGCCTCCGCGGGAGTCGAGCAGGCCAAACAGGCGATCGCCGCGGCCAAGGCGGCGTTTCCGGCGTGGTCCCGCTCCGGTCCGCTGGCGCGCCACGCGGTGCTGAAAAAAGCCTCGGACGAGATCATGGCGCGCAAGGACGAGATCGGCCGCAACCTGGCACGTGAGGAAGGCAAGACGCTGGCCGAGGGCATCGGCGAGACCATTCGCGCCGCCCAAATCTTCGATTTCTTTGCTGGTGAAGCATTGCGCCTGGCGGGAGAGGTCGTGCCGAGCGTGCGGCCGGGTGTCGGCGTCGAGATCACGCGCGAGGCGGTCGGCGTCGTCGGCATCATCACGCCATGGAATTTTCCGATCGCCATCCCGGCCTGGAAGATCGCGCCGGCGCTGTGCCACGGCAACACCGTCGTCTTCAAGCCGGCCGAACTGGTTCCCGAGAGCGCCTGGTCCATCGTCGATATCCTGCATCGCGCCGGCCTGCCGAAGGGCGTGCTCAATCTCGTCATGGGCAAGGGTTCGGTGGTCGGCCAGGCGATGCTCGACAGTCCCGATGTCAACGCCATCACCTTCACCGGCTCGGTCGGCACCGGCAAGCGCGTCGCCGCGGCAAGCATCGAGCATATGCGCAAGTTCCAGCTTGAAATGGGTGGCAAGAACCCGCTGGTCGTGCTCGACGATGCCGACCTCGCGGTTGCCGTCGATTGCGCGCTCAATGGCGCCTTCTTCTCGACCGGCCAGCGCTGCACGGCATCGTCCAGGCTGATTGTGACCGACGCCATTCATGACCGTTTCGTCGAAGCTCTCAAGGATCGCATGAGCAAACTGGTCATCGGCGATGCGCTCGACGCGCAAACCCAGATCGGCCCGGTCGTCGACGCCACCCAGTTGAAGCAAGACGAGGACTATATCGCTATCGGCGTCAGGGAAGGTGCCACGCTTGCCTTCGGCGGCGAGCGGCTCGACCGCAAGACGCCGGGTTTCTACCTGCGGCCGGCGCTGCTGACGCAGGCCACCAACGCCATGCGCAGTTCGCGCGAGGAAATCTTCGGACCCGTCGCCAGCGTCATCCGCGTCAAGGACTATGACGAGGCGCTTTCCGTCGCCAACGACACGCCCTTCGGGCTGACCTCGGGCATCTGCACCTCGAGCCTTAAGCACGCCACCCACTTCAAGCGCAATTCGGAGGCCGGCATGGTGATGGTCAATCTGCCGACGGCGGGTGTCGACTTCCATGTTCCCTTCGGCGGGCGCAAGGGCTCGAGCTACGGCCCGCGCGAACAGGGCCGCTACGCGGCGGAATTCTACACCACCGTGAAAACCGCCTATACGTTCCCAGGCTGATCGGCCAAGTGGCCGATCATGCCGAGCTGATCGGTCGATCGGGCCGGCAACCCGCCATGCACATCAAGATCGGGCACATTCTAGATTGGAGCGGCGCGAAGCGATGACAGTGCAGGACCTGACCTGGCTCAATCCGCCGCCGCACCATTCCATCGACGGCGACAGCGTTCGTGTGCGCACCGGCAAGGAGACCGATTTCTGGCGCGAAACCTTCTACGGTTTCTGGCGCGACAACGGTCACTTCCTGTACCGCCAGGTCGAGGGCGATTTCACCGCCGAGGTCACGGTCAAAGGCGACTACGAGGTGCTTTATGATCAAGCCGGGCTGATGGTCCGTCTGAGTGAAACGCATTGGATCAAGGCCGGTATCGAATACACCGACGGCGTGATGTACTTTTCCGTCGTCGTCACCAATGATGCCTCCGACTGGTCGCTGGCCACCATTCCGGCCAGTCCCGACGGTGTCAGGATCCGGTTGACCCGTCACGCCGAGACGATCCGCGTCCAGTATCTCGATGCTTCCGACGGCCACTGGAAGCCGGTGCGGCTCGCCTATTTTCCGATCTCGAAGACGGTCGATGTCGGCATGATGTGCTGTTCGCCGCAGCGCGAAGGCTTCGAGGTCACATTCGCCGGCTTTTCGGTCGGCCCACCGATATCGCGGGAATTGCACGACTGACACTGCCGTCGCTTCCAGCGTTAGGCCTGAAAACGATGCGGAACGACGTCGCTCTTCCACGTCTGGTGAAGGATCGGTAGAATCATGCGCCAGCCTCGTCCAGTCCCAGCCCGGCGCGGACGGCATTGCGGATGGCACGCGGGCTGAACCTGGCCCAAACCGCTTGATGCGCGCGGATGCGCTGCCGTGCCCGGCGGTCAGCGTCCAGGCAAAGTTCGACAGCCATGTCGGCAAGCCCTTCATCGGTATCCGACAGCAGCAACTCCTCGTTGTCGGTAAGGTCCAGACCCTCGGCCGCTAGCGGCGTCGCGATCACCGGCACGCCCCAGGCCATCGCCTCCAGAATCTTGATGCGCGTGCCGCCGCCTGCCGCAAGCGGCATGATGCTGAGATGCGCCCCGGACAGGAGCGGCGCCACGGTTTCGGGGTCTTCGACGAGCTCCACGCCAGGCAATCCGGCCAGCGCCCGCACCGCGGGCTTCGGGCTGCGTCCAGCGAGAACCAGTGTCGCCGCCGGCAAGGCCTGCCGGATGCGCGGTAATATGGAGCCGGCTAACCGCTCGACAGCATCGACGTTTGGCGGATAGCCGAGATGGCCGATAAACAGGATCACCGGAAAGCCATTGCCGGGTCCGGGCTCGGCGGGTAGCGTTTCGGGACTGTGCCCGGCGTGGGGAATTCCGTTTGGAACGACATCGATCGGAACCGTGCACCGCGAGAGGGCCATCAGCCTCTCGCGATCCTGGCCCGAGCAGACCCAGACCCTGTCGACAAGGGCAAGCGTCTTTCGCTCGAGGCGCCTGATGCCAAGGCTTGGCGTGATCGTCGCCATGGCAGGTCGCTTCGCATCG
The DNA here is from genome assembly GCF_040318045.1 of Mesorhizobium sp. M1338. Lineage (NCBI taxonomy): Bacteria > Pseudomonadati > Pseudomonadota > Alphaproteobacteria > Hyphomicrobiales > Phyllobacteriaceae > Mesorhizobium > Mesorhizobium sp. M1338. The sequence goes on along the minus strand of NZ_JAMYLL010000006.1, from coordinate 90,215 downwards.
GCGCGCCGCAACTGTCCTGCCAGGTCGGATTCGACATTGTGCATGTCGAGGATGAGCTGTCGTGTCAGCGCTCGCAAAGGCCGCAGCAGCTTGAAAAGGCCGATACCCTCGACCAGCACGGTGTCCGGGCGGAAGTCCCGGACCAGTGCCTCCAGCCGCGTCAAGGCGGCGCGCGAAATGCGATGCTCCGCCCTTATGCGCCACCACCCGATCGAACCGGAGCGGGCCTCTCCTTCGATCGACAAAGCCTCGATACGGATCGACGGATCGGCTGCTTCCACGGTCCGCGGCCGCACCGACACCAGGCAGACCGGGCCGAATTCCGTTGTCGCCTCAGCGTTGCGGTAATTCCTCAGGTCAGCGCCGGATGTCGGCGGAGAGGCCGGATCGTGGGAGACGAGCAGCACGCGCCGCTCGGCGTTCCGCGTGGAAACAGTAGGGTTCAAAGCGGGCGCCCGGGACGTCGCACCAGGCACTGCTTTAAAGGCTTCATTCCAGATGGCATTCACGACGGCCCCAAGCCACAACAATCAGCTTCGACTTGTTTAGCCGAACGGGGCTTTCGTCAAGCGTCGTATCCTCTGTGGATGTCTGGTGCCCCAGCCTTGCGGCAGGCCTGCCGGCATAGCGCGATCACCGCCTGGACCATGCCAGCCAGCGGGCCGCCAGACGCTTCCAAAATGAGGTGAGCCTTGTCCGCCGATAAGCGTCGCCGGCCATCTTGATGCCTTGCGCCTGCGTTGGGAAAGGATGGATGACGTCGGCCAGCGCATGCAATCCCATGCCAGACCGCATGGCGAGCGACACCGCATTGATCATCTCGCCGGCATGGCTGGCGACGACCGTGGCACCCAGGATGCGGTCGGACCCCTCTCTGACGTGGATCTTGACGAAACCCTCCTCCTCGCCGTCCATGACCGCGCGCGCGACGTCGTGCATCAGCACCGTATAGGTCTTGACCGGGATGCCGTTCTGCCGCGCCTCCGCCGGATAGAGGCCGACATGGGCGATCTCCGGATCGGTGTAGGTGCACCACGGAATGACCAGTTCGCTCAGTTTCCTGCGTCCGAGAAACAGGGCATTGCGCACGACCATGCGGGCTGTCGCCTCGGCGGTATGGGTGAATTTGTATGCAAGGCAGACATCGCCAGCCGCATAGATGCGTGGATTGGTGGTTCTGAGGTAGTCGTCCACTTTGATGCCGGTGGCGTCGTACGCCACCCCGGCGTTCTCCAGGTCGAGTCCGTCGACATTGGGCGAACGGCCGATGCCCGTGATGATCTCGTCGACGGAAACCGTCATTGTGTCGCCGTCGCGCACAAGGTCGGCGAGCTTCTTGCCGCCTTCTGTCCGCACCGCCACCGCCTCGGTATTGAGGCGAACCTCGACCCCTTCGCGCGCCAGCGCGTCCGAAAGGATCTGGGCGGCGTCGCGTTCCTCGCCAGGCAGGAACATCGGTTCCCGCTGCACCAGGATGACGTTCGCGCCCAGCAGGCAGAAGGCCTGCGCCGCCTCGCAGCCGAGCGGTCCGCCGCCAATGACCAGAAGCCGTTTCGGGCACTCCGTGAGATCGAACATGGTTTCGTTGCTGAGATAGCCGGCTTCGGCGAGGCCCGGAATCGTCGGCAGGGCCGGACGTGCGCCCGTCGCAACCAGCGCCTTCCTGAAACGCAGTGTCTTCCCGGCAACCGTGACCTCGTCAGGCCCGGAAAATCGCGCTTGACCGAAATAGAGGTCGATGCCCGCGGAAGCCAGGCCCGCGGCCGAATCCGCGCGGCTGATCCGCTGCCGGATTTGCCGCATCCGCGTCATTGCCCGCTGAAAGTCGATGTGAAGACGGTCCGGCGTGTCGCCGCCAAGATTCTCGGCATCGCGCATATCGGCATAGAGCCTGGCCGTGCGGATGATCGCTTTCGACGGGATGCAGCCGACATTGATGCAGGTGCCGCCGATCAGCCCGCGCTCGATCAGCGCGACTTTCGCACCGAGGTTTGCCGCTTCGCTGGCAGCCGTCAAGCCGGCTGGCCCGGCGCCGATGACGACAAGATTGTATGGGCCATTGGGCTCGGGATTCTTCCAGAGCGGTGGATGGGCACCCCTGATCAGCTCGATGTCATCGCGGTCGACTGGGAAGGCGTTGGCCATGGTCCGGTCACGCGACATCGCCGTCACCTGACGCCGGGCTGGCCGGCTGAGACAGCCAGCCGCCGCTGAATCCGGCTCTGCCCAGGCCGCGGCGGATGTGCGGATTGGACCGCATCAGCTCCCAGATCAAGCGCGACCGGTGGTTCTCGATCATCATCACCACGATGCCCTGATCCAGCCCGTAATGGCCTTCCGACACCCAGCCGTCGCGGCCGAATTTTCGCCGATTGGCCAATGTCGGATTGAAGCCGCTTGGCAGCCGGAAATTGTCGATCACCTCGGGGTAGCGATCCCCGAGATGGCGCAATGCCGCCAGGCAGATGTCCGGGGCGAAGGGCAGCGACGCCGGATAGGACCATGGGGTGATCGTTCCATCATCCGGCCCGAAAGGCGCGCCGCGCGCGGCATAGCCGGAAAACCGGCGACGCTGTCGCGCTACGCTGGCACGAAAGCCGCCTGGTCCGTCGCCCGCCGAAAGTCCCCACAGGTTCTCGTCGTAGCCGCCGTAGCCGTAAGGGTTGTGGCGCGCATAGTCGCGGTGCAGGTAGGTCGAGCGGCGGCTGTTTTCGAAATAGTCCGAATTCTTCTCACGCATGAAAGCGTCGCGGATGCCCGCGAAGTCGATCCAGGCATGCGAGAACTGGTGCATGAACAACGGACCGCCATAGAGCACGTCGTAGCCGTAGATGTTTTCCCATTGGTAGGTCGCCGTCCAGCCCTCGTAGCTGTTGTCCGAGGTCGGTTTGTCGGGCGAGGCCATCGACAGCACGTAGAGGATCATCGCTTCGTTGTAGCCTTCCCAGCCATAGTGGAGAAAGCCGCTCTTCGGCTTCCAGCCCTGCCGCAGGGTCGAGCTTGAGCCTTGCGCCCATCGCCAGTCGACGCGCCGGTAGAGCGCCTCGGCCAGTTGGCGGATTTCGGCTTCGTCGCCACTGTCGTCGGAGAAATAGGCGCCTGCCACCAGCATGCCCGATATCAGCAATGCGGTATCCACCATCGACAGTTCGCAACGCCAGACGCGCAGGCCGGTCCGCATGTCGAGGAAATGGTAGTAAAAGCCCTTGTGGCCGGTGACCTCGTCGCCATTGCCTTGCCGGCTGGTCGAGAAGAAACGCAGGGCGGCAAGCGTCAGCTTCACGGCCGTATCGCGCGTCATCCAGCCGCGCTCGACTCCGATCGGGTAGCAAGACAGCGCGAAGCCGACGACAGCGATGCTGGCCGGCGAATTCGGTCGCGACGTATCGGCTACCAGTCCGTTGTCGGGGTTCACGTTTTCGAGGAAGTAGTCGAAGGCGGCACGCTGATAGCGCTCCAGAAGCTCGTCGTCGGACAGTGCGGCAGGGTCGACTTTAAGCAAAAGAAGCTGGCTCCCGCCCGATGGCTTCGTTCCGTGTCATGGTTCCCGGCATAGCTTCCTTGCATGATCGTCGATTCGAAGTCTGGGACTATACGCCCGTACGCTCCCGTTCGTTGCACCGTCACGCGGAATTGAGATGCATCCGGCCTCATTAGCTGGCGCGGCCGCCGGATACGTCGAACACGGCGGCCGTCGTGAACGAACACTCCTCCGAGGCGATCCAGCAGCCGGTCTGCAATACGCTGTGGGACAAGATCGTCGACACCTTCCGCGTCACCCGTGCCGTGCGGCCGGGCGGACCTCTCCACAAATGCCTCGCCGTAAGACAAGGTGACCGGATTTGCCATTGAGCGCCGGGCGCGATAGGTTATATTGCACTGCACAATGGAGACGCCGTTTATTGCACGCCCTTGTTTGCGGATATGCCGTCTGGCCCATGGCTTGGCGGTTCCGGGTCGCGCCGACGGGACTCTGAGATGAAGATCCCAAAGTCCCTGCTGATCGATCCCGAGAGAAATTCGGTCTATGGCGCCTTTGCCGTAGCCGTCTCGATCTGGGCGTTTTCCTACTCCGTCATTTTCGGCCAGGTGCTGATCCTGGCCTACTATGCGGTCTGGCTTCCGCTCATCCTGGTCGATTACCGGCGGTTCCTGCGCCAACTGTCCAGCGCCTGGCTGCCGCTGCTGTTTGCGGCCTATGTCTGCTCCTCCGTCTTCTGGTCGCAGGCGCCCGGCGTCACGGCGAGAACGGCCATCCAGTACTTTTCCCATATAGCCTGCGCCTACGTCGCCGCGCGCACCGTCAGTGTGCGCACCCTGACCATAGGTGCCCTGGTCGGGATATTCGTCGTCCTCATCTATTCACTGAAGGTCGCGAACTATTCCGAGGACGTTCTGGATGGCACCGTCAACTTTGTCGGCGCCTTCGCCTCCAAGAACCAGATCGGCTTTGTCGGGTCGCTCGGCGTCTATTTCTGCGCCGTCTTCCTCGCCTTTTACAGGCGCGGCCGGCTGAGCCTCATCCTGGCGGCGCCCGTCGTGCTGCTGTCGGCCTATGTTCTGGTCGTTTCGCATTCCGCCACCTCGATGGCCTCGATACCGGCGGTTCTGGCGCTGGTGGCGCTTCTTGCCATGAGCAAACTACTGTCACGCCGCTACCGCCGCGTGATCTTCCTGATCGGCGCCGGCCTGCTGGTGGTGACTGCCTTTGTCGCCTTGAATCTCGGGCTGATGGACTTCGTCCTCGGCATCTTCGGCAAGGATTCGACGCTCACCGGGCGGACCTATCTGTGGGAGCAGGGCTGGAATGCCATACAGAAATCGCCGATTCTCGGTGTTGGCTATGCCGCCTATTGGGTGCAGGGTTTTGCCGAAGCCGAGCGGCTGTGGAACGAATTCTACATCACCACACGCACCGGCTTCCACTTCCACAACACCTACATCGAAGCCCTCGTCGAACTTGGCTTCGTCGGAGCGACGCTGGTATCGCTGATCATGCTGCGCACGCTCTACGGCCATGTTTCGGCGGTGATCTTCAGGACATGGCAGGCGGATTCGGTGGTCCTCTTCGGCGTCATGGTGCTGCTGCTGATCCGCTCTTTCGTCGAGGTCGAGGTACTCAACCCCTACATCATGGGCTCTTTCCTGATGTATTTCAGCTTCTTCAAGCTGGCGCGGCTGCCCGTTACCCGCACGCGGCGGTCGCGGGCCCTGGAGCAGGCAGAGGCCAGGGGGGAGGCTGACTGGCCCCGGCATGCCGGCCGGCCGGCGGCCGCCGGCCCGTCATGAGCTATCAGCTCGCTGGTTGAACTCAGCGCACGGGAAGCCTCCGCCCGGCTTGCGTGACGCCTAATGCATGTCGCCCAAAAGTGGCCCCCGCAACGACATGCATAAAAAACGAAGCCTAAAGCGCGTCGACTGAATTCGCTTCAACGCGCAGCGGTTTAGGCCATCCCTTGCCGGGATGGATCGAAACACTGGACAGTGCCGGGGTTCGCGGGTCTACTGACTGGCCAGCGGCGCCAGCTTGATCTTGATCACATCGCCAGGCAGCACCGGCGTGTCTTCCTTCGCGGCGATTTCGCTGGTCTTGCCGTCGGCGACCCTCACCAGTGTGTAGATCAGGGTAGGCTCTTCGTTGGTAGCACTGGCCGCTATCGTGGCGGGATCGGTTGCCTGGGCCATGAGGCCTTTCTGCATATTCGCCTTCAGCGCCGCCTCATTCAGGTCGGCTTCGGTCTGCTGCCGGTCGGTGGCGAGCCTTGAACTCAAGGTGTTCTGGGCATCGATGGCATCCTGCGTAGCCTTGCTGATCGCCTGCTTGGCGGTGAGGATGGCCGTTTCGTAGTCCAGGATCTTGCCCTGCAGGTCGGCAACGGATTGGCGCGAATCCAGCAGTCGGGCGTTGGCGATCAGGCCTTTCTGCGCCAGCGGGCCGATGCTGGTGAGTTGCTGCTGCGCCAGGTCGACCTGCTGCTGCTGGTTGACGATCTTCTTCTGCAGAGATTCGATTTCGGACTGTAGAACCCCCTTCAGCTCGTCGAGCGCCTCGAGTTTCAGCTTCAGCGCCTTTTGGTCGGCTGTCAGGATCGTCATCTCGTCGGCGACGATGGCTGGCAATCTCGGATCGCCCTCGACCTCCTTCGGTACGTCGAAACTCGTCTTGCCGGCCATGTCCGCGTCGATGCGGGCGCGCTTGACGATCAGCCGAACGCGCACGTCGTCAGAGATATCGAAGTTGCCCTTGGCGGTGACCAGATCCTTGCCTAGCTGAGGGCCGTAGTCAGTGTTTCGCCTGATGCCGCCGGCGACGCTGATCGCCTGCAACACCGTCAGGTCGGGCACATAAGGAAATTTGCCGGGGTTCTGCACTTCGCCCGAAATGTAGAATGGCCGGAACTGCGCCATCTCGACCGAGGCTTCCGGCTTGTCCGATAGAGCGAGCTTACGCTGCAGCGCCTCGCCTATCGCCGTTGCGATTTCGGACGTGGTCTTGCCTGCTGCCGGCAGCTCGCCGGCGAACGGCACCGACAGCGTGCCCGATGGACCGACCGTGTACTCGCCATTCACCGCCGACCAGTCACGAAACGTGCCCTCCACGGTCTGCCATTCGGCAACGCGGATGGTGAGCTTGTCCTGCGACCCGAGGCGGTAGTCGCCGGCGGTGGCGACGTGGGGGAGAACGAGCGACACGGCAAGGCACGTGGCCAACAAACGCGCCCGCCGCGGGCGGCCGGAAACCGGGCCGCTGCGAAAGGCTTCGAAAATATCTGTTTTCAACTGAACGTTCCGATCCGCTTTAGCCCCATCGCCCGATGAGCTTGCGTCGAATGGCCGGCGCCAATGTCTGGCATCGGCCATCGGCTGGTCAGTAAGAGCCGCGCGACATCCAGACGGCCGGGACGGTCTTGATGATGATGCGAACGTCCTCGAACAGCGACCAGTTCTCGACATAGTGGCGGTCGAAGGCGACGCGGCTGTCATAGGACACATCGTTGCGGCCGCTGACCTGCCACAGGCCGGTCAGGCCCGGGCGGGATTTCAGGTAGTAGACCGCGGACGTGCCATAGATTTCCAGTTCGTCGCGCACGACCGGACGAGGGCCGACAAGACTCATGTCGCCCTGCAGGATGTTGATGATCTGCGGCAGTTCATCGAGGCTGAGTTTCCTCAGTACGGCTCCGACACGGGTGACGCGGGGGTCGTTCTTCAGCTTGCGGGTCGCATTCCATTCCGCGTTGGCGTCCGGGTTGGCGGCGAGATAGGCTGCCAGCACCTTGTCGCCGTCCGGAACCATGGTGCGGAACTTCAGGCACGGAAAAATCCGCCCGCCGCGCCCTATTCGCCTGTGGCCATAGAAAATCGAACCGCCGTCGGAAAACTTGACGAGCAGCGCTATCATGACAAACAGCGGGCTGAGAGCGATCAAGCCAATCAGCGAACCGGTGATGTCGAAACTGCGTTTGAGCAGGCCGCCGATCGGCGGCGGAAAATCGATGTCAGCCTGCGAAAAGCCCGCCGTGGCCGACTTGGCAACGTCCCTCATGCCGTAAACTCCATGCGTTGAACGAATGGTTCGCGGCAAGATACCAAAAAAATGTTGCAGCGCAACACACAATTTCCCATCTCGTTGAAATAGTCGCGTCATGAATTGACTAAATAATAAGCTAGCCATGCACAAATTTCGGCATATTTAGCACATTTGTGACAAGAAATGGGCATCGTCGAAAAAATACGGACATTTTTAGGGCGGTTTTTAGGCAAGCCTACCTATCTGCCAAGGCACGGCCCATATTAGTGCTTCAGTGTTCGGTGATGCTTGGGCAAAACCACGTAAAATACTACTTAATATTGCTTATTCTACTGGAGGTAACTGATGGCCGGAGATCGGCTTGAATCCCATTGCGTGCATTGCAGCATGATGGAGTCGATCGCAAAAGCCCGATGAAAAATATCCGGAGTTGCCCTTGCCGCCTATTGCTCGCCTTAATAGAATTGCAAATTATATCTGTCAGAGTGGCGACAGGTAGAAAAGGCCGGAAGCAACCGGCCGAGAGTGGGCGACCTTAACAAGCCCACATAACAAGGGACGGCGCTCGGGTGGGGCAAACGTTATATGTACCCGAGCCGGTTTATGGGCTGTTGGGTATGGCACTTCCAAAATTCATCCTCGGGATGATTTTCGCTTTGGCTATCGTGGTCGGCTGGTCCTGGCTGGGCGGCGCGTCGATAGGCACAATACTGGTGCGCGCCATCATTTGCGCGGTTGTCATCCAGGCGGGTTACTTCGTGCTCGTCTATGCCATGATCGCCAGGAGCCCGCCGACGCCGGCCGACATGGCTCGTGACGCCGAGCGAAAACTGAATGCGCCCGAGGTTGCCGAAGGCGAAAAGCTGAGCGCAAGGCGCGGCCTGCATTAGCCGGTCGGAATCGCGCCGCCCTCACGCGACGTTGGCGGCTTCGCTCTCCGACTGTTCCCCCGACAGCATCCTCGACAACCGGCTGCCGGGTTTTTTCCTTCAGCCGCTGATATTGGCCGACCTCGACGATACGGCGCATGACCGCACTTATGTAACGCTCTGGTTGCAAAATTCCGCACGGCAAAAGGAAAGGCTTTACGGCATCAAGGTTTTTGGTGATGCTTGCTTCGCACTTGCAGCATAAGCGTCGCGGGAACCGCTTTCTTTGGGAGACTGTGCGCTAAATGGCCTTGCCGGATGGTTCATACGAATGATTGCGCGCCGCCGCCGTGTCGATGCCTGGCCCGGCGCCACCAAAATTGCCGACATTGCCTGGCTGAACAAGCTCGCGACCTTCGTCCTCAAAGCCCGTCGCGCGCAGCTGCGCATGACAGGCCGCCTGAGCTTTTCCAGTGGCTCGACACTTGCCGCGGCAGTCGATTTCGGTCGCCGCGTCTTTGAACGGCCGGGCATTTGCCGATGGCAATTCCATCGGGCATCGAACGAGCATGGGGCGAGGGCAAATCGATATCACCTGTACGAGAGGCAAATCCATGTCGATGATGAAATCCGAGGTCTGCGTGATCATCGCGGCAAAAAACGCGGCAGCGACCATCGCTGTCGCCATCGCATCCGCGTTGCGCGAACCGGAGGTGGCGGAGGTCGTCGTCGTCGATGACGGCTCCACCGACGGCACTGCTGACGTCGCACGATCCGCCGACGACGGCAGCGGCCGGCTCACGGTGATGCGCCTCGACGTCAATCGCGGCCCCTCTTTTGCCCGCAACGCGGCGATCGCCGGCTCGAAATCGCCGTTCATCGCCATTCTCGATGCCGACGATTTCTTCCTCGAAGGTCGGTTTCGCAGCCTGTTTGCCGGTGCCGATTGGGATTTCGCGGCGGACAACATCATGCTGATCAGGGATGATGCGACAGGCGATGCGACGAAAATCGTCGCGCCTGAATTTGCCGCCGATCCGGAATTCCTCGATTTCGAACGCTTCGTCGAAGGCAATATCTCCAGGCGCCGCGTGCAAAGGGGCGAGTTGGGCTTTTTGAAGCCGGTGATCAGCCGCGCCTTCCTCGACCAGCACGGCTTGCGCTATGACGAGAGCCTGCGGCTGGGCGAGGACTATGAACTCTACGCCCGTGCGGTCGCCCGCGGGGCGCGGTTCAAGGTCATTCGCTCCTGCGGCTACGGCGCCATCGTCCGCGCCGATTCGCTGAGCGGCCGCCACAAGACGCAGGATTTGAAGCGTCTGGCCGATGCGGATTTGGCGCTGCTGGCGATCGACAGCCTGCCGGAAGGCTCGAAAGCGATGCTGCGGCGGCATGAGCGGCACGTGCGCGACAAGTATCGGCTGCGCAATTTCCTCGACGTCAAGGCCGAGCGGGGGCTGGCATCGGCCGCGGCCTATGCCTTGTCAAGCCAATCTAACCTCGTCCCTATCGTCCAGGGCGTGGCCGCCGACAAGCTCGAGGCGCTGTTTCGCCGTGTCGGCCTTGTCTCCAGGCAAAACGTGCCGCCGCTGCGTTTTCTGATGGCCGGAACCAGCACGGGCAAGGAACGTTAAGCGCGGTCCATGCGTGCGGTTGCCTGCCAAGGGACACCTTATCACGCAAACCATTTCGGCCGGAATTATGAGTTTACGAATTGGGTAGTTGCCTCACGGCTCCGACGATGGCAGTCTATGTTGCGGTGCAGCAAATTAGACGACCAGCCGAACTGGCCCCCGATCGGATTGGTTTGATGTCTCTCCCTAAGAGGAGCAGGACAATGCGACGCGAGTTTTCTGAGCCCCGGCTGCGGGGATCGGCCAGAAGCCCGGCCCACAAGCCGGCGATGACAGGAATTTGAGTTCATGGCCTCGATATTCGGTTTCAGATCAAGGGATCCGGCCCGCGACCGGCAGACCGATGTTTCACGTCTTGATCGTCTGGCAAAGCTGTTCGAGCAAATCGCGGCCGAGATCGAGTCCGAGAGGGCCGGGCTCGAGAATCGCTACCGGACGAAGGCGACCAACGCCGCCTTCCTGGTCGAAGCGATGGAAAACGGCTCCGCCTCCGACAAACGGTCCTCGGAAGTCAGCGCATTGACGCAGTCGATCCTGAATTGCGAACGCCGCATCGCGGCACTGTCGCGCCAGGATGGCATGATGAAAGAGCTCCGTCATTCGCTGGATATGGTCTTCGACGAGAATGCCGAACCGGCAGCCAAGGCTGAATTCGCCAGGCCGGCGGGAGTCGGCAGGGGTTGAAGGTGAGGGCTCGGAATTGTCGCAACGGATTTGATGCAAGGCAGCAAAAGCAATTCGGGAGGGTCACAAAAGAGATCAAGGTTGCCCGTTCAGGAGCGGTTCGAACGTCGACTTTGGGTTGGGGACGCGCAGCGCAAGGGTGAGTTTGGTATGAATTCGAATCCGAAATCCAAGTCCATGACAACACTCGACGCACCGTCGTTCGCACAGCGGCCCGGGCAAGCCGGCCGGCGGCGACTGGTTTCGCTCGGCGCGTTGCTGCTGGCCGCTCTTGGCAGTTTCCTGGCAACCCCTTCCCATGCCCAGGACATTCCGACATCGCCGTCCTTTGTCGACGATTTCAAGAGCTTCGATCGTGCGCGCTGGTATGTTTCCGACGGCTGGAACAATGGCAGCCATCAGAATTGCACTTGGTCGAAGGGACAGGTCAGCCTGTCGGACGGGGTGCTGTCGCTGGGCTTCGAGAAGCAGCAGCTGAAAGACCGTGAGTTTGCTTGCGGGGAGATCCAGACCAAGCAGCGCTTCGGCTACGGCACCTATGAGGCACGGCTGAAGACCGACACCGGCTCCGGCCTCAACGCGGCGTTCTTCTCGTATATCGGTCCGTCCGACAAGCAGCCCTGGGACGAGATCGACTTCGAAATCCTGACCAAGGACACCTCCAAGGTGCAGGTCAATGCCTATATCGCGGGCAAGGGCAAGAACGAGAAGCTGGTCGACGTGCCGGGTGGCACCGAGAGTGCTTTCAACGACTACGCCTTCGTCTGGCAAAAGGACAGTTTGCGCTGGTACGTGAACGGCCAGTTGGTCAATACCATCACCGATCCGGCGAAATTGCCGACCCATGCGCAGAAGATATTCTTCAGCTTTTGGGGCAGCGATACGATGAAAGGTTGGATGGGAGCCTTCGCCGATCCAGGCCGCAAGCTTTCGCTGCAGATCGAGCGCGTTGCTTTCACGGCGCTCGGCGAACCCTGTCAATTTCCGGAATCGCTGGCATGCAGCGTAAAGTAGTTGGGATAGTCGATTTGAACTGGCCGGGCCGAGAACGGTTCGCCGCCTTGCATGGGAATGAAAACGAATGAATTTGACGGTGTTTGGAATTGGCTATGTCGGCCTCGTGCAGGCGGCGGTGCTTGCCGAAGTAGGGCACCATGTGGTGTGCGTGGACATCGACGCCGCCAGGGTCGAGCGGCTCAATCAGGGCCTGGTTCCCATTTTCGAACCCGGGCTGGAAAATCTCGTCAAGGAGAACCATGCCGCCGGCCGCATCAAGTTCACCACCGATGCCGCCGCCGCCGTCAGGCATGGCGACATCCAGATGATCGCGGTTGGCACACCGCCCGGCGAGGACGGCTCGGCCGACCTCAAATATGTGCTGGCCGTCGCCGAGACCATCGGCCGCGAGATGGACAAACCCAAGATCGTCGTCGGCAAGTCGACGGTGCCGGTCGGCACCTGCGAAAAGGTCAAGGCGAGGATCGCCGAAACGCTGAAGAAACGAGGCCGCGAGGACCTGAGCTTCGACGTCGCTTCCAATCCGGAATTCCTCAAGGAAGGGTCCGCGGTCGCCGATTGCATGAAGCCGGACCGCATCATCGTCGGCACCGACAGCGAGGACACCGAGGCGGTGATGCGCGAACTCTACGCACCGTTCAACCGCAACCATGAGAAGATGATCGTGATGGATGTGCGCAGCGCCGAATTCACCAAATACGCCGCCAATTGCATGCTGGCGACCAAGATCAGCTTCATGAACGAGATGGCCAATTTGGCCGAGCAGCTCGGCGCCGACATCGAGGAGGTCCGCAAGGGCATCGGCAGCGACCCGCGCATCGGCTACCATTTCATCTATCCGGGTCTTGGTTATGGCGGCTCGTGCTTCCCGAAGGACGTGCGTGCGCTGATCAAGACCGCTGAAAGCGTCAAGTTCGATGCCAAGCTGCTGCGCGCGGTCGAGGAGCGCAACAACGCACAGAAATCGGTTCTCTTCGACAAGGTGGACCGCTATTTCAAGGGCAATCTCAAGGGCAGGACCTTCGCGCTGTGGGGCCTCGCCTTCAAGCCCGACACCGACGACATGCGCGAGGCGCCGGCGCGCGTCCTGATGGAAGCGCTGTGGAAGGCCGGCGCCAATGTCCAGGCCTATGATCCCGAGGCGATGCAGGAATGCCAAGCCATCTACGGGCTGCGCGACGACCTGCTTCTGTGCGGCACCAAGGAGGCGGCACTGCGCGGCGCCGACGCGCTGCTGATCGCCACCGAGTGGAAGAGTTTCCGCGCGCCGTCCTTCGATGCGCTGAGAGATGCACTGACCACACCGGTCATCTTCGACGGCCGCAACCTCTATGATCCCAAGGTCATCGCCCGTCACGGCATCGAATATCACTCGATCGGCAGAATGGCGGCGTGACGGCAGGGCGGCACAACAAGGAGCCAGGTCCATGAAAGTTCTGTTTGCGGGCGGCAGCGGCTACACGCCGCAATTCAGCGGCGGTGTGCAGTCGAGCACCCACCATCTGGTCGAACAATTGCGCGAGAACGGTCATGATGCTTCCGTTCTGGCAGCGCTGTTCGGCGATGGCATATTCGGCTTCAGGGCGCGCGCCAAGATGAAGCTCCTTCGTCAGCGCGCTGTCATCGACACTTTTCCGGGCTATCCGGTGGTGCGCGCATGGTTTCCCTGGGAAGCGGTCGGCTTTGCGGTCGAAAAGCTGAGGCCGGATGTTGCCGTGGTGCAATGCCACAACTCGGTTCCGATCGGCAGGGCACTGCAAGCCGAAGGCGTGCCTGTCGTCGTTTATCTGAGGAATGTCGAATTCCGCGAACTGGCCGGTGACCTGCGCGACCTGCAATCGGCGCTCTATATCGCCAATTCCGAGTTCACCGCGCGCACCTACAAGGCAAAATTCGATATCGATTCGACGGTCATTCCGCCGACCATCAATCCCGGGTTCTACAGCACTCCCACGACCGGTGAATTTGTCACGCTCATCAACCCCTATGAGGAAAAGGGCTTCGACCTTGCAGTCCGCATTGCCGCCGCCTGTCCTGAGATCCCATTCCTGTTCGTCGAAAGCTGGAAGCTCGATGACGATCATCGGGCCCGGATCGAAGCGACAATCTCTCCATTGCAAAACGTCAAGCTGGAAGGCCGCACCAGTGACATGAAGACGGTCTACGGCCGCACGAAGATACTGCTTGCGCCCAGCAAATGGGAGGAGGCCTGGGGCAGGGTAGCCTCAGAAGCGCATTGCAGCGGCATTCCCGTGGTCGGCTCACGTCGCGGCGGTCTGCCGGAAGCAATCGGCTCCGGCGGCGTGGTTCTGGACTACGACGCACCGCTTGCCGACTGGGTCTCGGCCGTCAGGCGGCTGTGGAGCGACGAGGCCGAGTACAAGCGTCTGTCGGCGGCGGCGATTCAGTTTTCCGAGCGATCGCAAATGAACCCAGACCGTCAGTTTGCCACGTTCATGGACGTTCTCGACAGCGCTCGGCGCGTCGGCCTGGAGCGTGCTGCCTAAACGCGCTGCGTTGGATTTGCCCAACTGGCCATGCCGGCCTCCGCACCTGGACCCGCCAAGCATGCCGGCGCTGCCGGGGTTCTGGCGGATCCTGTAGGCCTTGGAGGTTGATCGGCAGACACGCCAAATTGCCTGAAATCTTGCAAGGTCGCACCAAAAATGTTGCAGTGCAGCAAGGCCTGTACTAACGTCCGTCCGGGTGGCCAAACAGCGGTAGAATTCTATGCTGCACGTCTTGTGCCTCGGGCACGATGTTTTCGGCCCGGCCGTCGTCGGGCGCGCACCGGTTCCCAGCGCGGTTGACCTGCAGCCACCTTGCAAGGTTTCCGTGTCACCTGTCAGTCCCCATGCGGGGCGGTTCACAACGGGCTGCTTGATCGGTGTTCGCACGAACGCATCCTGCCGATGAAGATTTGCTTCGTAGTCGACAAGTTCCCCTCATTGTCGGAGACTTTCGTTCTCGACCAGATAGCCGGATGCCTTGAGCGCGGCATGGAAGTCGGCGTCGTCTGCAATGAAATGTCGTTTGGCAAGGACGGCAATATCGACGATTCTCGCTGGCACGCGCTGCCGGGAAAGGTCGTATGCTGGTGGGGTGGCCTGGCTCGCTATCGCCCGCTGCTCAGGAAGTGGTCTGGCAGGTTCTGGGATAAACTGTCGACCGCCATCGACATTGCTTATGCGCGTAAATTGCAGAACGCCGACCTGATCGTCGCCCATTTCGGCAACAACGGCATGCGCGTGGCCCGCGCTATTAAGCGAGGCAGGATTTCCGCTCCCCTTATGACGATATTTCATGGCCGCGATGTCGGCGAGCCGCTGCATGACAATTCACTCGCGCGCTACAAAATTGTGTTCGAAAAGGGCGCTCTTCAACTGCCGGTGAATGCGTTTTTCCGCGATGCTTTGATCGACGTCGGTGCATCGCCGACGCAAGTTATGGTTCACCATATGGGCGTGCGGCCGAGCGAGATCGGCTATCGGTGGCGTTCATGGGAGCACGCCACTCTATCTTTCATCTCGGTCTGCCGCCTGACCGAAAAAAAGGGCATCGAATATGCGCTTCGCGCGCTCGCCGGCCTGCCGCGGCGCGATTGGGTCTATTCGGTGATCGGAGGCGGAGAACTTCTGGAGGAGCTGAA
The DNA here is from genome assembly GCF_040318045.1 of Mesorhizobium sp. M1338. NCBI lineage: Bacteria > Pseudomonadati > Pseudomonadota > Alphaproteobacteria > Hyphomicrobiales > Phyllobacteriaceae > Mesorhizobium > Mesorhizobium sp. M1338. The sequence continues at coordinate 74,831 of NZ_JAMYLL010000006.1, read as the reverse complement.
GGAGATCGCCGCAAATCTCGGCATCGCCGACAGGGTGACCTTTCTTGGCCCGCGTTCGCACAGCGAAGTGAAGCAACGGCTGCGCGATGCTCATGTGTTCCTGCTGCCTAGCGTCACTGCGCGCGATGGCGATCTGGAAGGCATTCCGGTTTCACTGATGGAGGCGATGGCCGCCGGACTGACAGTGGTCAGCACATATCACTCGGGGATTCCCGAACTGATCGAGGATCAAAAGACAGGGTTCCTCGCTCCCGAGAGAGACATTGCGGCGCTGACTAGCAAACTTGCCTGGATCGCCGAGAATCCGAAGCCCTGCGAGCAAATTGCCCTCGCCGCGCGCAAGAAGATCGAGGCGGACTTCAACGCAGATGTGCTGAACGAACATTTCGCACAGATAGCCGAGCAGCTTGGCGAAACGAGGTTCGGTTCATGAATGTCAATCCGCCGCCCCCCCATTTCGGCCGTGTCGCCCTTCGTGGCGGATTGGTGACGATCGGTGCGCAGGGCTTCAAGATGGCGATCCAGTTTCTCTCCGTCATCGTGCTCGCCCGTCTGCTCGTTCCCGAGGATTTCGGCCTGGTGGCTTCCGTCGGGCCGATCGTGGCCTTTGTTGGATTGCTTCAAAACCTGGGCCTCCAGCAGGCTGTGGTTCAGCGCAAGGACATCAGCGACCAGCAACTCAACCAGGTTTTCTGGATCAGTGCGCTCGTCGGGCTGGGCAGTGCCGTGGCAGTGGCCGGCCTGGCGCCCGCGATTGCCGCTTTCTACGGCGATCAGCGCATGTCCGGCATCACTCTTGGCTCCGCCTTGCCGCTGCTCCTCGGCAGTCTTGCCGCGGTGCCGCTGGCATTGATGAATCGCCACCTGCAATTCGGCCAGCTCGCCGTGAACGATGTGACAAGCGCCGCAGCCGGACTTCTGGCCGCTGCGGTCGCGGCCTATGCGGGGCTTGGCTACTGGTCGCTGGTCATCGGCCCGGCTGTTTCAGCGGTTGTCGCATTGGCGGCCGCGTGGCGGGTGGCGCGGTGGAGGCCGCTACGGCCGGATTTGAAAGTCGATGCCGACATATTGTCGTTCGGCGCCAATCTGACGGGCTTCAATCTTGCCAACTTCTTCTCGCGCAATCTCGACAACATTCTCATCGGAAAATATTCCGGCGCGATCGAGCTCGGCTATTACGACCGCGCCTATAAGCTCCTGCTGTTCCCGCTGCAGAACATCAACCAGCCGCTGACGCGCGTGATGGTGCCTCTGCTAAGCCGCATCCATGAGGACAAGGCTCGATTTCGCGACATTTACGTGCGGACCAACTGGATGCTGGCTGCCGTTACCATGCCCGGCATTGCGGCGCTGACGATGACCTCCGATCAGGTCGTAGGACTTCTCTTCGGCCAGGGTTGGGCGCCGGTGGCGCCGATTTTTGCGTGGCTGGGCATCGCTAGCCTGGTCCAGTCCGTTTCAAGCACCACAGGCTGGATATTCATCTGTCAGGGCAAGACGAAGACCATGTTCCACTGGGGCATCTATTCGTCACTGACGACCGTCGCCGCCTTCATCGTCGGCTTGCACTGGGGTGCCGTCGGCGTTGCCGCGGCCTATGCCATCAGCGGTTACGTGCTGCGCGTTCCCGTGCTTGCCGTGCTGGTCCATCGAGTCGGTCCCGTCACAGCCGCCGACTTTCTCGTCATGCAGGGGCTTTTCATTGCCTCGTCCCTGCTCGCCTGGCACGCATACTCGTGGCTGCCGGCGTCGCTGACCGGACAGTCAGACCTGCTCGCGGTCTTTCTTGCGATTGCCCTCAATTACGGGATCGGTCTCATTCTCATGCTTGCGGTCGCCCAATCGCGCCGCGCGTTGTTCACCACCCTGTCCAATGCCGCGCGCAACATCCGCTGAGTGACCCTCGATCAAAGGCGCCAGCAGGTTTGTGGCCGACATTGCCGAGGCATGCTCCTCAAGCACCGCCTGAAGGCTGGTCTGGCGATAGAGGTTGAGGTTTCCTGCAAATCTGCCGAGCTTTTCGCTCGCTTCCTCAGGCGTCACTGTGTCGATGTCGAGCAGCACGTCGGCGACACCGATCCGCTTGGCTACTTCCTTGGTCTTGAACTCATAGGCGATTGGCAGCACCGGCGTGCCGACACAAAGCGACATGATCATCATGTGCATACGCGTGGCGACCACGAAGTCGAACCCTTTCACCAGTGCCATCAACTGGTCCGGCGTGTGAAATGCAGCGTCTACGGTCACATGTTTGGCGATCTCCGGATCGAGTTCGGCGACGATCGCCCGTGCGGTCTTGGAATCGTCATGGGCATATTCCGGCACCCCCTGACACGTGGAGACGAAGGTCACCTCCTTGCCGTGGTCCCTGACGAGAATCGTCGCGATCTCGTGGATCGAATCGAGATAGCGGCGCATGCCACCTTCGCCGTCGCTGACATAGTTCCAGTGGCGGACGGAAATGGCGACGCGGCCCGTCGGCGCCGGCGGCTGACTGGAGGCTAGAATTTTCTCGATCCTGTCGGTTTCTGCCAGGGCAAAGACGGCATCGGCCACCACGTGGCACTTGCCGAAATCCTTCACCATATCCTGGATATGGTTTCTGGACCGTTCGTCACGCAGCAGGATGAGCGGGCTGCGGTCGAAGATCGGACTCAATTCCTGGCGGTTGTAACTTTTATTGAACGGGCCGAGCGATTGCGTGAAGAAGACCGGATCCTTGCCGAGCACGGCATCAAGCCGGAACTGATTGAGACGCCTCTCGAGATTGTAGTTCTCGACGAGATAGGTGCCGCCCGTCGTGACCACGAGATCGGCGCCAGTGTAGATATCGAGGCTGCGACGGTCACTCCGGCTGAAGAAAGTGCCAAGCGCGCTGCTCCCAAACCACCGCAGGGCCTGAAGGACAATTTTGTTGTAGATCGGTTTGATCCGGTTCTTCAGTCCATCGCCATTCTTGTACCTGAAAAGGGATTCCGACAGCAGCTTGTGAAATTCGAGGTCCGGATACTCCCTTTTCGGGTAGAGCCTCGCCGCGACCTCGGGCTGGCTGTCGAAGATGAAGAACTGCAGGTCGCTCCCGGCGACTGCCTTTAGGATGTGCCGGATCGCTAGGAGAATCGCTGCATCCCCGGTGTTCAGGCAGACTGTGTTTTCGACCACGATCTTCATGGAATTTACCTCATATCGTCAGCAGATTCCGCAGCTAGGCCGGCGGTGCTTAAGACGGGGGTGACCGAAAATGCTGCACGCCAGGACGATCCCGATGCGCTCCGCGTCACGATTAGGGCGCCGCACCAAGTCGGTGACCGCATGGTCCGAGTGGCACTAAAAGCAAGCCCGAGATTAACGCATCAATTTTGCAGTGCAACAGAAAACGTGGATCACTGCACCAAAAATGTTGCGATGCAGCAAGAGGTGTACTAGCATTCTTGTGGGTGGGCCAACAGCGGTCGAGTTTTCATGCTGCATGTCTTGTACCTTGTGCACGACGTTTCCGACCCGGCCGTGCGCCGAAGGATTACGATGCTCAAGGCAGGTGGGGCCCAGGTCACTTTGGCCGGCTTCCGTCGCACCACGAATCCGATTGCGGATGTCGAGGGATTGCGGCCGATCGACCTTGGCGCGACGCGTGATGGGCGATTCGGCCAGCGCCTCGCGGCGGTCGCCAAGGCGGCTCTATCGGTCGGCTCGAAGCTTGCCGGGGTGCCGAGGCCCGATCTCATCATCGCGCGCAACCTGGAAATGCTGGCGCTCGCCCGCCGCGCCAGTTCAGCCTTCGGTGCGTCGGTTCCGATCGTCTACGAGTGCCTCGACATTCATCGCCTTGTGCTGCGCAACGATGTCCTGGGCAAGGCGCTGCGCGCCACGGAACGCTTCCTGGCCAGGGACGTGAAGCTGCTGGTGACCAGTTCGCCTGCCTTCATCGCCAATTATTTCAAGCCGTTCGGCCAGGTCGCGGCACCCATCGAGCTGGTCGAAAACAAGTATTTCGAGGCCGCGGCGATCTTGCCTGGCGCCCCCGAGGCCTTGGAGAGTCCGCTCGGCCCGCCATGGCGGATCGGCTGGTTCGGCGCCTTGCGCTGCCGCCGTTCGCTCGAACTGCTGGCCGATTTCTCCCGCCGCATGGATGGACGCTTCGAGATCGTGCTGCGCGGCCGTCCGGCTTTGTCCGAATTCCCGGATTTCCATGGCTTCGTCGAAGCCGAACCATGGCTGTCGTTTCGCGGGCCCTACCGCAACCCGGAGGACATGGCGGCGATTTATAACGACGTCCATTTTTCCTGGGCGATCGATTTCTTCGAGGCGGGGCAGAACTCCGAATGGCTTCTGCCCAACCGGCTCTATGAAGGCTGTCGTTTCGGCGCGGTGCCGATCTCGATGGGCAACACCGAGACCGGGCGATTCCTCAAGCAGCAGGATATCGGCGTGCTCTTGCCGCAGGCTTCGCCCGAGGCGCTCGAAACCGCGCTCGGCAAGATGGAAGAGCATCTCTTCGCCAGGCTGAAGTCGCGTGTTCTGGCCCGCAACCCGAGGACCTGGAGCTACGATCGAAGCGATTGCCGGGCGCTCGTCGAGCGGTTGCGCGGCCTGACCGCCGTGCCCGGCTCCTTTGCAGCCGAGGCATTTGGCATAGGATGGCCAGAGATGGACAGAGGCGGATGACGCAGACTGAAAACCCCTCATCCTGCCTGATCGTTATTCCGTGCTTGAACGAAGCCGCCCATATCGGCGCGCTGCTCGATCAATTGCGACCCGCGGCCGCCAGGCTTGACGCCAGCATCATCGTCGCCGACGGCGGCAGCACCGACGGCACGCTGGCCATCGTCCAGGACATCGTTGCGAAGGACCAGCGCGTTATCCTGCTTCACAATGAGCGGCGCATCCAGAGTGCGGCGATCAATCTCGCCGTCGGCACGTTCGGTAAGGGTGCCGACTATCTCATCCGCATCGATGCGCATGGCGGCTATCCCGACGACTATTGCGACCGGCTGGTCGAGGAGGCATTGGCCACCGGCGCGGATTCGGTTGTGGTTTCGATGCTGACCAGCGGCAGCGGCACCGTGCAGAAGGCCGCCGCCGCGGCGCAGAATTCCAAGCTCGGCACCGGCGGCTCGAAGCATCGGCACCTTTCGGGAGGAGAGTGGATCGACCACGGCCATCACGCGCTGATGCGGATATCGGCCTTCGGGGCGGTCGGCGGTTATGACGAGACGTTCAGCCACAATGAGGACGCAGAGCTTGACTACCGCCTTCGTCAGGCCGGCTACAAGATCTGGATGAGCGGCAAGACGCAGATGGTGTACTATCCGCGCGCCTCGCTCATCGGCCTCTATTTCCAGTATCTCGGCTACGGTCGCGGCCGCGCCAAGAACGTGCTGAAGCACCGCGTCATCCCGAAGGTCCGGCAGATGGTGCCGCTGCTGGTGTTTCCGGTCGTGCTTCTGGCGGCCTTCTCTTTCGTGCATTGGCTGGCGGCGGTGCCGCTGCTGATCTGGGCGTCGGTATGCCTCGGCTACGGCATGTGGACGGCCATCCGCCAGCGCAATGCCGATATCGCGCTTGCCGGCGTCTCGGCGATGGTCATGCATCTTGGCTGGTCGGTCGGCTTCTGGCTGCAGCTTCTCGGCCTCGGGTCGCGGCGCGGGGTGGCGTGATGACGGCGCAGGCCAAGAACCGCGGCATCGACATCGGCGTCTGCACGTTCCGCCGACCGGAACTGGCTGACACGCTGCGCTCGCTCGACGCCATGGAGATTCCGGCGGGATTCGATGTCAGCATCGTCGTCGCCGACAATGACGACGCCCCGACCGCCCGTGATCTGGTGACGGCGCTGTCGCGGGAATTGACGGTGCCGATCCGCTATCAGCATGCCCCGGCGCGAAACATCTCGATCGCCCGCAACGCTTGCCTCGACGCCAGCACCGCAGATTTCGTCGCCTTCATCGATGACGACGAGACGGCCACGCCCGCATGGCTCGCCGAACTGGTCGCTATGGCTGAAGCAAGCGGTGCCGCCGCTGTGCTCGGCCCGGTCAGGGCGCACTATCGCCCGGATGCGCCGGACTGGATGCGGCGCGGCGATTTCCATTCGACCTTGCCCGTCTGGGTGCGCGGCGAGATCCAGACCGGCTACACCTGCAACGTTCTGCTGCGGATGGGATCGGACAGCCTGCGCGGCCGCCGCTTCAGCCTGGCGCGCGGCCAGACCGGCGGCGAGGACACCGAGTTCTTCGACCAGATGCACAAGGCCGGCGGCCGCATCGCTTTTGCGCCGGAAGCCTGGGTCGACGAGGTGGTGCCGCGCACAAGGGCGGCATTCGACTGGCTCGGCCGCCGCCGCTTTCGCGTCGGGCAGACGCATGGCCACCTGCTGGGGCGCAACGCGCGGGGCATCGGCCTGGTCAAGCAGGTCGGCCTGGCGTCGGCAAAGGCCATCTATTGCTTCGCCTCGGCACTTCCGGTCCTCATCAGTCCGGTTCGAAGGAACCGAAGCGTGCTACGCGGCATTATGCATGTCGGCGTCGTCAGCGGCCTTGTCGGCATCCGCGAAATCCGGCTCTACGGCCAGCCTTCGCCACAGGAGGGAGGCAATCGTGCAGCCTGATGTGAGCTTCGTGATTGCCGCCTATAACGCCGAGGCGACCCTCGACCGGGCGATCGCCAGCGCTATCGCCCAGAACAACGTCAGCGTCGAAATCATCGTCGTCGACGACCAGTCGCGCGACGCAACGCTCGATGTGGCGCGGGCCTATCCGCAGGATATCGTCCGCGTCGTCGCCCTTGCCAGCAATCGCGGCCCTGGCGGCGCCAGGAATGCGGGCCTCGACGCCGCCCGAGGCAGGTGGATCGCGGTTCTTGATTCCGACGACGCCGTCTTTCCCGATAGGCTCGCCGCCATGATCGCGCGTGCCGAGAGTGCAGGCGCCCAGATCGCCGTCGACAACCTCCAGGTCATTCGCGAGGACGGTGTCATCGAGGACGCGATGTTCCCGCGGCACTATCTGGAAGGCTTGCGCGAAATTTCGCTAGCCACCTACATCGCCGGCAACGTCCTCTTCGAATCGAAGTTCAATCTCGGCTATCTCAAGCCGATCTTCCAGCGCGAGTTCCTGAACGAGAACGGACTTCGCTATGATGAAAAACTGATCATCGGGGAAGACTACATCCTCCTGGCCAACGCCTTGGCCATGGGCGGCAAATGCGTCGTCGAACCTGATATCGGCTATGCCTACCATATCCGCAGCGGCTCCATCTCCCGCGTGCTCGAGCTTCACCATGTCGAAGCGATGCACAGGGCAGATGCGGTGTTCGCTCAAACTCATCAGATGGATGACGCCGCTCGGGCCGCGTTCGCCCGGCGCGGCCGCAGCCTGCGCAAGGCCGCTTCATTCCTGTCGATGGTTCAGCACATCAAGGCGCGGTCACCGCTCAAGGCGATCCTGACAGCGCTCGGCGACCCGGCGGCGGTCAGGCATATGGGCATGCCGATCGCCGTGCGGTTGCGAAGAATGGCGGCGCAGTTTGCCGTTGGGGTGGGCAGGTGAAGATGCAGGCACATGGAGGTTTTCGTGGCCTGTGAATGGACTGAAGTCGATCTCCTCAGAAGGAATTTGCGATGAAGAAAATCAGGAAGGCCGTGATACCGGTGGCGGGGCTTGGAACACGGTTCCTGCCGGCGACCAAATCGATGCCGAAGGAAATGCTTCCCGTCGTCGATAGGCCTGTCGTGCAATATGCGGTGGACGAGGCCTTCGAGGCGGGCATCGAGCACATCGTGTTCGTGACCGGTCGCAACAAGGCGGTAATCGAGGACTATTTCGACCTCCATCCGGAACTGATCGGAACCCTGGAACAGACCGGCAAGAAGGCGCAGTTGCAGTCGCTGGAAAGCCTTTTGCCGGTGGCCGGCGCCACCAGCTTCATCCGCCAGCAATCGCCGCAAGGCCTCGGCCATGCCGTCTGGTGCGCGCGCGAAGTCATCGGCAACGAGCCCTTCGCCTTGCTGCTGCCGGACATGGTCTCCTTTGGCGGGCGCGGATGCCTCGCCGAAACCGTCGACCTCTACGAGCGAACCGGCGGCAATGTCATCGCCGTCGAGCGTTGCGAACCAACCGAGACCAACAAATACGGCATCGTTGGCCGCGGCGCCGAGATCGGCAGTGGCTTCGAGGTGACGGCGATGGTCGAAAAGCCGGCGCCGGCCAACGCGCCGTCGAACTTCTACATCAACGGCCGCTACATCCTGCAGCCCGAGATCTTCGCGCTTCTGGGCAATCAGCAGCGCGGCGCCGGCAACGAGATCCAGCTGACGGACGCAATGGTCCGTCTGTCGAAGGATCAGCCGTTCTTCGCCCAGCCTTTCAAGGGTCGCATGTTCGACTGCGGTTCCAAGGAAGGGTTCATCCAGGCCAACATCGCCTTCGCGCTGGCGCGCGACGACATGAAGGGCCCGGTTTTCGAGATGCTTCAGGAGTTCGTCCGGACGCATGAACGTCAGGAAGAAGCCGCATAATGCCCATGTTTCGGGAGCATTTTCAGATGGTGGATGGCGCGGGGCGATAGGCTTTGCGCTGTCTGGCACGAGGTTTGCGTCGTTTTGCGCAAACGCTCCCGATCTTGGCGGCGCCTGCAAGCCAAAGCATGATCCCGGAAAGTGGGTCCCGGTTTCCGGAAAAGATCATGTTCAAACAGTGAGATAGAGCCCATTGCGATCAATCGGAATGGGACCGGCTCTAGAATTGGACCGAAGATGAACTATGCCAACTTTCCTCTCGACAAGAGGATGCCATTGCCGAATTCAGACGCAGGAGACGGCGAAGACTTCATCGATATCGAGCGGCTGCTTGGCATGGCCGCACGGCAAGCCAAGGTGGTTGCCGTGTGCGCCATCATCGGTCTCATTCTTGGCGTGCTCTATCTGCAGACCACGCCGCCCAAATATCAGTCGGTCAGCAGCGTGCTGATCGACGAAGGCTTGAACAAGATCGTCGATGACATCTCAGCGGCATCGACAACCATGCAGACCGATTCCGCCATCCTGAGCCAGATCGAAATACTGAATTCGACGCGGCTTGCCGCCGTGGTGGTCGACAAGCTGAAGCTCGACCAGAACGATGCGTTCATGAATCCGCCCGTATCGGCTCTGGCCCAGGGCGTCGGTCTGGCCCGGAGCCTGATCCAGTATGTTCGCCCCAGCCCCGCCACGCCGGGCGTCGGTGACATCAGCAAGCTCGACCCCGCCGCCCGCGATGCGCTTATCGCCACGTCTCGTCGCGACTACGCGATCCTCAAGCTGCAGAATGAGGTCCAGGCGGAGCGCACCGGGCGAAGCTTCGTGATCACCATAGGTTATCAGGCAACGGATCCGGCCCTCGCAAACGCGGTCACCAAAGCCTATGCCGATGCCTATCTCGCCGATCAGCTCGATGCCAGCTTCGACGCCACCGAGCGGGCGGCGGTCTGGCTGCAGGGCCGGTTGACGGAATTGCGCCAGAGCTCGCAGGCGGCATCGCTCGCGGTCGAGAAATTCAGGGCCGAACATGGCTTGGCCGCCAACAGCGATGGTCAGCTGATGAGCGACAAGCAACTCTCCGATCTCAACGCCCAGCTCATCGTCGCGCAGGCCGACACCGCACGCGCCAGTGCCCGCTACCAGCAGTACAAGGCAATTGTCGAAAGCGGCTCCGACAACGCTTTCAAGGATGCCGCCATATCGAGTGACCAGCCGAGCAGCTCGGTCATCGCGGCGCTCAAGACCCGCTACCTCACGGTCTCCAAGCGGCTGCAGGACGTCGAGGCGAATTTCGGCCCCCAGCATCCGCAGGCGGTGGCGCTTACCAAGGAGAAGACCGACATATCGACGCAGATTTTCGGCGAACTGAAGCAGCTGACCGAAAGCTATCGCAACGAATATGAAGTGGCGCAGGCGCGCGAGACCGCGCTCAGGGCCAATGTCGCGGCCGCACAAGGCAAGAGCTCCGTTGACAACCAGACGCAGGTCAAGCTGCGTGAACTCGAACAGCAGGCGACGGCGCTCACCACGCTCTATCAGACCTTCCTCGGCCGCTACGAGGAAGCCGCGCAGCAGCAATCCTTCCCGGTCGGCAAGATCCGCATCATCTCGGACGCCTCGATGCCGACCTCCGCGTCAAGCCCACGCACGATCATCGTGCTGGGACTTTCGCTGGTTCTTGGCATGCTGATGGGCGCCGGCTTCGGCGGCCTGAACGAGTTCAACGAACGGTTCTTCAGGACCGGCGAGGATGTACGCGACCGGGTCGGCCTGAAATTCCTCGGCTATCTGCCGATGATCGGCGGCAAACTCGGCAAGGAAGAAAAGCCTGGCGATACCCAGGTGGATGCCAAGACCGCCAAATCGCTGTCGGCCGCGGAAAAACGGGCGCGCATGCGGGTCAGCATCGATTCGCCTGCCTCGATGTTCTCCGAAACGCTGCGCAGCGCCAAGATTGCCTTCGACGTCGTGCTGGAAGGGCAAGGCAGCCGCGTCATCGGCATCATCTCGGTGCTTCCCGGCGAGGGCAAGTCGACGGTCGCGGCCAATCTCGCCGGCCTGCTTGCCGCCAATGGCGCCAAGACGTTGCTGATCGATGGTGACCTGCGCAATCCCGGCCTCAGCCGTGGCCTCGGCATGGAAGCCGAGCAGGGCTTGATGGAAGCGGTGGTCAACGGCCAGACCTGGCAGTCCGTCGGCAAGATCGACAGGCAGACGAAGCTGGCGATCATCCCGGCCGTGCTGCGCGGCAACTTCTCGCATACCAGCGAACTCCTCTCCTCCGCCGGCATGCGGCGCTTCATCGGGAACGCCAAGGAGACATTCGAATACATCGTCGTCGATCTGCCGCCGCTTGGACCAGTGGTCGATGCCAAGGCCTTCGCGCCGCTGGTCGACGGTTTTCTGCTCGTCACCGAATGGGGGCGCACGCCGCGCGCCATGGTCAGGTCGATGCTGGAATCCGAACCGTATGTCGCCAACAAGATCGTCGGCGCGGTGCTGAACAAGGTCGATCTGAAGAAGCTGGCCAAATACGGATCGTTCGGCGGCTCGGAAAAGTTCTTCGATAAATACTCGACCTACTATCTGGAAAAATCGGAAGTGCGCAGCAAGGCACCGGTCTGATTTGACCGCTGCCAGGGCAAGGCCGGCCGCGTTCATTGTGGCTGCACGTGACGTGGCGATGCGCTAACCGGAGCAGACGATTGGCTACGCGGCCTTGAGCCGGCAGCGGAAATGGTGCGGTCGAGCAGTAGCCGGATGCGTGGCTCGGCTTAGGTCGCCACCAGCTTGCCGCGATCATCGTCGCGCCGATTGCCATCGACCGGAGATAGAGATAAGGCGCTCCGGCGCGGACCATCGCCACTCAAGCATCGCAGCCCCGACAAGCCAAGCCCTTCAGCGGCTCAAAGGCCGATCCCGCGCTCCTTCAGGGCGGCGGCGATCTCGTCGAGAATGACCGGGTCGTCGATGGTCGCCGGCATCGCCCATTCTTCCTTGTCGGCGATCTTCTGCATGGTGCCGCGCAGGATCTTGCCCGAGCGTGTCTTGGGCAGGCGCTTGATCGTCACCACCGTCTTGAAGGCGGCGACCGGGCCGATGCGTTCGCGCACCAGGCCGACCACCTCGGTCTCGATGAGGCCGATATCGCGCGTCACACCAGCATTCAGCACCACGAAGCCGAGCGGAACCTGCCCTTTCATGGCGTCGGCAATGCCGATGACCGCGCATTCGGCGACATCGGGATGCGCCGAAAGCACCTCTTCCATGGTGCCGGTCGACAGCCGGTGGCCGGCGACATTGATGATGTCGTCGGTGCGGGCCATGACGTAGAGATAGCCGTCCTCGTCGACCATGCCGGCATCCGCCGTTTTGTAGAAGCCGGGGAACTCGTCGAGATAGGCTTGGCGGAACCGTTGATCGGCGTTCCACAGCGTCGGCAGGCAGCCGGCCGGCAGCGGCAGCTTGACCACCACATTGCCCAGCGTGCCGCGCGGCACTTCGTGGCCCGCATCGTCGAGCACGCGGATATCGTAGCCAGGCATCGGCACGCCCGGTGAGCCGTATTTCACCGGCAGCAGGCCGAGGCCGGCGGGATTGATCGTCATCGGCGAGCCGGTCTCGGTCTGCCACCAATGGTCGATCACCGGCACGTTCAGCTTCTGCTCCGCCCATTTGATGGTTTCAGGGTCGGCGCGCTCGCCGGCGAGGAACAGCGTGCGGAATTTCGACAAATCGTATTTCGCGATGAACTCGCCCTTCGGATCCTGCCCCTTGATGGCGCGGAACGCGGTCGGCGCGGTGAAAAGTGCTACGACACCGTATTCCGATATCACCCGCCAGTAGGTGCCGGCATCGGGCGTGCCGACAGGCTTGCCCTCGAACAGGATGCTGGTGCAGCCATGCAGCAGCGGCCCGTAGACGATATAGGAATGGCCGACCACCCAGCCGACATCGGATGCCGCCCAGAACACCTCGCCCGGCTTGACGCCGAACTCGTTTTCCATCGTCCATTTCAGCGCGACCATGTGGCCGCCATTGTCGCGCACGATGCCCTTGGGCTGGCCGGTCGTGCCCGATGTGTAGATGATGTAGAGCGGATCGGTAGCGAGCACCGGCACGCAATCGATATTGGCGCCCGCTGCCCGTTCGCGGGCGACGGCATCGGCGTAGTCGATGTCGAAATGCTCCCTGAGGTCGCAGCGCAGTTGGTCGCGCTGCAGGATCAGGCAGGCGTCCGGCTTGTGGCGGGAAATCTCGATCGCCTTGTCGAGCAGCGGCTTGTAGGCGACGACGCGGCCCGGCTCCAGGCCGCAGGAGGCGGAAATGATCAGCTTCGGCCTGGCGTCGTCGATGCGGGTGGCGAGCTCATGCGAGGCAAAGCCGCCGAACACCACCGAATGCACCGCGCCGATGCGGGCACAGGCCAGCATGGCGATGGCCGCCTCGGCCACCATCGGCATGTAGATGATAACGCGGTCGCCCTTGCGAATGCCGCGGTTCTTCAGCACCGAGGTGAGTGCGACCACCTCGCGCTTGAGTTCGGCATAGGTGAATTTCTTGACCGTGCCGGTGATGGCGCTGTCATGGATCAGCGCGATCTGGTCGGCGCGTCCGCCCGCCACATGGCGGTCGATGGCGTTGTAGCAGGTGTTGCAGGTGGCGCCGGTGAACCATCGGCCATAGACCCCGGCAGTGGCGTCGAACACCTTGTCGTAGGGCGAATACCAGTCGATGGCGCCGGCCGCGTCAGCCCAGAATTGCTCCGGGTCGCGTTTCCAGCCGTCATAGACCTCGTGATAGCGTGAAGCCATAAGGCCCTCCCCAGGAACGATTTTCTTCCCTCCAGATAGCGCGCTCTAACCTTGGCCGCAAATGTACGCCATTGTGCTGACGACATCGACCTGGTGCTTGGGGGCAAGCTGCTATGAAATTGCGATATGGGATTGGAGCCGCGATGTTTGCCAGGCGATCCTTGCTTCCATCCTTCCTGGCTGTCTTGCTCGCGATCTCCACCGGAGCCGCTCAGGCCGGCGATGCCGCGGCACGGCGTATCATCGGCTTTTCGCCCGACGGTGCCTATTTCGCCTTCGAGCAATATGGAAAGCTCGATGCCGGCGCCTCGGACTCCGGCTGGTCGGAGATCGACATCATCGACACGCGCACCGATGAATTCGTCGGCGGCAAGCCGATCCTCGTCGTCGACGCGTCGGAGGAAGCGACGCTGACCCTGGAACAGGCGAGGGCGCAGGCCGCCGTCAGGGCGGCGCCCGTTCTTGCCAGATATGCCATCGCATCGCGCGGCGATCAGACAGCTTCCGATAAGTTCACCTTTCCAGGTGAGATGATTGCCTACAACGACATTTCCCGCCTCGAACAGGTGTCGCAGAAGTGGCTGGCGCCGCTCTATGGCGAAACGGATATTTCGACCATCCAGCTCGATCAGATCCTGGCGGCCAGCACGGGCGATTGTTCGGCGAGTTTCGATGCGGCGCGGCAAGGCGATACATCCGGCAAGGCGCTCGGCTTCCGGCTGACGCTGCAAGGGCAAGACAGCAAGCCGTTCAAGATCCTGCACGAGGACAAGGCCGTGCCGGGCTCAAGAAACTGCCCGACCTCCTACAGCCTGTCGGAATCCTACGAATTCACCCCGGCCGGCAAGCCGGCGGTGATCGTCGTGCTGGTACAGCGTTTCAGCCAGGGTTTTGAGGGGCGTGATCGCCGCTTCCTCGCCGTGACCGGGCAACCGCGCTGACACGACGGCCCAAAGTTGCCCTGTCGATGACTATTGATTGTTCTAGATAGGCAGGGCCACAAGCATGAGACCAATGCCGCCAGCGATCAAAATTGCCGTCGCCAGCGCTTTTCTGTGACGTTCGAAGCTCGTCGGAGCCCGCTCCCAATTGTAACCCATACGCTATCTCCCCAAGACCCAGGCAGGCTTTACCTTACTCCAGGGAAGAAAAGCAACGGCCGAGCCGGTCGGTTCCCTTGTCCATGCCTCGCCTTGGCGTCTATTTCTGAGACGATTCCGGCCGGGAGCAGGCCGCGGATGCGATTTCGCGACCGGGACGAGGATCTGTCGGAACGCAAAACCGCGGCTGCCCGCCGCCGGTCTCCATGATCGGCTGATAGACAGCGTTCCATCGCCGCGCTATCTGAAATCCGGGGTTTTTGCATGGCTTGGTGGGGTTGGTGATGGAAATTGGCTCTGGAACGGTTCTGCGGCTGGCGGAAGACGCTTCGGTCCAGCATGTCGGCGATGGTGCAGTCGTGCTTTTGGCGCGCAGCGGCCAGCTTTACACATGCAACGGCACGACCGAAGCCTTCCTCGACAAGGTGGACGGCGCGCGCAACCTCGACCAGATCGTCGACCTGCTTTGCGGGGAGTTCGAGGTCGACAAGGGGACGCTCGATCAGGATATGGCGTCACTGGCCACCGATCTGATCGAGGAAGGTATCCTCGCCGCGCCGGGTGCTTGATGGCTAAAGATACGCGCCTGATGGCCGACGGTCCGCTCATGCGCGCCTTGTTTCGCTGCCATCTCTGGGCAAGCGCGCGGCTGATGCCGTTCCTGGTCGCCAACCGCAGCTTCGAGGACGTGCTCAAATGGGCGCCGCTCACCTCGTCGACGCCCTATCGCGGCTTGCCGTCCGCCTACATCGTCGCCAGCGTCAACCGCACCGTCCGCCATCCCTGGCTGATGCGCGACCGCAGGTGTCTGAGAGAGGGTCTGCTCGGCCATCGTTTCCTGCGCCTTGCCGGCTTCGATCCGGACCTGCGCTTCGGCGTTGATCCCCAGTCGATGCACGCGCCACGCATGTCGGCGCATTGCTGGGTCTGCCTCGACGGCAGGCCGGTGGTCAGCGACAGCCTTCCCGGCATGGTCGAGATCTACCGTCACCATGCCGATGCCACGAAGGTGCGTCCCGCTTGACCAGACCTTCAGCGTGCTACGCCCTCAACGGCCAGATTCTCGGCATATCGGCCGAGCGCACCGAGCTGTGGCGGGATTTCGACAGGATGTTCGCCGGCCTGCGTATCGCCGAACCCGTCGAGCCGGGCTTTCGCCTTGATATCACCGAGACCGACACCTTGGATGAGACACCCCACGGATCCCTCGTTTTCGATGGTGAGGTCCCGGAGGATGGCCACTGCCGGATGATTGAGGCCGGCGGCACCATCCATCTCGTCTTTCCCGCACGTCTCACCGTCTCGATCAAGAGCGACGAGGGTTGGGCCGAGCTCCGGGTGCGCCCCGGCACGAAAGTCGCCTGGACGGCCTGGATGCTGGTGCTCGACGCCGCGCTCGACGCTGGCGGCCAGCATATGCTGCATACCGCGGGCCTGACGTTGCCGGGCAGCGATGCGGTGGTGCTGATCCATGCCCCGAGCGGCACCGGCAAGACCACGACGTCGCTGGCTCTGGCAACGCAGGGCTTTGGCCTCTGCTCCGACGACGCCATGATCGTGAATGTCGCTTCAAGCAAGGTCGTGGCCTGGGGCTTGCCGCGCGCCGTCAAGATCCACCGGAAGACGGCGCAGATGATTCCGCGGGTGGCGCCATGCCTCGGCCAGACGTGGGATCGCAACGGCGAACAGCCCGTCTCGCTTGAAAGGCTGGCCGGGATCGTGCGGGTAGAAAACGCGTCCGCCAGGCCGGTAGCGGCCCTTCTGCACTTGGCGCGCTCCGCCGACAGCCAGACCCGGCTCGTCGCCATGGCCAGGACCGACGCAATGGTGGCGCTGGCAGTGGACAATGTCCGCACGGGCATGACCGGGCTGCTGCCGATGCAAAAACGCCGGTTGGCGACCATCGCCGGGCTGGTCAATTCGGTGCCGACCTTCCGGTTGGAGGTGGGCGCGCACCCGGCCGACGCGGCGGCGCTGATCAGCTCTACCCCGGATTGACGTCAAGTCAGGCAAGCTGTGGCCTGGCCTTGGCCAGCCGCTGGATCCATCGGAAGGCGTCGCGGCGCAGGCGCGAACCAAGCTTGTCCCTGGAATTGACGCCGAGCAGCGTATTCGTGGTGATCAACCGTCTGGCCAGCCGTATCGAGAGATCGGGCTTGATGCGGCCGGCGAGTTCAAGCGCACGGGTCTCCTCGAACAATTCGCCGGTCACATTGAGCACAACAGCCAGTTCGAGCTCGATCCCGGTCATGCGGGCAGCGTCGAACAGGCGCGCTTCCGCTTCCGCCGACTGCAACGCCCGCACCCCTTGCAGCACGTCGACGCAAAGCTGCAGCCGGTGGAATTTGTGGCCGCCGGCGGCATGCACGATGGCAATCGTCAAAAGCGCCGCCGGCGTGTCCGTCGCCTCGCCGTCGATGGCGCGCAATTCAGGGAAACCCAGCGACAGGCGCCGCCGCATGCCGGTGTCATGCACCAGATCGCCATGCAGTTCGACCAGCAGGCTCGAATTCTCCTTCTCCAGCCATTTGAACTCCTGCAACTCGTAGGATTGCGCCTCGTTGCTGCCAAGCTCGAAGCCGCATGCCGCGATCACCCGGTTTGCCCGCGCCAGGTTGGCCGGCTCGACCAGTATGTCGATGTCGGTGAACGGCCTGTCGGCGACGTTGCGGTAGAGTTTGCGCGCGAAGACCGGCCCCTTGACGATCCGCGCCGGAACGTTGTCCGCCGCCAGCCCCTTCATGATGCGGTCGCCATGGTACCGCAGCAGCATCGACTGGCCGGTGGCGATCGTCGCCTTCTGGCGCAGATCCTCCAGTCTGTCCCGCAGCCCCTGATCCGGTGGCAGCCGCGCGTCGCCGCTGAGCTTGCGCAGCATGATCGGCAGGACACCATGGAACTCGGCATTGTCGAGCAGCGCCGTCAGGGACTTTGCCGGCAAATTATCGGCGTCGAAGGCCGACGCTTCCGGATCGGCGTAGCGCAGCAGCAGCTTTTCTTCGGGTGGGGTGAGAGATGGCAGCATCAACCCGGACAATGTTGCGGCTAAAGGGATTGTCCAGGATGGTTGCAGAAAAGCGGAGTGGAAGCCAGCGTTACATGCCCCATCGCAGTGCCGCCGTGCGCACCGGCGCATCCCAGAATGCCGTCGTCTCGTCGTCGAGCATGGTGAGTGTGATCGAGCAGCCGGCCATGTCGAGCGAGGTGACGTAGGAGCCGACCAGCGAACGGGTCACCGTCACGCCGTGCTTCTCGAAAATCGCCCGCGCGCTGTTGTACATCAGATAGAGTTCCATCAGCGGCGTGCCGCCGAAGCCATTGACGAACAGCAGCGCCGGGCCTTTCGCCCCGTCGCCGAGATCGCCCAGGATCGCGGCACAAATCTCCTGCGCGATAGCATCGGCGCTTTTCAACGTATCGCGCCGGCGGCCGGGCTCGCCATGGATGCCGACGCCGAATTCCATCTCGCCGTCGCCGATGTCGAAAGTCGGCTTGCCCGCCGCCGGCACCGTGCAACTGGTCAGCGCCACGCCCATGGAGCGGGTGGCAGCGTTGACGCGGTCGCCCACTGCCTTCAACGACGCCAGCGCCAGGCCATGTTCGGCCGCCGCGCCGACGATCTTTTCCACCACCAACGTGCCGGCGACGCCACGCCGGCCGGTCGTATAAGAAGAATTCTCGACGGCGACATCGTCATTGGTCACGACCTGCTGGATCCCTTCCGACATCTCTGCCGCCATGTCGAAGTTCATCACGTCACCCTCGTAGTTCTTGACGATGAACAGGCAGCCGGCGCCGGTGTCGACGGCTTCCGCCGCCGCCAGCATCTGGTCCGGTGTCGGCGAGGTGAACACCTGGCCGGGGCAGGCAGCGTCCAGCATGCCATGGCCGACAAAGCCGCCATGCAGCGGCTCGTGGCCGGAGCCGCCGCCGGAGATCAGCGCCACCTTGCCCGGCCGCAAGGTCTTGCGGCGGATGAATTTGTGCTCGTCGCCAAGCACCAGGATGTCGGCATGGGCGGCAACGAAACCGTCGAGGCTCTCGGTCAGCACCGTGTCCACCGAATTCATGAATTTCTTCACGGCCGTCTCCTCCCGAAATAGGCGTGACATCGAAGCAATTCCAGGAAAAGTGTGTAACGGTTTTCCGTCCGGAATTGCGTACAAACTCCAAGGGGTCAGCCACCCTTGCCGGTGATGCTGGTGATCTTCTGGATGAAGTCGTTGACAGCCCTGTCGAGCGCGGCGTTCTGCTTGTCGTCGCCGAAATCCGGCACGATCAATGAAACATGCCGCGTCTTGCGCATGCCTGCCGCGACCGACATTTTTCCCGGATGCGCCTGATGATAGGCTGCGAGAAACTGATCGCGCTCTGCCGGGCTGAAATGGCACACCGAAAATATAGCCGGCAAATGTTTTGACGGGATCGGGATCGAATAGGCCGGGCTCGAAATCTGCGTGACGAAGCTGCGATGCTTGCCGAGCGCGTCGGCGAGGCGCTGGCGCATGCCGGACGGCCGCTGGTCGATGACGTGCGACAGGATCGTCTTGTAGGCGCGGATTGCCTCATCGGAACCGGGTTCGGGTGTCTTGTCGATCATGCCAGCCGCGCCTAGACCGAAATATCGGCGATGGCCGCCTTGGCCATGGCGAGTTGCGCCGGCGCGACGGAAAGTTCGCGCAGGCCGGCCTCGAGCAGCGACGGGATCGAGGCGGGATCGCCGCCGGCATCGCCGCACAGGCTGACCGGAATCTTTTCACGCTGGCCAAACGCGGTCACGGCGGCGATCAGCCGCAGCACGGCCGGATGACGGACCGAATTGAGATGTGCCACGGCGGCGTTGTCGCGGGCCGCAGCCATGACATATTGGGTGAGATCGTTGGAGCCGATCGAGAAGAAGGCGGCCTCGGCAAAGGCTTCCGGCACGATCGCCACCGAAGGCACCTCGACCATGATGCCGAGCGGCGGCATCCTGTGCGCGATGCCGCGCGCGGCAAGTGCTGCCTGTTCCTCGGCGAACATCGCCGCTGCCTGCCTGTATTCCACAATAACGGCGATCATCGGGAACATCACCTTCAGACTGCCGTGCACGGCGGCGCGCAACAGCGCACGAATCTGTACACGAAAAACCTCCGGTCTTGCCAGCGACAGCCTGATGCCGCGCAGGCCAAGAAACGGGTTGCTCTCCTCGACGGTGAAGCCCGGAACCGGCTTGTCGCCGCCGGCATCGACGGTACGGATCGTCACTGGCTTGCCGCCGGCCCACTCCAGCACCTTGCGGTAGGCGCGATATTGCGTCTCCTCATCCGGAAGCGTCCTGCCGAACAGGAATTCGGTGCGCATCAGGCCGACACCGTCGCAGGTGACGATGTCGATGCCGTCGACTTCGGACGGGTCGGCGATGTTGACCTGCACGCGCACCACCGTGCCGTTCTTGGTCACCGCCGGCCGCGCCAGGAACGTTCCAGCCCGGTCGCGGCGCGCCGAGAACGACGACGACGATTGGCGAAAGGCGGCGATATCGGCCCTGGAGGGCAACAGAACGATGCCGCCATGTTCGGCGTCGAGCAGGGCGATACCCGCAAGGTGAGCCGGCGAAGCGCCCAGCCCGACTACCATGGGAACGCCGCGCGAGCGCGCCAGCATGGCGACGTGGCTGGCGGTGCTGCCCGCCTTCAGCGCGATGCCGCCGCCGCTGCTCCAGTCGGTCTCGAGAAAGCGCGTCGGCGCGATGTCATCGCCATAGAGAATGGCGCCGGCCGGTGCCGGGATGTCGCTATCCCTGGTCAGCGCCCGCAGCACCTGGTCCCTGATGTCGCGTATGTCGGCGGCACGCGCGCGGAAATAGTCCTGGTCTGAGGCATCGTAGCCGGCGATCTCGGCATCCAGTGCCTGTCGCCACGCCACATCGGCGGGTTGACCAGTCCCGATCGCGGCAAAGGCCGGGCTGCTCAGCGCATCGTCTTCCAGCATGGCGATTTGAAATTCAAGAATGTCGGCGGCGTCGCCGTTGGCGGTTTGGATCAATGCGGTGAGACGAGCGGCCGCACTGGCGATTGCGCTCTCAAGCGCGGCCTTCTCTCCGGCGGCTGTGGCCTTGCCGACATAGGATGCGGCAATCCGGTCGAGATCGAACAGCGGCCCCTCGGCATAGCCGGCCGAGGCCGAAATGCCTTGCAGCCTAAGCGGTCCGGACATGGTCCGTGCCTTCATCGAAGTCGCGCCGCACCAGTTCGACCAGCGCGTCGACGGCATCATCGGCGCCGTCGCCGCTCGCCCTGATGTGCAGCAGCGTGCCTTTCGGCGCCTTGGCCGCCATCACCTTGACGATGCTCTTGGCGTCGAACCATGGCCCGTTGGCGGCCAGCGCTATTTCCACCTCGGCGGCAAAAGTCTTGGCCAGCTTGGTGAACTTCACCGAAGGACGCGCGTGCAGGCCCACCTCGTGGGTGATCACAACGGTCGCTTCGGCTGCTGCGGACATGTCGTCAAGCTTCCCGTTCACTCACGACGGCGACAATTCATGTGCCGTCGCCACCACTTCTTTCAGCGAGGCACCGCCTGAGGCCTCGGTCGCCGCCATGATCGCGCCCTCGACGATCGGCGCGTTGCACACGATGATCTTTTGCGACCGTGGCTCGCCGATCATCTCCACCGCCATTTCGCTGTTGGTCTCGGCGCCGCCGAGATCGACCAGGATGACGACACCGGCTTCCGACCAGGCCTTGTCGATGGCGCCCATGATCGCCTCGACATTGGTTCCGAGCCCGCCATGGCCGTTTCCGCCGCACCATGCAAGCGGCACTTCGTCGCCCACCATCTGCCGCACCATGTCGGCCGTGCCCTCGGCGACCAGCGGCGAATGCGAGACGATGACGATGCCGACATTGCTCATGGCTGACCTTCCAGCGTTTCGACGATCGTGCGCACCAGAAGCGCGGTCGAACGCGCGCCGGGATCCATATGGCCGATCGAGCGGTCGCCGAGGAACGAGGCGCGGCCACGCAGGGCCTTCATTGACACGGTCGCCTTAGCCGCGGCGTCGGCGAAGTCAGCGATTTCCGATCCAGTCTTTCCCTCGACCAGCGCGTCATGCACCGGCTGCAGCACGTCGAGCATGGTTTTTTGCCCAACCTGCGACTTGCCACGCGCGGCCACCGCTTCGATCGCCTTGCCAAAAGCCGCCGTCAGATCGGCGCGGTCGGGCGCCGCCGAAATCTCCTTGCCGAGCGCCAGGAACAGGGTGCCGAACAGCGGACCGGAGGCGCCACCGACCGTCATCACCAGCTTGGTGCCGATCGCCTTCAGGGCCTCGGGCAATGGCTTGGCAGCAAACGCTTCGGCCTCGGCCCGCACCGCCTCGAAGCCGCGCTTCATGTTCAGCCCGTGGTCGCCGTCGCCGATCGCCTGGTCGAGCGCCGTCAACTCTTCGGCGTGAGCGGCAATCGCATCCGCGGCGGCCGCGATCAACCCGGCAAGGTTCAGCGCCGCCATGTCACTCGCATTCCTGGTTTCCACCTTTCCGGCAGTATCGAAAGAACGGTCATTCGACAACTGGAGCATGCGTCAGGCCGCTTCATGCAGCGCGGCGGCGGCCGCGAAGACCTCGGCTACCGCATAGGCGCCGGGGTCTACAACACCTTGCAGCTTGCCGCCGACATAGGCGGATCGTCCGGCTTTCGCCCTGTCCATGGCGGCAGTGGCCTCGGCACCGCGTCGGGCCGCTGGTGCCGCATCTTCCAGGCCGTTGGCGGCGAGCGCTTTCAGCGCTGGTTCCAGGGCATCAATCATCGTGCGATCCCCCATCCTTGCACCGCCATAGAACGTCATCCGCTCCAGGCCGGCTAGCAGCGCCTCGGCCAGGTTCGCGCCGCCGTTCAGAGCCTGCGCCGCCGCGGTGAAGAAGATCGACAGCAGCACGCCGCTGGAGCCGCCCATGGAGGCGCTCAGTATGTTACCTATCGCACCAAGGGTCGCGGCAGGTTCGGCAAGCGGCAGCGTGTCGAGCCGTTCCAGCACGCTGCGTGCGCCGGTCGCTGCCGTCGAGCCGGTGTCGCCGTCGCCTGCCTTGGCGTCCAGCGCGTTCAAGGTGCCTTCGAGCGCGATCAGCCTTTCGCAGACCGTGACGACCAGCCGTCTGGTGCGTGCATCCTGGGTGGGCTTGGGCACCGCGCTCTGTCCGGCCGCTTTCGCCATCGGCACGACGGCAGGCGGCACAACGGGCTTTGCCGGCATCCAGGCATGCGGGCCGACCGGCGCCAGCAAGGCTGTTTCGCGTGCCGCGTCGAGCCGGATCAGCGACAGCGAGAAGCCGTTCATGTTGAGCGCCGTCATCAGCGGGCCCGGGCCGATCGTCAGCTTGATCGCTTTGGCGAGTGGTGCGGCAAGCACCGCGTTGGCGATAACGGACATTTCGAGCGGTGGCACCGAACCGAGATTATTGATCAGCAGGGCGTAGCTGGCCGCAGGGTCGAGCCGTGCCGACAGGCGCTCGGCCATGATCGCGACCAGCCTGTCGGCGCTTTGCACCGCAATGCGCTCGACGCCCGGCTCGCCATGAATGCCGAGGCCGAGCTCGCCGTCATTTTCGCCAAACCGGTCTTCATGCGGCTGACCGGGGATCGAGCAGGACGACAGCGACATGCCGAGCGAAACGATGTCCTTCGCAGCCGTGCGCGCGGCTGCCGCAACGGACGCGAGGTCATGACCGGCTTCCGACAGATGGCCAGCGATCTTGTGCACGAACAAGGTGCCGGCGACGCCGCGCGGCTGGGTGATGTCAGGCAAAGCGATATCGTCGGCGACGATGACCATTTCGACACGAAACCCTTCGGCGCGCGCCTTCTCGGCCGCCAGGCCGAAATTGAGACGGTCGCCGGTATAATTCTTGACGATGAGCAGGCAGCCGGCCGGGCCGGTCACCGCGCGAATTGCCGCCAGCACGGCTTCGACGCTCGGTGAGGCAAAGATCTCGCCCGAAACCGCCGCCGTCAGCATGCCCTTGCCGACGAAGCCGGCATGCGACGGCTCGTGCCCGGCGCCACCACCGGAGATGACGCTGACCTTCGTCTTGTCCCAACCGGCGCGCAGGATCACCTTGATCTCGGGATAGCCGTCGAGGCGCGCGAGATCGCCTGATCCGATGGTCCGCAACAGACCGTCCAGCGCCTCGGTGACGATCGTTTCCCTGCGATTGAAAAAGTGCTTCATCGAATTCGTCCCGTACTCGCAAAGTCAAAAACCGGCGCCGAGCCCTTGGCAAGCAAACACCGAAAACCGCTCACATCAGCCCCATTCACATCAGTCGTTGTCCGTCGGCGCCAAAATACAGCGGCGACCGGTAGCGGATCACCACTCTGTCGCCCTGCGCCAGATCCGTGTCGGGGTCGGTCAGCGTCACCAGTTTCTTCGACCCAACCGTAACATGCAGGTGGTTCTGGTCGCCGAGATGCTCGACCCAGTCGACCACGCCGTCGGCGTGGCCGTTGGTTGCCTTTTCGATCGTCAGATGTTCGGTGCGCGCGCCGATCGTCTTGGTTCCCGCCGGCGCGCCACCATCGGGCAGCAGTCCGGTCGGCAGAAGATTGATCGCCGGCTGGCCGAGTCTTGCCGCGACATGCAGGTTCGCCGGCTCCGAATATATGATTCGCGGCGAGCCGATCTGCACCAGCACGCCGTCGGCAAGGATGCCGATGCGGTCGGCCATCGTCATCGCCTCGATCTGGTCGTGCGTGACATAGAGCATGGTGGCGCCGAGTTCGGTCTGGATGCGCTTCAGCTCGAGCCTGAGATCCCCGCGCAGCTTGGCGTCGAGCGACGACAGCGGCTCGTCCATCAGATAGATCGAGGGCTTGCGCACCAGCGCGCGGCCGATGGCGACGCGCTGCATTTCGCCGCCCGAAAGCTTGGTCGAGCGGTTGGCGAGCTTGTGATGGATGCGCACCATCCTGGCCACCTCCTCGACCCGGCGGCGGATCTGGTCTTCTGGCATTTTCCGAGCCGGCGAGCGCAGCGGGAAGGCGAGATTGTCGAACACCGACAGATGCGGATAGAGCGAATACTGCTGGAAGACGAAAGCGGTGTCGCGCTCCGCCGGCGACAGCGTCGTGGCATTGTGTCCGCCGATTTCGATCGTGCCGGAATCCGGTCGCTCCAGCCCGGCGATGAGCCGCAGCGTCGTCGTCTTGCCGGCCCCGGTCGGTCCGAGCAGCACGACGAACTCGCCATCTGATATATCCAGATCAAGGCCGTCGACGGCGGCATGGTCGCCAAAACTCTTGGTCACGTTCTTGATGTGCACATCAGCCATGCTGGGCCCTCCGCTCAGAGGCGACGTCGTGGATCGCGGTTCTCACCGCGCGGCCGGATCCTTTCTCGAACAGCGACAGCCGCGCGCTGCTCAGCGCCAACCCGACATGGTCGCCGGTGGAGAGCCGGATTTCGGCCGGGACGCGTGCCTTGATGATGCCGTCCGCCGTCTCTACCGCCACGATTTGCGTGGTGCCGAGATATTCGGTGCCATAGATGGCACCGCGCAGCTGCGAATTGTCGTCGAAGCGGATGTGTTCGGGCCTGATGCCGAGCGCCATGTCGGCAGGTGCGATATCCTCGCGCACCTCCGGCACCGCCACCTTCGCACCTTGCACGACGATCTCCCTGGCACCCTTGGCGAGCCCGCCGCCGAATCCCAAGAAATTCATCGGCGGCGAGCCGATGAAGTCGGCGACGAACATGGTCGCCGGGCGGTCGTAGATTTCGCGTGGCGTGCCGAACTGTTCGATGACGCCATGGTTCATCACCGCGATCTTGTCGGCCATCGACATCGCTTCCATCTGGTCGTGCGTGACATAGACCGTCGTGGCGTGGATGCGGTTGTGCAGCTCGCGCAGCTCATGGACCATCAGATCGCGGAATTCGGTGTCGAGCGTGCCAAGCGGCTCATCCATCAGGAAGCATTTGGGCCGCCGCACGATGGCTCGGCCGAGCGCCACGCGCTGGCGGTCGCCACCGGCAAGGCCGGAGACGGATTTGTTGAGCAGATGGTCGATGCGCAGAAGCTTCGCCGTCTCCTCGACCCGCGTGCGAATCTCGGCCGAAGGCATGCCTTGCGCCAGGAGCGGAAAGCCGATGTTCTTGCGCACGTTCATGTGCGGATAGAGCGCGAACAGCTGGAAGACGAAGGCGATGTCGCGCTCGCGTGCCCGCCGCATGGTGACGTCGTCGCCGCCGAGCAGGATCTGGCCGCCGGTCGGCAATTCGAGCCCGGCAATCATTCGCAAGGTCGTCGTCTTGCCGCAGCCCGATGGCCCTAGCATGACGAAGAACTCGCCATCCTCGACGACGAAGTTGGAATCCTTCACGGCGACGAAATCGCCGAAGGCCTTTCTCAGGTGCTGGACGCGAATTTCGGCCATGATTATTCCGGGAACTTCGAGACGATGATGAACATCACCGTGCCGGCGAGCATGGTGATGAAGGAATAGGTGTAGAGCGACAGCGCGAAGGGCTGGAACAGCATCAGGAAGCCGATGGCGATCAGCGCCGTCGCGATGTTTTCCATCAGGCCGCGGCGGAGCGCGCGCGGCCAGGACGAGCGCTTGGCAGAGCTGCGGCGGGTCATGGCGACAACCTCCGCGACACCTTCTCCCCGTCACTACACGGGGAGAAGGTGGCCCGAAGGGCCGGATGAGGGGCGGCGCCCAAGTCCGGAAAGCTAGCGCTGCCCCTCATCTGCCTGCCGGCATCTTCTCCCCGTAAACGGGGGGAAGGGACGCTGCCGCGCCGTCGGTTCCATGCCTGCTGACAACTCATGATGCTGCTCATTTGCGCACCGCGCCGAAAGTGATGCCGCGCAGCAATTGCTTGCGAAGCAGGATGGTGAAGACCAGGATCGGCACCAGGAAGATCGTCGTGCCGGCTGCTACCGCCGGCCAGTCCTGGCCGCCTTCGCCGATGATGGTCGGGATGAAGGGCGGCGCGGTCTGCGCCGTGCCGGAGGTCAGGAGTGCCGCGAAGGCGTATTCGTTCCAGGCGAAGATCAGGCAGAAGATAGCGGTCGCGGCAATGCCGGTGGTGGCTTGCGGCAACACGGTGCGCCAGAAGGCCTGCAGCCGCGTATAGCCGTCGATCATCGCCGCTTCCTCATATTCGCGCGGGATCTCGTCGATGAAGCCTTTCAGCAGCCACACCGCCAGCGACACGTTGACGGCCGTGTAAAGCAGGATCATGCCGAGCGCCGTGTCGGACAGGCCAAGCTCGCGGTACATCAGGTAGATCGGAATGGCGACGGCGATCGGCGGCATGAAGCGCGTCGACAGGATGAAGAACAAGAGGTCGTCGGCCAGCGGCACCTTGAAGCGCGAGAAGCCGTAGGCCGACAGCGTGCCGAGAAACACCGCGCAGAAGGTCGAGCCGAAGGCGATGATCAATGAGTTGAGGAAGCGCGGCAGGAAGTTGGAAGGGCCGGCGATCACCATGTTGCGCTTGCGCGTGGTCTCGTCGCAGAAGCTCGTCGCCGGTCCCAGCGAGTTGATGTATTCCGGCGTCTGCCGCGTCCGCGTCGTGAACAGATTGCAGTAGCCTTCGAGGCTCGGCTGGAACAGGATCTTGGGCGGATAGGCGATCGAATCCGGCGGCGTCTTGAAGCTGGTGGCGAAGATCCACAGCAGCGGCACGATCGAGATCAGTGCATAGGCAATGATGATCGCGCCGGCGATGCGCTTCGAGTTGCTGCTCGGTGCGACGACCGAATGGGCTGTGGTCAGGCTCATCTCTGCTTCACCTTGTTGAGCGCCTTGACGTAGATGTTGGCCAGCCCGAACACTGCGACGAACAGGATGATGGCGAAGGCCGAGGAATAGCCGGTGCGCCAGCTTTCGAAGGCTTGCCGCTTCAGCGTGATCGAGGCGACCTCGGTGGTCGAGCCCGGCCCGCCGCCGGTCAACAGATTGACCATGTCGAACATCTTGAAATTCTCGATGCCGCGAAACAGCACCGCCAGCATGATGAAGGGCAGCGCCATCGGCAGGGTGATCGACCAGAACTGCCGCCAGTTGGAGGCGCGGTCGACCTCGGCCGCCTCATAGATGTATTCGGGAATGGAGCGTAAGCCCGCGAGGCAGATCAGCATCACGTAGGGCGTCCACATCCACGTATCGACGATGATGATCGACCACGGCGCCAGCGACACGTTGGAGAGCATCTGGATATCGGTCGGCGGGATCCTCGTGACGAACGAGATGGCATAGGCGAACAAGCCGATCTGCGGCTCGTAGAGGAAGCGCCAGAAATTGCCGACCACCGCCGGCGACAGCATCATCGGCACCAGGATCAGCGTCGTCCAGAAGGCATGGCCGCGGAACTTCCGGTCGATCAGCCAGGCCAGCGTGAAGCCGATCAGCGTCTGCAGCAGGATGGTCCAGAACACGAAATGCGCCGTCGTCTGCATGGCGATCCAGATATCCTTGTCGCCGAGGATGCGCTGGTAGTTGGCAAAGCCGAGGTTCTTCACCACTTCGTTCGGGCGGTTGGCGCGGTAGTTGGTGAACGACAGATAGATCGCCCAGAACAGCGGGAAGATGTTGATGGCGAGCAGCAACAGGATCGTCGGCGAGATGAACAGCCAGGCCAGGCCCTTGTCGCTGATGCCCCGGACTTTGCGGGCCAACGGTTCCGGGGTCGCCCGGGCAACGTTCTCCGCGGTCCGATTGAGCATGGTGAGTCCTGCTTCGGTCACTTGGTCGTCTCTGTCATGGAATTTATCTGAACCGCGTCCCGTGCCAAGGGCGGCACGGGACCAAGAGCATGATGCCGAAAAGTGTGCAGCGGTTTTCGGACGACATCATGCTCTCTCTCTTTTTATCCCTGGAGGCGGATGATTTCTGGTCGATTCGACCTGAAAATCATCCGCCTCCGGGGCCTAGCTCGGGAGGAGCCGATTACATCTTGCCGTCGTCCTCGAAGACCTGCGTCCAGTCCTTGACGAGGCCGTCGAGTGCGTCCTTGGCCGATCCCTGGCCGGCGACGACATAGTCGTGGAAGCGCTTCTGCGAGGCCTGCAGCAGCGGTGCGTAGCTGGGCTCGGCCCAGAAGTCCTTCACGATGGCCATCGAGTCGAGGAAGGTCTGCGCGTAGGGCTGGCTGGCCGGGAAGGCCGGATCCTTGACCACCGCGTTGAGGCAGGAATAGCCGCCGAGCGACCACCACTTGGACTGCACGTCCTTGTTGGCGAACCACTTGATGTATTTCAGCGCCGCTTCCTGCTTGTCGGAATAGGACACCACCGAGATGCCCTGGCCGCCGAGCTGGGCGAACTGCTCGCCGTCGGGACCCTTGGGATTGACGAAGTAGCCGATCTTGTCGCCGCCGACATTCTCGTCCTTTTGCAGGCCGGGCCATGTGAAGGCGAAGTTCATGTGCATCGCCACCTGGCCGGATTTGAAGGCATCGACACCTTCGCCCATGTAGCTGTTCGAGGCGCCGGGCGGTGTGCAGCAATCATAGAGCGCCTTGTAGAACTCCAGGCCCTTCACCGACTTGTCGGAATTGACGAAGCCTTCCATCTCATAGGGCTTCTTGGGGTTCTCGTACTGGAAGCCATAGCTGTAGAGCACGTCCATGGCGCCCATGGTGATGCCTTCAGAGCCGCGCTCGGTATAGATCGAGGCGCCGTAGACGGTCTTGCCGTCGATCTCACGCTTCTGGAAGAACTCGGCGACCTGCTTCAGCTGGTCGAAGGTGGCCGGCGGGCCGAGATCCCAGCCGTACTTCTCCTTGAATTCCTTCTGCAGTTCCGGCTTGGAGAACCAGTCCTTGCGATAGGTCCAGCCGACGACGTCGCCCATGGCCGGCAACGCCCAGTAGTTCGGCGTGTTCTTCGGCCATTCCGAATAGCCGACGACGGTTGCCGGTACGAAGTCGTCCATGCTGATCTTCTCCTTGTCGAAGAAGTCGTTCAGCTTGACGTAGTGGCCGTTCTCGGCGGCGCCGCCGATCCACTGGCTGTCGCCGATGATCAGGTCGCACAGCTTGCCGTGCGAATTCAGCTCATTGAGGAACCGGTCGGCATAGTTGGTCCACGGCACGAACTCGAATTTCATGCCGATGCCGGTTTCCTTGGTAAAATCCTTGGACAGTTCGACAAGCGCGTTTGCCGGGTCCCAGGCGGCCCAGCAGAGCGTCAGGTCTTCAGCGTGCGCGACGTTCGAGACGGCTGTCGACGCTGTAATCGCCGAGGTCAGTCCCAGCGCCAGTTTCAAACTCGATTTCATATCTTCCTCCCATTTGCGAAACGCGCCGGATGACGGTTTCAAGAGCCTTCAAACCCTCTCCTCAGGGGGCCCAAACATAGCGGCGCAACAGCGTCGCGGATGTTTAGTAATTTGTTTAGTGATGCAATTTTTACTAAACAAGGCAAGCGAATTCGTTGCTGCGCCGCAGCATGCTTATGGCGATGTCTGAAAACGTTGGGAAAAGCGCTGGTCGGCTACGGCCTGGCGGTCGTCGGTGGAGCGGCCTGCTGACCATGGTGCGCGAGGAAGCGCGGCTGGGCACGGTGCGCTGGAACCCGTTTTCCCGCACCCGGCTTTGAATTGGCGTTGGTGCGATAAGTTGCGCGGCCACCACCACCGCTGATATGCGGACGCGATGACCACAAAACCCCTGCCGGAGCTTCCGGTATCCGCCGTGCTGCCGGCGCTGAGCGAAGCGCTCGGCCATGGCAACAGCGCCGTGCTGGTGGCGCCGCCCGGCGCCGGCAAGACGACGCTGGTGCCGCTGGCGCTGCTCGACGCGTCCTGGCTGGGGGTCGGCAAGATCGTTCTGCTCGAACCGCGCCGGCTCGCCGCCCGCGCCGCCGCCCGCCGCATGGCGCAATTGCTTGATGAGGAGCCCGGCGCCACCGTCGGCTATGCCATGCGCATGGAAAACCGCACCTCGGCAAAGACCAGGATATTGGTCGTCACCGAGGGCGTGCTGGCACGGATGATCCTCGACGATCCCGAACTGCCCGGCGTCTCGGCGGTGATTTTCGACGAATTCCACGAGCGTTCGCTCGACGGCGATTTCGGTCTGGCATTGGCGATCGACGTGCAGGGCGCGCTGCGGCCGGATCTGCGGCTGCTGGTGATGTCGGCGACGCTCGATGGCGCGCGCGTCGCGAAGCTGCTGTCGGGCGCCCCGGTAATCGAGAGCGAGGGCCGCGCCTTTCCTGTCGATGTGCGTTACGACGAGCGGTCGGCGGGCACCACCATCGAAGACGCCATGGCCAAGGCGATCCGCGCCGCCCTTGCCGACGAGAGCGGCAGCGTGCTCGCCTTCCTGCCCGGCCAGCGCGAGATCGAACGCACCGCCGAGCGGCTGGCCGACAGGATCAGTGCCGATACCGACATCGTGCCGCTCTACGGCATGCTCGACGGCAAGGCGCAGGACGCGGCGATCAAGCCGGCGCCGCCAGGCCGCCGCAAGGTGGTGCTGGCCACCTCGATCGCCGAGACCTCCATCACCATCGACGGCGTGCGCGTCGTCATCGATTCCGGCCTGTCGCGGCTGCCGCGCTACGAGCCGGCGAGCGGCCTTACCCGGCTGGAGACCGTGCGCGTCAGCAAGGCTTCCGCCGACCAGCGCGCCGGCCGTGCCGGCCGCACGCAGCCTGGCGTCGCCATCCGGCTGTGGCGGGCCGAGCAGACGGCCGCACTCCCCGCCTTCACGCCACCCGAAATCCTTGAGGCCGACCTGTCCGGCCTGCTGCTCGACTGCGCCGCTTTCGGCGTCGCCGATCCGACAGGGCTCGCCTTTCTCGATCCGCTGCCGGCGCCAGCGCTCAACGAGGCTCGGGCGCTGCTGCGCGCGCTGGATGCCATAGACGAGGATGGGCGCCTGACGGATGCGGGTATGGCGATGCGCAAGCTCGCTCTGCCCGTGCGGCTTGCGCATATGGTCGCCGAGGCAGCCGAGAGCGGTCACGCCCATGAGGCGGCCATGCTTGCCGTGCTGCTCACCGAACGCGGCCTTGGCGGTGATGGCGCCGACCTAGAGCGACGGTTGATGCGCTTTCGCCAGGAAAGATCGCCGCGCGCCACCGCCGCGCGCCAGCTCGCCGAACGGCTGGCGAGGCAGGCATCTTCACCCTCCCCCTTGTGGGGAGGGTCGATCCGCGAAGCGGAGCGGGGTGGGGGTCGGCCGAGCGCGGCACCCCCACCCCGTCTCCCTCGTCTTGCTGCGCAAGGCGCGCTCGCCGACCCTCCCCTCAAGGGTGCCGGCCCTCTGCTCGTCCATGCCTGGCCGGATCGCGTCGCCAAGGCGCGCGGCGAGCGCGGCCGTTTCGTACTGGCCAATGGCTCGGGCGCCATGCTCGACGCAGCCGACCCGCTGGCGGGTGAGCCGTTTCTGGTCGTCGCCGATTTGCAGGGCAAGGCGCAGAACGCGCGCATCACGGCGGCGGCGGCAATCAGCGAGGACGATGTCCGCGCCGCGCTCGCGGACAAGATCGAAACACGAAGGCAAACGAGCTTCGACCGCGACAAGCGCGCGGTGCGCGTGCGCGAGGCCGTTCGCCTTGGCGCCATCACGCTTGCCGAACGCATGCTGCCGCCGCCAACCGGCATCGATGCCGATCGGGCCATCCTTGATGCGGTGCGCGAGCACGGGCTGTCGCTGCTGACCTGGAGCAAGGAGGCGCAAACGCTGCGCCAGCGGCTTGGCTGGCTGCATCGCGGCCTTGGCGCGCCCTGGCCCGATATGGCGGATGCCGCCCTCATCGAGCGTCTCGACGACTGGCTGCTGCCGTTCCTGTCCGGCGCGGCATCCTTTGCCGCCATCGATGCGGGCGTTGTCTCGGCCGGACTGGCCACACTCGTGCCGCACGATCTGCAGCGCAGGATCGACACGCTGGCGCCGACCCATTTCGACGCCCCGTCGGGCAGCCATGTGCCGATCCGCTATGACGGCGAATGGCCGGTGCTGGCGGTTCGCGTGCAGGAGCTGTTCGGTCTCGACCGCCATCCCGCCATCGCCAATGGCAGCGTGCCGCTGACGCTCGAACTCCTGTCGCCGGCGCACCGGCCGATCCAGACGACGCGCGACCTGCCCGGCTTCTGGCGCGGCTCCTGGGCCGATGTGCGCGCCGACATGCGCGGCCGCTATCCCAAGCATGTCTGGCCGGAAAATCCGCTTCTCGCCGCCGCCACCGCCCGGGCAAAACCCAGAGGTACCTAGCGCTTGCCGTCCCGCGGCTGTATTTCATGGTCATGATCAGCGTTTTGCGTTCGCCCGATTTCCAGCAGAGTCAGAGACTGCGCCTCAACACGCTGATCCGGCTGCGCTGGCTTGCCATCGTCGGTCAGAGCGTTGCGGTTCTCGTCGTTGCCTATGGCCTGAAGTTTCCGCTGCCGGTCAGCCTCTGCTTTGCCCTGATCGCCTGTTCGGCCTGGATGAACCTGTTTCTCGCCTTCCGTTTTCCGGCGGCGCACCGGCTCACTCCGCTCGCGGCCTTCGGCATCCTCATCTTCGACAGCCTGCAGCTTGCCGGCCTGCTCTACATGACCGGCGGCCTCACCAACCCGTTCTCGCTGCTGATGACCGTGCCCGTCGTCATTTCGGCGACCTCGCTGCCCCTGCGCCTGACCGCCATCCTCGGCGGGCTGGTGATGTCGGCGGCGACCTTGCTGGTCTTTGTCCATCTGCCGCTGCCCTGGCATGAAGGCGCGCCGCTGGAGATGCCCTTCATCTACGTCGCCGGTATGTGGATGGCGGTGCTGTCCTCGATCGCCTTCACCGCCATATACGCCTTCCGGGTGGCCGCCGAAGCACGGCTTCTGGCCAATGCGCTCGCCGCCACGGAGTTGGTGCTGCAGCGCGAGCAGCATCTTTCGGCGCTCGACGGGCTGGCCGCCGCGGCCGCGCACGAACTTGGGACGCCGCTCGCCACCATCGCGCTTGTCGCCAAGGAGATGGAAAAGGCCCTCGGCAACGATCTGAAATACGGGGAAGACGTGAAGCTGCTTCGCTCGCAGAGCGAGCGCTGCCGCGAAATCCTCAAGCGCCTGACCAGCCTGTCCTCCGAGGGCGAAGCGCATCTTTCGCGGCTGCCGTTGACCTCGCTGGTCGAGGAGGTCACCGCGCCGCATCGCGACTTCGGCATCTCGATCAAGCTTCGGCCTGGCGAACGCATCGGGCCCGAGCCGGTCGGGCGCCGCAATCCGGGCGTCATCTACGGCCTCGGCAATCTGGTCGAGAACGCCGTCGACTTCGCCCGCAAGAGCGTCACCGTCGGCTGGAGCTGGAACGAGGCCACCGTCACCTTCTCGATCATCGATGACGGACCGGGCTTTCCGGCCGAGATCATCGACCGCATCGGCGAGCCCTATATGTCGACGCGCCAGGGCAATGAAGGCGGCGGCGGCCTGGGGCTCGGCCTGTTCATCGCCAAGACTTTGCTCGAACGCTCTGGCGCGACGCTCGATTTCCGCAATTCGAGCGGCCTGGGCGAGGGCGCCGTGGTACAGATATCGTGGCCGCGTGGTGTGTTCCTCAATCCGGAAATCACTTCGGCCAGCATGTTCGACACCGCCTGAGAGCCTTGAAGGAGCTCTAAAAATTGGACAATGAGGCTCGGGAACTATATCTGCGTAAAATTAAGGCAGCAGGAATTTTGAGACTATGACAGGCGACGAAAATATTGGCGCAATGGTTGAAGGCGAGGACACCTCGCTGCTCATCGTCGATGACGACAAGCCGTTCCTTACGCGTCTGGCCCGCGCCATGGAAACCAGGGGATTCGTGGTCGAGACGGCCGAGAGCGTCGAGGAGGCGGTTGCCAAGGCGCGCGCCAATCCGCCCGCCTACGCCGTGGTCGACATGCGGCTTGGCGATGGCAACGGCCTCGACGTGGTCGCGGTCATCCGCGAAAAGCGCGACGATTCCCGCGCCATCATCCTTACCGGCTACGGCAACATCGCCACCGCGGTGACCGCGGTGAAGCTTGGCGCCGTCGATTACCTCTCCAAGCCCGCCGACGCCGACGATATCTTCGCGGCACTCACCCGCACCGCCGGCGAGCGCGCGGCGCCTCCGGAAAACCCGATGTCGGCCGACCGCGTCCGCTGGGAGCATATCCAGCGCGTCTATGAAATGTGCGAGCGCAATGTCTCAGAGACAGCGCGCCGGCTCAACATGCATCGCCGCACCTTGCAGCGGATACTAGCCAAGCGCGCGCCACGCTGAGAGACTGCTTGGAAACTCTACTCTGGCGGCCATCTGATGGCGTTTTCTGCGCTTCCGTTGCTCACGGACCAAATGTCCGCTGCGCTACGGTTCTCGAAACCGCCACCATATGACTCGCCAGAGCGAATTTCGAAACAGTCTCTGGGGCGCGGAACACAGTCCGATGCTTGCTCCACTGCCGGAGTTTGAGCATCATCGCGAGTGACGCGGCTTAACGGAGGCGACATGCGGGATTTGAAGCAGCGGCCGGTTTCCGTCTTCCGCGAATTCCTCGATAGTGAAGCGGCCGGCGGTATCGTCCTGATGGCGGCGGCGGCACTGGCTCTCATCGTCGCCAATTCGCCGCTGGCCGAAACCTACTTTTCCGCGCTCCACGCCTATCTCGGCCCGCTCAGCGTGTCGCACTGGGTCAATGACGGGTTGATGGCGGTGTTCTTCCTGCTCGTCGGGCTGGAGATCAAGCGCGAGATGCTGGATGGCCAGCTCTCCACCTGGCCCCGGCGCGCATTGCCCGGCATCGCCGCCGCCGGCGGCATGGTGGTTCCGGCGCTCGTCTATGTCGCCATCAACCGCGACAATACGGCGGCACTGTCGGGCTGGGCGATCCCGACCGCCACCGACATCGCCTTCGCGCTCGGCGTGCTGTCGCTGCTCGGCAGCCGCGTGCCGGCTTCGCTGAAGGTGTTCCTCACCGCGCTGGCCATCATCGATGATCTCGGCGCCGTCATCATCATCGCCATCTTCTACACCAGCGGTCTGTCGCTCACCTATCTCGGCGCCGCTTTCGCCGTCATCGCCGCGCTCGTCGTGCTCAACCGCATGCGAGTGATGACGTTGGTGCCCTACCTTGTGCTCGGCGCCATCCTGTGGGTGCTGGTGCTGAAATCGGGCGTCCATGCGACGCTTGCCGGCGTCGCGCTGGCGCTGACCATTCCGCTCGAACGCTCCGCCGGGATCGGCCACGATCTCGACCATTCGCCGCTGCACCGGCTCGAGCACGGCCTGCACAAGATAGTGCCCTTTGTCGTCATCCCGATCTTCGGCTTCGCCAATGCCGGCGTTTCGCTCGCCGGCCTCAGCTTTGGCGCGCTGATCGAGCCGTTGACGCTGGGTGTCGCCGCCGGCCTCGTGGTCGGCAAGCTGGTCGGCGTGTTCGGCTCCTCGGCGCTTGCCATCCGGTTCGGTCTTGCCGATCTGCCCGCCAACGCCGGCTGGGTGCACATGATCGGCATCTCGCTGCTGTGCGGCATCGGCTTCACCATGAGCCTGTTCATCGGCCTGCTCGCCTTCGCCAGTGACGTGGCATTGCAGGACGCGGTCAAGGTCGGCATCCTCGCCGGCTCCTTCATCGCCGCTATTCTGGGTGCCGCCGTGCTTTTGATGGCCCCGGCCGAGCGTGGGCTGGAAGAGGGTGAAGGGTAAGGCGATACCTACTCGCTCTCACCCTCGAGCGCCGGCACCGACACGCCGGCAAGTTCAGCCGCCAGCAGCCGTGAAGCGCCGGCCCGCGCGATCCGCAGCATCAGCGCCTTGCGCGTGGCCGCCGCCATGCGGTGCTCCGGCGCATCGCGCATGATTTCGGCGCCGTAGCCGTCGGAGAGGATAAAGCCGCACTCTTCGGGAAATATCTCCGAGGGCACGCCGGGATGGGTGGCGAAGAAGAAGCGGTCGGAGTGCAGCCGGTAGTCGGGCCATTTGCGGTCGACCCTGAAATCCTCGATCGAGGATTTGATCTCGATGATCCAGATGTCGCCCTGCCGGGTCAGCGCGACGAGGTCGGCACGGCGGCCGGTGGCCAGCGACAGTTCGGGCAGCACATGCGCGCCCATCTCCATGAGCAGCCGCTGCACGCCGCGCCGCACCAGCATGGCGCGTTCGGACTGGCGACCGTCGATGAGAGGGTTGATTTGGATGGGAGAGATGATCGGCATGACGGCAGCATGCCAGATTTTGTTCACGGTTTGAACCCCGCCCGCGGGGCGATTGACAAACTCGGCGGAATAGGAATATAATCCTCGAACAATCAACTGCCGACAGAGGGACGCGACGTCATGCCCCAAACGCCATGGGAAGTGCTGCTGATGAGCCTGCGTTGGGTCGCATTTCTGATTGCTGCCTTCCCATCTGCGAGGAACGGTCCAAAGAATCCCGATGCCCTGGATCGCTCCAAAGAAACCGCACCATCCCCATGCGCGATTCATATCAGCGCACCCGGATTCGCCAACTCGGCGACGAGCCAAGAAGTGGCCGGCGCATGCCGGTGGGACGGCATTGCCGAAGCCGCGTCGGCCACTGCGGCGATTTTTGGGGGTATGCCGCCCCACCAGACTAGCATCGGGAGACAAAAGGCGAGGGCTTTGGTAAAAACCGTACCGTCGAAGTCCGGAAGGCGGCTCTGGCTCACCGCCCCGTTTCATTCCATCCGAGGAATGGCGTCCTTGCTTGCCTGCGCCTCGGCATTCAGCAGCGCTTCATGCAGGTGCCCGGAGCGGTCACAGCAAGGCGATTTTATATTTGACAGACTCCGGCCCACTGCAGCGCCACGTTCGTTCCCCCTGATGACTCCCGCCCAGCGGCAGGCGCATAGCCTCTCTTTAAATTAGCTAGCGCGCATATAACGGAAAGGTGGTATTTTAGGAGGCAGCCGGAGCTCCCCCCTTACACCCCGCTCCGGTCAGGCCCGGTAGCGGTCCACCCAAAGGAAAGGCCACCGGGCCGCCGTCTTCCATCAACAGCTGGAAAATGGGGCCAAAGTCCGAGGTTCATACGCAAAAATCCGACAGTTCCGGAAATGTCCATTGGACGTACCGCCACTTTAGTCAGTCGACAGGTAAGTCGCGTCGACCCGCCCCATCAAAGGTAATGCCGGTCATCAGGATGACAACTCGCCCCCGCGCCTCAAATGTATATTCGTCGCCAAAATGGCCGACGCGGATGCCGGTGAGACAACATTGCCTAATCGCGTCGGCCATCTGCGGCGGATTTGGGATTGCCGCCTTTCAAGTTTAGCGCGGCTCAAAAGGTGGGCAATGCGCCTGGCTGCTTGGTTATGATCGTACAATCGAATGCCCATGTGCCTTTTTGCAACCAACCCATGGCCCGCTGGTTGACCCAATGCCGGGTTGATCCCCTGGCACTCCAGAGACTGCCCGCCGCCCCACAGCGGCGGGCCTTTTTTGCCCTGATCGGAAGTCTAGCCGACAGCGACGGCGCAGGCCCGACGAATGCGACTTCTTGTTTGCCGGCCTCGGTCAGAAGCGGATCCAGAAGGATCTGCGGAAACACCTGCGGCGCCAGTAACCGTGACGCCAATAGCGACGGCAAACCCGTCTCCACCCGCGACGGCGGCGATGCCACCTGCGATGCCGCACGAGCTCGATGCCGTCTTGGACGTCAGGACCATCCTGGTCGAGAATATCGTCGGACGGTTTGTCGAGTTCATCGAGAATGCCGGGTCCCGTATTCGGGATGCCGGCCAACGCAGTGGCGGGGCGCGCAAGTGCGACCACGGTCGCGGCCCCCGCCATTCCAAGCATTCCAGTCAGGAACAATCGCCGATCCATGCCAACCTCCATCGTTGATCATTGCGACAAGGATGAAATAGTGCGGTCGATTGACGCGCCCAGATATCGAAGGAAATTGTGCCGATCGAATTGCCGTGCGGCCGGCGGCGGACCTTTTTAGCGCCTGCTCGACAATCCGTGCGCCAAGGCGCCGCTCGATCATGGTCGATGCGAAGTCCTTATGCAGGGGCCGAAGCACCCTTGTCGCTGAGCAACGTCGCCCCCGCCATGTCATCAAGGATCGGGCAATCCGGCCTTTCGTCGCCATGGCAGGCGTGGATCAGCTTCTGCAAGGTCGAGCGCATCGACTGCAGTTCGCGCACCTTCTCCTCGATCGCCGCGACATGGGCGGCGGCGATCTCGCGCACGTCGTGGCTGGCGCGGCCGCGGTCCTTGTAAAGCGCCATCAGCTGCCGGCAATCATCGATGGAAAAGCCGAGATTGCGCGCGCGGCGCAAAAAGGTCAGCCGGTGGATGTCGTCTCCGGAATAGTCGCGGTAGCCGTTGGCGGCGCGCGCCGGGGCGATCAGGCCGATCTCTTCATAGTAGCGGATGGTCTTGGCCGGCAGGCCGGAGCGGTGGGCGGCGTCACCGACATTCATGATGGTTCTCCTCGATTCCTGGCGAAGCCGTGGGCCCGGTCATTGAATTTCCTCCACAATCCTGTGAGGGCTGTTGCCGAAATGCCATAGTAGTGCGCTTACCAGCACGTCAACTCCGGCATATAGGCATCGCGCGCTTGGCAAGCAAAGCAAATGCCAGCATGAATGATTGAGAGAAAGCGGCCGACTCGTGCCGCCGAAGTTGGGGCGGGGCACCGGATCACCTGATGCGCATGAAGTCGTTTGCTATCGTCGCCGCACTGGCGCTGTCCACTGCTATCGCCGGTTGCAGCACCATCGGCTCGCGGATTTTCTCCAACGACTACGGCGCCGTCACCGACGCCGGTTACCAACTGCCGCGCATCCCGATCGAGAAAGTGCCGATGAAGTACCATCGGCAGGAAGTGAACTACGACAGCCCGGAAAAACCGGGCACCATCATCGTCGATACGCAAAACAAGTTCCTCTACTTCATCGAAGATGACGGAAGGGCAATTCGCTACGGCATCGGCGTCGGCCGTGAAGGATTCGAGTGGCATGGCACCGCCCACATCGCGCTGAAGCGCGAATGGCCGACCTGGACGCCGCCGCGGCAGATGATCCAGCGCCAGCCCGAACTGGAAAAGTTTGCCAGCGGCATGGAGCCGGGCCTGAAGAACCCGCTCGGTGCGCGCGCCATGTACCTGTTCAACAAGGGCGGTGACTCGGGCTATCGCCTGCATGGCAGCCCGGAATGGAATTCGATTGGCAAAGCGATGTCGTCGGGCTGCATCCGCCTGATGAATCAGGACATTATCGACCTCTATGACCGCGCCTCGGTCGGCGCCAAGGTCATTGTTCTTTAGATCATGATTCCGAGAAAGCGGTATCGGTTCTCGGGAAAATCATGATCGGATAGAGGCAGCTTTCATACGCGGACCGTCTAGGCAACAACGGACGTCCCAAACAAAAAACCGGGCAATTTGGCCCGGTTTTTTGTTTTTTGCGATGGATCGAGTTTGTTAGCCGGCAAGACGGCGAGTTGAACGGTCAGGAGACCTGCTCGACCTGCTGCACTTCCGGCACGAAGTGACGCAGAAGGTTCTGGATGCCGTGCTTCAGCGTCGCCGTCGATGACGGGCAGCCGGCGCAGGCGCCTTTCATGTGCAGGAACACCGTGCCGTTCTCGAAGCCGCGGAAGGTGATGTCGCCGCCATCCTGGGCGACCGCCGGGCGCACCCGCGTATCGAGCAGTTCCTTGATGGTGATGACCAGTTCCTCGTCGGCCTTGTCGTAGAACTCGCCGGTCAGGCTGGTCTCGGCGGCAGGACCGGCCTTGGCCATGACAGGCGCGCCGGACATGAAATGCTCCATGATGGCGCCGAGGATCGCCGGCTTCAGATGCTGCCAGTCGGGGCCGTCCTTGGTCACGGTGATGAAGTCATAGCCGAAGAAAACACCGGTAACGCCGGGAATCTCGAACAGCCGGCCCGCCAGCGGCGAGGCAAGTGCGGCGCTGTCGGCATCGCGGAAATCGGCGGTGCCTTCCAGAAGCACTTCCTTGCCGGGCAGGAATTTCAGCGTCGCCGGATTTGGCGTCGATTCGGTCTGGATGAACATGGCCATCTCCGTGCCCGTTTCGGGCAGCTAGTTTGGAATAATTCTAAATAGGCTCAATCGGCTGGACATTCAAGCGAAACGCATCGCCGGAATGGCTGGCTGGCGGAATGTTTTTGCGCGCCTCGGTAGGTGCTCGAAGGTGTGTCGAGATTCAGGTCAGGCCGGCATCACCCCGACATCGATACATCTCAGGCGAGGCTGTCGATCTCCTCGTCCGAAAGATTCTGCGGCACGACCGTCACCGGGATCGGGAAGGCGGCACCCTTGCCGGCCACGGCGCCGACCAGCGGCCCCGGGCCTTCCTTGCCCGCACCGGCGGCCAGCACCAGGATGGCGATGTCCTGGTCTTCCTCGATCAATTTGTGGATCTCTTCCGTCGGCTTGCCTTCGCGCACCACCATCTCCGGCTCGATGCCAAGCTTCTGGCGCACCTTGCTGGCATAGCTGTCGAGTGCTGCGCGCGCCGTGGCGGTCGCCTCCTCGCGCATGATCTTCTCGACGCCCAGCCAGTGCTGGAAATCATCCGGCTCGATGACATAGAGCAGCACCAGCGTGCCGCTGGTGCTCTGCGCCCGCTTCGAGGCGTAGGCGACTGCGCGCTCACACTCCGGCGTGTCGTCGATGATCGCCAGGAACTTGCGGCGATGGCCGGCTTCGCGGCTGAGGCGTTTGGAGACCATGTCTTCTACTCGGTGTTACTGAGGCCGTAATCTGCCACCGCCACGGACCGGCGGCAAGCCGCCGGCCTTGGGGCAGTATGGTGCAGTGCGGCAGCGAGATCAGGCCTGCAGCAACCCGATGATGTCGCGGACCGTCTTCATCGTCGCTTCGGCCAGCACGCCGGCGCGCTCGCCGCCGTCCTTGAGCACCGCGTCGACATAGGTGCGGTCGTCGGAAATGCGGCGCATCTCGCTGGCGATCGGCGCCAGTCTTTCCACCGCAAGGTCTGCCAACGCCGGCTTGAACACCGAAAACTGCTGGCCGGCGAACTCCTTGAGCACATCCGCCTTCGACATCTCGGCGAGGCCAGCATAGATGCCGACCAGGTTTTCCGCCTCGGGCCGGGCGGCCAGACCGTCCAACTCGCTCGGCAACGCTTCCGGGTCGGTCTTGGCCTTGCGGATCTTCTTCGAGATGGCGTCGGCATCGTCGGTCAGGTTGATGCGCGACAGGTCCGACGGATCCGACTTCGACATCTTCTTCGAGCCGTCGCGTAGCGACATGATGCGCGCCGCCGGCCCGCCGATGACCGGCTCGGTCAGCGGGAAATAACCGTTCACGGTCTCTTCGCCGACCTGCATCTCGACGCCGACGCCAAGACCGGCGATGCGGCCGGAGAAGTCGTTGTTGAATTTCTGCGCGATGTCGCGGGTCAGCTCCAGATGCTGCTTCTGGTCCTCACCCACCGGGACATGCGTTGCACGATAGAGCAGAATGTCGGCAGCCATCAGGCTCGGATAGGCAAGCAGGCCGAGCGACGCGTTCTCGCGGTCCTTGCCGGCCTTGTCCTTGAACTGCGTCATGCGATTCATCCAGCCGATGCGCGCCACGCAATTGAAGATCCAGGCAAGCTCCGCATGCTGCATCACACGCGACTGGTTGAAGACGATGTGCTTCGTCGGGTCGATTCCCGAGGCCAGGAACGCAGCGGTGATCGACCGCGTCTGGTCGGCGAGGTCTTCATAAACGAGTTGGGCGGTCAGCGAATGCAGGTCGACGACGCAATAGATGCAGTCGGAAGTGTCCTGCAGGGCGACGAATTTCTTGATGGCGCCGAGATAGTTGCCGAGATGCAGATTGCCGGTCGGCTGGACGCCGGAAAAGACGAGTGGCTTGAAGGCGGTCATGGTTTCCTCATGGCTTGTGGAGGGCCGTTTCGCGCGCGGCGAAAGTCTTGCGACGGCGCGCTTATGAACGAGAGTGTGGAGCGGATCAAGAGGTTCGGTGATCGCGGCGGAGCAATTGCGTCAGGTCGGATTGCTTGTTCCCATGTTGTTGGGAGCGCGCTTATAGCGCTGGTCTCTTGACCTGCCAGCTTGGCGCCGCCCCTCATTGTCCTGCCGGACATTTCCCGTATAGAGACGGAGAGAAAGAGCCCGTCATCACCGGTTTCGCTAATCGCCAGCGCTGCAGAAACGCGCCGCGTTGCGGTCAGCTACTTTCTCCCCGTTTACGGGGAGAAATGCCCGGCAGGGCAATGAGCGCAGACATCGGCATTCATGATAGAGTGGGACCTATTCTGCATACGATCTGATGAAAAATAAATGCCCGTCGACATCAACATCGAAGCAGCTTTGAAGCGCCGCGCCCTCGAGACGCCGCTGGAAACAGCGGCGCGGCTTCGGGCCGAATTCGGAATCGAACTTAGCAAGCAAGTCGCGAGCCACTGCGAACCCGGTCTACGACGAGTTGTCTGGCGAAGACTGATGCTTGTCGACGGGGTCAATACAGTTGGGCTCACGGATCTGGAGACTGTTCCTTGACAGGGGGCGTGCCCTTCCGCCCAACATTGCGCCGGATCATGCCGAAGTCGGCGCCGCCGGTGGCAAATGCGGTGATGAAGTAGAGCAGCGCTCCGCCGGCGACCAGCGACAGCAGCGTCGTCGCCTTGACGACCAGCGGCGAG
This sequence comes from Mesorhizobium sp. M1338, assembly GCF_040318045.1. Classification (NCBI taxonomy): domain Bacteria; kingdom Pseudomonadati; phylum Pseudomonadota; class Alphaproteobacteria; order Hyphomicrobiales; family Phyllobacteriaceae; genus Mesorhizobium; species Mesorhizobium sp. M1338. Next base: position 31,792 of record NZ_JAMYLL010000006.1, on the reverse strand, counting down.
CCGGGTCCGAGCCTGACGGCGAACCAGTGCTCGGCGAAATAGAGCGCCGCCCCCATCACCACCGCCGACAGCACCAGCCGTGGAATGCGTTTCATCAGCGGCACGTCGCGGCCCCAATGGCCGCGCCGGATCAAGACGCCGAGCAGCATCAGCGCGTTGACCCAGCCGGCGACGGCCGAGGCCACCGCGATGCCGGGCGCGCCCATCCGGGGGAACAGCGTCAGCGCCGTCGTCACGTTCACCGCCACCGAGATGGCGGCAAAAATCATCGGCGCGCGCGTGTCCTCGCGGGCGAAATAGCCCGGGGTGAACGCCTTGATCAGCACGAAGGCCGGCAGGCCGAGGCCGAAGATCGCCAGGATCGCCGCCACCGTCGGTGTCGAACCGTTGGCGGCAAACGCGCCGCGCTCATAGACCAGCCGCACAATCGGTTCCGACATCACCCAGAGCGCGGCTGCAGCCGGCAGGGTCAGAAACAGCGTGAACTCGACCGAGCGGTTCTGCAGGTTGGCCGCTTCGATCAGATTGCCCGACTTCAGCGCCCGCGACAGTTCGGGCAACAGCACGATCGCCACCGCCACGCCGACCACGCCGAGCGGCAACTGGTAGATGCGGTCGGCATAGGCAAGCGAAGAGACAGCGCTGTTTTGCGCCGAGGCGATCGCCGTGCCGATCAGCTGGTTGATCTGAGTGATGCCGCCGGTGATTGCCGCCGGCAGCGCCAGGATCAGCAGCCGCTTGACAGCGGGCGTCATTTTCGGACGGCGGAAGCCGATCGAGATGCCCGCATGGCGCACCGCCACCCAGACGATCGCCAGTTGCACCAGCCCGGCGGCAAGCACGCCCCAGGACAGCCCGTAGCCGACGGTGAGTGCGTCGGAGCCCTTGTACCAGGCATAGGCGAGCACGCTGATCAGGATGACGTTGAGGAACACCGGTGCCACTGCCGCTGCGAAATAGCGGCGCAGCGAATTCAGCATGCCCGCCATCATGGCGCCCAGCGACATGCAGATCAGATAGGGGAACATGATCGTCGCCAGCGTCACCGTGGTGTCGAATTTCCCCGGTGTGCCGGCAAAACCCGGCGCCACCAGGTAGCGCACGATCAGCGGCATCGACAGTTCCATGATGATCGTCAGCGCCAGCAGCGCCGTGAACAGCACACCGAACACTTCCTCGGAAAAGCGCTTGGCGCCGTCGGTGCCGTGGGTCTCGATCTCCTTCGCGAACAGCGGCACGAAGGCGGCGTTGAAGGCGCCCTCGGCGAACAGCCGGCGAAACGTGTTGGGAAACTGGAAGGCGGCGTTGAAGGCGTCGGCGACCGGTCCGGTGCCGAGTGCGGCCGCCATCAGCATCTCACGGCCGAAGCCGAGCGCGCGGCTCATCAGCGTGCCGGAAGCGACCGTTGCAAATTTCTTGACGAGGCTCATGCGTTTGGAGACTGCCTGCGGGATAAGGACAAAGTGATGGCGGCGGTCACTCGGCCGCCGCCCTGGCCTTGCCGCCGCGTTCGGGCACGATGCCTTCGAGCGTTGCCATCAGCCGGTTGCGGATGGTGGCGATGCGGGCCGGGCTGTCGATCTTCTGGCCGGTGAGGTCGGTGACATAGAAGGTGTCGATGACCTTCTCGCCGAAGGTGGTGATGTGGGCCGATGCGATGTCGAGCGACAGGTCGGAAAGCGTTCCGGTGATCTCCGACAGCAGCCCCGGCCGGTCCAGGCCCTCGACCTCGACGACCGAAAAACGGTTCGACAGCGTGTTGCGGATTTCGGCGCGCGGCGGGATCTTGAACACCTTGGCGCCGCGCCGCGGCTTGGTGCGCTTCTCGATCATCTCCGGCAGCCAGCTCTTGCCAGACAGCACGTCCTCGATCAGCCGGCCGACGCGCTCGGCGCGCCGGCGCTCGTCCTCATCGCGGTCGAATTCTCTGCTGATCAGGATGGTGTCCAGGGCACGGCCGTCCGACGTCGTGAATATCTGTGCGTCGACGATGTTGCCGCCGGCTCCGGCGCAAGCCCCGGCGATGACCGAGAGCAGGCGGGGGTGGTCCTGCGCCAGCACGGTGATTTCGGTCACTGCCTCGAACTGGTGGGTCATGACCATGGTGGCGAGCTTCTTGCCCGCCACATCAGCCTCGCGGATGAACTCGGCATGGCGCAGCTGGTCGGCGAGATCGACGGTCAAAAGGTAGTTCTCGTAGTGCTGGCCGACATAGCGCTTGCGAGCCTTGTCCGGCCAACTGGCAAGTGCCTCGGCGAGACGCTCTCGCGCCGCCGCCGTGCGCTGGGCGCGCGACACTTCCGAAAAGCCGCCGGTCAAAAGCAGTTCGGTCTCGTAGTAGAGCGTGCGCAGCAACTGGCCCTTCCAGCCGTTCCAGACACCGGGTCCAACGCCCCTGATGTCGCAGACGGTCAGGATCAAAAGCAGCTTCAGCCGCTCGACCGACTGCACGATCGCGGCGAAATCCTCGATGGTCTTGCGGTCGTTGAGGTCGCGGGTCTGCGCCGTCATCGACATCACCAGGTGGTTCTCGACCAGCCAGGCAACGGTTTCGGTATCGGCCGGCGACAGCCCCATATGCGGGCAGATGCGCCGCGCGATCCTGGCACCGGCCTCGGAATGATCTTCAGGTCTGCCCTTGGCGATGTCGTGCAGCAGCACGGCGACATAGAGCGCCTCGCGGCTCTTCTTCAGCCCCGGCATCAGCGTGTGCGAGAGGGGATGGACCTTTTCGCCGTCGCCGCGCTCGATCTCGGCCAGCACGCCGATGCAGCGGATCAGGTGCTCGTCCACCGTGTAGTGGTGGTACATCGAGAACTGCATCATGGCGACGATCTTGCCGAAATCCGGGATCAGTCTGCCGAGCAGCCCAGCCTCGTTCATGCGGCGCAGATTGAGTTCGGCATTGCGGTCCGAGGTCAGGATGTCGAGGAACAGCCGGTTGGCCTCCTCGTCGCGCCGCAACGACTTGTTGACCAGGCCGAGCGAGCGGGTCAGCAGCTTCAGCGCATCGGGGTGGAACTCCAGGCCGTGCTTGTCGGCAAACCAGAACAATCTCAAAAGATTGACCGGATCGCGTTCGAACACCTGGTCGTCGGCGATGTTGATGCGGTGGTTGTCGACAATGAAGTCCGACGTGCCGGCCAGCTTGCGCTTGCGGCGCGAGAAGGTGAGGAAGATACGGTTGAAGCCCGGCACGTGCTTGGCCTGCTCTTCTTCGAGCGCGGCGCAGAAGATGCGGGTCAGGTCGCCGACATCCTTGGCGACGAGGAAATAGTGCTTCATGAAGCGCTCGACCGCCGACAGGCCGGGGTGAGTGGTGTAGCCGAGCCGTTCGGCGATCTCGCGCTGAATGTCGAAATGCAGCCGTTCCTCGGCCTTGCCGGTGAGGAAATGCATGTGGCAACGCACCGCCCACAGGAAATCCTCGGCCTTCTGGAACTCCCGGTATTCGCCCTCGGTGAAGACGCCCTTGTCGACCAGTTCCTGGCCGGTGCGCACCCGGTAGAAATATTTGCCGATCCAGAACAGCGTCTGCAGATCGCGCAGGCCGCCCTTGCCGTCCTTGACGTTGGGTTCGACGAGATAGCGGCTTTCGCCGGCCTTGGCATGGCGGTCGTCGCGTTCGGCAAGCTTGGCCTGGACATATTCGGGACCGGTCGTGCGCACCACCTCATGGTCGAAGCGCAGCATCAGCTCGTCATAGAGTTTTTCCTCGCCCCACAGGAAACGCGCTTCGAGGATCGAGGTGCGGATGGTGACGTCGGTGCGCGACAGGCGCAGGCATTCGTCGATGTTGCGGGTGGCGTGGCCGACCTTGAGCCCCAGGTCCCACAGCATGTAGAGCATGTATTCGACGGTCTGCTCGCCCCATGGCGTCTGCTTGTAGGGCAGCAGGAACAACAGGTCGATGTCGGACCCAGGCGCCAGCGTGCCGCGGCCATAGCCGCCGACGGCGACGACGGCCATGCGCTCCGCCGAAGACGGGTTCTTGACCCGGTAGACATGGGTGACGGCGAAATCGTAGAGCGCCCGGATGATCTCGTCCATGAGATGCGACAGCCGCGCCGCGCAGGCACTGCCGCCGCCGTCGTCCCGCAGCATGCGTTCGGCAATGGCGCGCCCGTCGGCCAGCCGCCCCTTGAGCAGCTGGAGCACACCGCTGCGCGCCGCCTGTCCGGAGCCGTCGCCTGCCTTGGCCGCGGTCTGCGCGGTCATCTCGCGGCGCAAGGCTTCGCCGTCGATCAGTTCGTCGAGCTTCAGGGAGATTCTTGCCATATGTCCGGGTCGGCCTCGCCTTTTCGGCGGCGTCTATAGCGCGTTTTCGCGGCGCTGGGTATGGGGCGGGAGGACGAGTCTCCGCGCGGACATTCGACACCCGCCGCCACAAAATCAAAACCGGCCCTTGACCTTCCAGTTACTGGAAGCCCTATCTCCGCGTCGCACACCGACCCATCGAGGCATTTTTCGCATGACGCATTCCGATCACGATCATCACGCGCATGGCGGCTGCTGTTCAGTAAAGGGCGCAGCACCTGCCGCACAGGCCGTCGTCCGCGACCCGGTCTGCGGTATGACCGTCGACCCGGCCGCCGGCAAGCCGACGGCCGAGCATGATGGCCATCTCTATCATTTCTGCAGTCAAGGCTGCCGCACGAAATTCGTCGCCGAGCCGGAAAAATTCCTGACGGCCACCGATCCGGTCTGCGGCATGAGCGTCGACCGTGCGACAGCCAGGCACTTTGCCCGCCACGAGGGTCAGGGTTTCTACTTCTGCTCCGCTGGCTGCCAGGCGAAATTCGAAGCGGAGCCGCAAAAATATCTCGGCGACAGGCCGGCGCCCCAGGAGATGCCCAAGGGCACGCAATACACCTGCCCGATGCATCCCGAAATCGTCCGTGACAAGCCCGGCGCCTGCCCCATCTGTGGCATGGCCCTGGAGCCGATGGGCGTGCCGACAGGCGATGAAGGGCCAAATCCCGAACTGGTCGATTTCACCAGGCGGCTCTGGGTGAGCGCGGCCCTGTCGGTCCCCCTTCTGATCATAGCTATGGCGCCCATGCTCGGCCTGACGTTTGAAGGCCTGGTCGAGGATCGGACAAAGGTCTGGATCGAGCTGGTACTGGCAAGTCCGGTGGTGCTTTGGGCTGCCTTCCCCTTCTTTCATCGCGGCTGGGATTCGATCCTCAACCGCAGCCCCAACATGTGGACCCTGATCTCGTTAGGCGTAGGTGCTGCCTATTTCTACAGCGTCGTCGCCACGCTGTTTCCGGACATTTTTCCGCATCAGTTCCGCGGCCATGGCGGTGCGGTGCCGGTCTATTTCGAGGCTGCCGCCGTCATCGTCGCGCTGGTCTTCCTCGGCCAGGTATTGGAGCTGCGTGCCCGTGAAAAAACCGGATCGGCGATCCGCGCCTTGCTTGATCTCGCGCCGAAGACCGCGCGGCTGATCGTCGCCGACGGTTCCGAAAGCGATGTGCCGCTTGACGCGGTCAAGGCCGGCGATCGCCTGCGCATCCGTCCCGGCGACGCGGTGCCGGTCGACGGCACGGTGCTGGAAGGCCGTTCCTCGGTCGACGAATCGATGATCACGGGTGAACCGTTGCCGGTCGAAAAGACTGAAGGCGATGCCTTGACCGGCGGCACGCTCAACAGACAAGGTTCGCTGATCATGCGCGCCGAGCGGATCGGCTCCGAGACGACGCTGGCGCGCATTGTCGAGCTCGTCGCCAAGGCACAACGCTCGCGCGCCCCGATTCAAGGGTTGGCCGATCGCGTTTCTTTCTACTTTGTGCCGACCGTCGTCCTTGTCGCGATCGCCGCTTTCATCGCCTGGGCCGTGATTGGACCCGAACCGAGCCTGATCTTTGCCATCGTCTCGGCTGTGTCGGTGCTGATCATCGCTTGCCCCTGTGCGCTCGGCCTCGCCACGCCGATGTCGATCATGACCGCCACTGGGCGCGGGGCGCACGCCGGCGTACTGATCAAGGAAGCCGCCGCGCTCGAACGCTTCGCCTCCGTCGACACACTGATCGTCGACAAGACGGGTACGCTGACCGAGGGCCGGCCGAAACTGACCGATGTCGTTGCGGCAAACGGCTTTTCCGAAGACGAATTGCTGGCGCTTGCCGCGGGTTTGGAAAAAGGCTCGGAGCATCCGCTGGCCGAAGCCATCGTCGAAGGCGCCGCCACGCGCGGTGTGACCGTTGCCGAGGCCAGCGGCTTCGAGGCGGTCACCGGCAAGGGCGTTTCCGGCACGGTGTCGGGAAAGAAGGTCGCGCTCGGCAATGCCGCGATGATGGCCGATCTAGGGATCGACACCGGGTCAGTCTCGGCTAGGGCCGAGGCACTGCAGACCGAAGGCAAGACGGCGATGTTCGTCGCCGTCGGCAACAGACTGGCCGGCCTTGTCGCTGTCGCCGACCCGGTCAAGGCGACCACCGCCGAGGCAATCAAGGCGCTGCATGACAGCGGCTTGAGGATCATCATGGCGACCGGCGACAATGAACGCACGGCCAACGCCATCGCCAGAAGCCTCGGCATCGATGAGGTTCGCGCAGGCCTGCTTCCGGAACAGAAGGCGGCCCTCGTCGAGGAACTGCGCGCCAAAGGCGCGGGCGTCGCCATGGCCGGCGACGGCGTCAACGACGCACCCGCGCTTGCCGCCGCCGATGTCGGCATCGCCATGGGCACCGGTGCCGATGTCGCGGTCGAAAGCGCCGGCATCACGCTGGTCAAGGGCGACCTCAACGGCATCGTGCGGGCGCGCACGCTGGCCCAGGCGACGATCCGCAACATCCGCCAGAACCTGTTCTTCGCCTTCCTCTACAATGTGCTTGGCGTGCCGGTCGCCGCCGGTGTGCTCTATCCGCTCACCGGCACGCTTTTGTCGCCGATGCTGGCTGCGGCGGCGATGAGCCTGTCCTCGGTGTCGGTGATATCAAACGCCCTGCGGCTGAGAACATTGAAACTCTGATCCAAGCTCCCAAATACGAAACCTACCCAACAGGAGACCATGAATGACCTTGGCTAGAAAACTCGTGCTTTTGCTGATGGCGGCCGGAATGCTGGTTGCCGTCTTCCTCGAAAGCGTTCCGGCGCAGAGCGAAGAGATGAAACACGACATGGGCGCCATGGCGACGGACGCGACCAGTCCTTCGACCGAAGGCTACAAGGCGGCGATGGACAAGATGCATGCCGACATGATGGCGTCCGAGTACACCGGCAATGCCGATGCCGATTTCGTCCGCAGCATGATCCCGCACCATCAAGGCGCCATCGACATGGCCAAAGTCGTGCTTGCCAACGGCAAGGATCCGGAAATCCGCAAGCTGGCCGAAGGCGTCATCGCCGCTCAGGAAGCCGAGATCAAGCAGATGCAGGCATGGCTCGCCGCTCATCCGGTGAAGTAAGGTTCAGGCAACCGCCAAGGCGGCGAGAACGCCTGTGGATTTCTCGCCCAGCCTGTGATGCGATCCGGCCCCACTGGAGCCCGCCATGCCATCGACCATCAGAACCACCAAACTGCCCTCAGGCGAAGCCGTTCAGGTGCTTGGTCAAGGCACGTGGAAGATGGGCGAGGATATCGGTCGCCGTGCCGATGAGGTGAATGCCCTCAAGCTCGGCCTCGACCTTGGCATCACGCTGATCGACACCGCCGAAATGTATGCAAGCGGCGGCGCCGAGGAGGTGGTGGCCGAGGCTATTGCCGGGCGCCGCGACGAGACCTTCCTGGTCTCGAAAGTTCTGCCATCGAACGCTTCGCGCGCGGGCGTGCAGCGCGCCTGTGAAAACAGCCTGAAGCGCCTGCGCACCGACCGCATCGATCTCTATCTGCTGCATTGGCCCGGCAGCGTGCCGCTGGCGGAAACGGTCGCGGCCTTCGAGGCCCTGAAAAAAGCCGGCAAGATCCGCCACTGGGGCGTCAGCAATTTCGACGCCGACGAGATGGAAGAGTTGGTCGGCTTGCCCGACGGCGGCAATGTCCAGACCAACCAGGTGCTCTACAATCTGGTCCGGCGTGGCCTCGAATTCGACCTGGCGCCATGGAGCCGGCAGCGCGGCATCCCCTTGATGGCCTATTCGCCGGTCGAGCAGGGCACGCTGGCGCGCAATGCCAGGCTCGACGCCGTCGCCACCCGCCACAATGCGACCCCGGCGCAAATCGCCTTGGCCTGGGTGATGCACCAGGAGAGCGTCATCGCCATTCCGAAAGCCAGCAGCCAGCAGCACGTCCGCCAGAATGTCGCCGCGCTGGATATCAAGCTTACCGGCGAAGACCTCACCGAACTCGACCGCGCCTTCCCGGCGCCGACACGCAAGCGCGGGCTGGAGATGATCTAGGCGCTGATAGTGCAGGCCGCATTCCGTCACACCCCCCTCTGTCCTGCCGATCTTTACCGGCTCGCCAGCCCCTTCAGCCGGTAGAGCGCCTCCAGCGCCTCGCGCGGCGTCATCTCGTCGGGATTGATCGCGCCGAGCGCGTCGCCGAGCGCATCGTTTTTCGTCGGCTTCGGCGCTTCGCGCTTCACCGCCACCGAAAACAGCGGCAGGTCGTCGACCAGGCGATTGGTCTTGCCTGAGACCTCGCCTTCTTCGAGCTGATGCAGCACTTCCTTGGCCCGGTCGACCACCGCCTCCGGCAGCCCGGCCAACCGTGCCACCTGCACGCCGTAGGAGCGGTCGGCGGCACCCTTGCCGACCTCATGCAGGAAGACGACGTCGTTCTCCCATTCCTTGACCCGCATGGTGACGTTGTGCAGTCGCACCAGCTTGCCGGCGAGCGACGTCATCTCGTGGAAATGGGTGGCGAAGATCGCCCTGCAGCGGTTCTTCTCGTGCAGATATTCGACCGCAGCCCAGGCGATCGACAGGCCGTCGAAGGTGGCGGTGCCGCGGCCGATCTCGTCGAGGATCACCAGCGCGCGCTCGCCGGCCTGGTTGAGGATTGCCGCCGTCTCGACCATCTCGACCATGAAGGTCGAGCGGCCGCGCGCCAAATCGTCCGAGGCGCCGACACGCGAGAACAGCCGGTCGACGACGCCGATATGGGCTGATGCCGCCGGCACGAACGAGCCGGTCTGGGCCAGGATGGCGATCAGCGCGTTCTGCCGCAGGAACGTCGACTTGCCGCCCATGTTGGGGCCGGTCAAAAGCCAGATCGCGCCGTTCCTGGCACTACCCTCCGGCGACAGGTCGCAATCATTGGCGACGAATGGGCCTTCGCCTGAGCGGCGCAGCGCCTGCTCGACCACCGGATGCCGCCCGCCCTTGATCTCGAAGGCAAGGCTCGAATCCACCACCGGCCGGCACCAGGCTTCGCTTTCCGACAAGAGCGCGAGTGCCGCCGACACGTCGAGCACGGCCAGCGCATCGGCGCCGGCGCGGATCTTTTCGGCTTCGCCAACCGCCTCCGCAGTCAGCGCATCGAAGGCGGCCAGCTCAATGCTGAGCGCCCGGTCGGCGGCATTGGCGATCTTGGTCTCGAGTTCGGCAAGCTCGGTCGTGGTGAAACGCATGGCGTTGGCCATGGTCTGGCGGTGGATGAAGCGCGCCTTGGCGCCATCGCTGCCGGTCATCACCGCATGATGGTTGGCGGTCACCTCGATGTAGTAACCGAGCACATTGTTGTGCCGGATCTTCAGCGAGCGGATGCCGGTTTCGTCGATCAGCGAGCGCTCCAGCCCGGCGATGACTTTTCGCGATTCGTCGCGCAGCGCCCGCATCTCGTCGAGATCCGGATGGTAGCCGCCGCGAACGAAGCCGCCATCGCGCTTGAGCAGTGGCAGTTCGTCGCCAAGCGCCTGCGTCAGATGTTGGGCCAATGCCTGGGGCAGCGCCTGAATGGCGGCCAATGCCGCCGTGAGTTCCTGGGGCAGGGCGGTCGCGGCAAAAATTTCAGCGATCGCGCCGGCCGCCTCGAAACCGGCGCGCAGCGCGCCGAGGTCGCGCGGCCCGCCCCGGTTGAGCGCCAGCCTGGACAGCGCGCGCGGCATATCTGCGACGCTCTTCAGGCTCGATCGCACCGCCTGGCAGAGCCGCGTCTCGGAGCGGAAGAACGACACCGAATCCAGCCTGGCACCGATCGCTGCCGGGTCGGTCAGCGGCGCCATCAGCCGGTCGGCGAGCAGCCTTGCACCGCCACCGGTGACCGTGCGGTCGATCGCCTTGAACAGCGAGCCTTCGCGGCTGCCCGACAATGTACGCAGCAGTTCGAGATTGCCGCGCGTCGCCGGATCGATGAACAGCGTCGAGCCCTGCTCCTCGCGCTCGGGACGTGACAGCGGCGGGCGCTCGGCCTTCTGCGTCTTCTCGACATAGGCGATAGCGCCGGAGATCGCCGACAGCTCGGCACGCGAAAACAAGCCAAAGGAGTCCGGCGTCGCCACATCGAAGAAGCGGGCGATGCGCCCGGTGGCCGAGGCCGAATCGAACAGCGACGGCGGCTGCGGGCTGGCGACTCGGCCGAGCACGTCGAACACCGGCTTCAGCTCCGGATCATGGAACACCGGCTCGGCGACGATCAATTCACGCGGATCGACACGGAAGATGTCGGCCAGCAGCCGGTCGGCGGTGGTGTCGGTGACGCGGAAGGCGCCGGTCGAAATGTCGATCCAGGCCAGCGCAACGGCGTGATCGCTGCCGCCACCCTTCACCCGCCCCAGCGCCATCAGGAAACTCGATTCCGATGGCGCCAACAATTTGTCCTCTGTGATGGTGCCCGGCGTCACCAGTCGCACCACGTCGCGGCGCACCACCGATTTTGAGCCGCGTTTCTTCGCCTCGGCCGGATCCTCGATCTGCTCGCAGACGGCAACGCGGAATCCCTGGCCGATTAGCTTCTGCAGATAATCGTCGGCCGCATGCACCGGCACGCCGCACATCGGAATGTCGAGCCCTTGATACTTGCCGCGCTTGGTCAGCACGATGCCCAGCGCCCGGCTCGCCTTCTCGGCATCGTCGAAGAACAGCTCGTAGAAATCGCCCATGCGGTAGAACAGCAGCGAATCCGGGTTCGCCGCCTTGATCTCGATGAACTGCTCTATCATCGGCGTGGCGCCGGCGGTGGGCAACGGCGTCATGGCCTCGGGGGCGTCCGGCTCGTTCGGAGTATGCATGTTCATGCACGGCACGCTAGCAGATGTGATCGCGCGGTTTAATGCCGAGGCTTCGAAAAACAGGGGACGACCGGGCTGCCGGGTGTTCGCAATTTCCTGGACGACCCGCGATTCCCAAGTGCTGGCGGTTTACACGCGGCGGCGCGTGGTCTTAATTCGGATCGAAACAAAGCACCCGCTTCAACGAGGTGCTGCACCGGTGAGGAAATCAAGAACATCATGGCCAGGAAAACCGAGAACAACGGTCCGTCCGTCAGCGCGCAGGAAGCGCTTGAATTCCACGCCATGGGGCGCCCCGGCAAGCTGGAAGTCGTCGCCACCAAGCCGATGGCAACGCAACGTGATCTGAGCCTCGCCTATTCGCCTGGTGTCGCGGTTCCGGTTCTGGCCATCGCCGAGGACCCCAGCCGCGCCTTCGACTACACGACGCGCGGCAACATGGTCGCCGTCATTTCCAACGGCACCGCCATCCTCGGCCTCGGCAATCTCGGCGCGCTGGCCTCCAAGCCGGTGATGGAAGGCAAGGCGGTGCTGTTCAAGCGCTTCGCCGATGTCGATTCCATCGACCTCGAGGTCGACACCGAGGATGCCGACGAGTTCATCAACTGCGTGCGTTTCCTTGGGCCCTCTTTCGGCGGCATCAACCTGGAGGACATCAAGGCGCCGGAGTGCTTCATCATCGAGCAGCGGCTGCGCGAATTGATGGACATCCCGGTCTTCCACGACGACCAGCACGGCACCGCCATCATCTCGGCCGCCGGCCTGATCAACGCGCTGGAGGTCACCGGCCGCGACATGAAGACCACGAAGATGGTCTGCAACGGCGCCGGTGCGGCCGGCATCGCCTGTATCGAGCTGATGAAGGCGATGGGCTTCGCGCCCGAAAACATCACTTTGTGCGACACCAAGGGCGTGGTCTTCCAGGGGCGCACCGAAGGCATGAACCAGTGGAAGTCGGCGCATGCGATCAAGACCGAGGCGCGCAGCCTCGCCGAGGCGCTCGACGGCGCCGACGTCTTCCTCGGCCTCTCCGCCAAGGGCGCGCTGACCACCGCCATGGTGCGGTCGATGGCCAAGAACCCGATCATCTTCGCCATGGCCAATCCCGACCCGGAAATCACGCCGGAGGAAGTGGCCGAGATCCGCACCGACGCCATCATGGCCACCGGGCGTTCTGATTATCCCAATCAGGTCAACAACGTGCTCGGCTTCCCCTACATCTTCCGCGGTGCGCTGGATGTGCGGGCAACCACCATCAATGACGACATGAAGATCGCCGCCGCGCAGGCGCTGGCAGCGTTGGCGCGCCAGGACGTGCCCGACGACGTCGCCGCCGCCTATCAGGGCAACCGGCCGAAATTCGGCCCCAACTACATCATCCCGGTGCCGTTCGACCCGCGCCTGATCTCGGCCATTCCGATCGCGGTGGCCAAGGCGGCGATGGATTCAGGCGTCGCCCGCAAGCCGATCCTCGATCTCGACCGCTACGCACAGGAACTCTCCGCCCGCCGCGATCCGATCGCCTCGACCCTGCAGCGCATCTACGACCGCGTGCGCCGCCAGCCCAAGCGCATGGTCTTCGCCGAGGGCGAGGAGGAGCAGGTTATGCGCGCCGCCGTCTCCTATGTGAACCAGAAGCTCGGCACCGCCATCCTGCTCGGCCGCGACGACGTTATCAAGGACAACGCCAAGCTCGCCGGCATAGACCTCAACAAGCAAGGAATCGAGATCATCAATGCACGGCTGTCGCGCCGCAACGGCATCTACACCGACTATCTCTACGAGCGCATGCAGCGCAAAGGCTTCCTGTTCCGCGACTGCCAGCGGCTGATCAACAACGACCGCAATCACTTCGCCGCCTGCATGGTGGCGCTGGGCGATGCCGACGGTATCGTCACGGGCGTGACCCGCAACTATTCCACCGCGCTCGACGACATCCGCCGCGTCATCGATGCCAAGCCCGGCCACCGCGTCATCGGCGTGTCGATCGTGCTGGCGCGGGGCAAGACCGTGCTGGTCGCCGACACCGCCGTGCACGATATGCCGAACGCCGAGCAGATCGCCGACATCGCCGAGGAGGCGGCAGGCTTTGCCCGCCGCATGGGCTACGAGCCGAGGCTCGCCATGCTTGCCTATTCGACATTCGGCCATCCGCAGGGCGAGCGCTCCGAACGCGTCCAGGAAGCCGTGCGCATCCTCGACAAGCGCCGCGTCGATTTCGAGTATGACGGCGAGATGGCCGCCGACGTCGCGCTCAACGCCCGCGCCATGGCGCAATACCCGTTCATCCGGCTGACCGGCCCGGCCAATGTGCTGATCATGCCGGCCTTCCATTCGGCCTCGATCTCGACCAAGATGCTGCAGGAACTCGGCGGCTCGACGGTGATCGGCCCGCTGCTGGTGGGGCTGAACAAGCCGGTTCAGATTGTATCGCTCAATGCCAAGGACTCAGACATCGTCAACATGGCGGCGATCGCGGCGTATACGGCGGGGACTTGACGAAACGGTCCGCGCCGCGGACGAAAAGCCGAGGATCTGGCTTTCTGACGGGACGGGTGTCCAGAACGCCGCCGGACGTTAGCCCATAAGAGATTGATAAGATTCAGCTGATATAGAAAACCTCTTGCCGACATGCCGTAACGGCATCTACGGCGCGCTCAGACCGCCAAACGGGGGTGCGGCCATGAAGCATGACGGAGTTCCAGCATCCGCGGTCGGCCACGGGGCCTACCACGACGAGCGCCTGGACGCGCTTCTCAGCATCACCGGCCGCATGGACGGCTATCTCTACCGCTGCCGCAACGATGCGTCCTACACCATGCTCTACATCAGCGACGGCATTCTCACTGTTAGCGGTTATCGGCCGAGCGATTTCATTCACAACGCGGTGCGCGACTATGTCTCGGCCATCCATCCGGATGATCTCGCCGCCGTCTACGCCGCCGTCGACGGCGCGCTCGAGACGCGCTGCAACTGGAACGTCGACTATCGCATCGTCCCGCGGGTCGGCGAACCGCTATGGGTGCGCGAGATCGGCGGCGGTGTCTGGGACGACACCGGCGAACTCGAGTTCCTGGAAGGCTTCGTCGTCGACATCAGCGACCGCAAGGTTGTCGAGGACCTCAATTCCCAGCTGCTGCTGGATCTGAAGGCAGCCAACGAGGAGCTGTCCGCGCAGAAGCGGGAGATCGAGCTGGCGAAGCTGCAGAGCGACCATTCGGCCAACCACGATGCATTGACCGACTTGCCCAACCGGCGCGCCTTCCACGACGAACTGAAATCGGTGGTCGCGCGCTGCGGCGCCACCGGCGAGGCGGCCGGACTTCTGTTCATCGATCTCGACCGGTTCAAGGAAGTCAACGACACGCTCGGCCACGAGGCCGGCGATGCGTTGCTGCAGCGCGTGTCGAAGAACCTTCGCTCCATCCTGCGCAGTGACGATTTCGTGGCACGGCTTGGTGGCGATGAGTTCGCCTTCCTGTTTTCGGGAGAGCCGGACCTCGCGCGGCAAAAGGCGGTGCGGGTCGCCGAGCGCATCCTTGAAAGGCTGCAGATCAAAATCCCGGCGCCGGATAGCGCCATCCAGATCGGGTGCACCGTCGGTGTCGCCATGTATCCCCTGGATGCCGCCGATTCGGATGCACTAGTCGCTGTCGCCGACCGGCTGATGTATATCGGCAAGAAAAGTGGCCGCAACCGGTTGGTCACTGCCGGGGAACTGACTGCGGAACAACAGCCGTCGTCCGGATCTCGCCACCCAATTCGCAAGACCGCCTAGGCGCGACTGGGGTGCACCAAAGCCATCAAGCCGGCGCGAACACGCGTGCGGCCTCGACGACCTCCTCGACCTGATCCTGCCGCAGCAGGTCGATCGGGACTTGGCCTTCGAGGTCGGCTGAGGGGCGCGTCAGCCACAGCCACGCCAGCCTCGGATTGCTGATCAGGGACAGCACGGCGCGGATGCCCGCCACCGGTCTGCCGTCGACGAACTGCGCCAGCGGGAAGACATGTTTGCGGCCGCCCTTGCGCAGGGCGATGACCTCGCCCCGCCTTTGCCAGCGGTGCAGCGTCGACCGCGCGATGCGCAGGTTCTCCTCAAGATAGGTCGATCCGGCGACGCGGCCCGCCCAGTCCTCGATCAGCATCGATTCGAGGTCGTCGGACTTTGGCGGCGAAGTTTGCTCGATATCGGCCAATAGCGTCGTCGGCGGATTTGTGGCGCCAGTGATACCGGCTTCGCCGCGGCGCGCAGCCTCCGCCGCCAGCGCGCGCACGAATTTCGAGGCCAGGCCGGGAAGGTCGGCGTGGATGGTGTCGATGGCGCGCTGGTGTTTCGGCGACAGCAAGGTGACCGCGGAAGCTATGCTGCCGGCGATCTTGCCGACCGAGACCATGGTGGGCTTGTTGATGGCCTCGTCATAGTGGGCAAGCGCGCGATCGACATCCTCCGCGACCATCTCTGCGAAGTCGTCCTGCTTGAGGCCCTGGATCTGAAATCTGTTCATGCATGTGTCTTCCGGGCCGCGCGCTCCTCCCAGCGGCCGGCTGTTGAACTTCTAGAGCGGAAAGCGGAAATCGCGGCGGCAACAGATACAGCGGCCCGACAGCTTGCTGTCTTGCATTTTTGACACCCCAACTGGCCGAGGGCGCACCGAAATGTCAGTCGGGGCGCCTGGATTGCGTGTAGGTGCGATGTGTGACAGCCGCGCGACGGTGAGCGCACCGGCGGCCAAGCTGCCGATCTCCCCACTTGTGGGAGAGATGCCCGGCAGGGCAGAGGGGGGCGCGAAGGATCGCTACGGAGCGATGTTTGCGTCCGAGCTCTTCGATCGACGGCGCGCCATGAAAATCATGCCATCCATTTTTGGGCTGGCGGCAATGTAAAGCCGTGCAGATGCTGGTGGGACAACGCCCCCCTCTGGCCTGCCGGCCATCTCCCCCACGAGGGGGGAGATCGGCAGTTGTCCCTAAAGCAACCCTGCCTGCTCAGCCTCGCGGCGCAAATTCTGCCGCGGCCTGGGGCCGATCTGCTGGATCACCAATCCGGCCGCCAGTGAGCCAAGGTCGCCGCAGGTCTGCAGGTCGCGGCCTTGCGTGTAGCCATGCAGGAACCCGGCGGCATAGAGATCGCCGGCGCCCGTCGTGTCGACCAGCTCCCTGATCGCGGTTGCCTTGATGACCACGGTCTCGTCGCCGCGCACGATCACCGAGCCTTTCTCCGAACGGGTCACGGCGGCGATCCGGCAATCCTTGCGGATCTGTGCCAGCGCCTCCTCGAACGACGATGTCTGGTAGAGCGACTTGATCTCGTGGCTGTTGGCAAAGACGATGTCGACCGTGCCCGAACGCATCAGGTCGAGGAACTCGTCGCGATAGCGGTCGACGCAGAACGAATCCGACAACGTCATGGACACTTCGCGGCCTGCCGCGTGCGCCAGCTTCGCCGTCTGCCGGATCGCTTCCTTGGCGCGCGGCGGATCCCACAGATAGCCCTCGAAATAGGTGACCTTGGCGCCAGACGCCTTGTCGGCCTCGACATCCTCAGGGCCGAGCTCGACGCAGGCGCCGAGATAGGTGTTCATTGAACGCTCGCCGTCGGGGGTGACGAAGATCATCGAGCGCGCTGTCGGCGGCTCGCCCTTGAGCGGCCTGGTGTCGAAGGCGACGCCCTGCGCATGGATGTCGTGGGCATAGATTTCGCCCAGCGCATCGTTGGAGACCTTGCCGAAGAAGGCCGCGCGGCCGCCGAAGCTTGCGACACCGGCCGCCGTGTTGCCGGCGCTACCGCCGGAGGCTTCGATCGCCGGGCCCATGCGGCTGTAGAGCAGTTCGGCGCGCCGGGTGTCGATGAGGTTCATCGCGCCCTTGATAATGCCGTTGGTCTCGAGGAATTCCTCGTCGCACTGGGCGATGATGTCGACAATGGCATTGCCGATGCAAAGCACGTCATAGTTCGGCATCAATGTCTCCGCCAAAAACCCGAGCCGGCTTCTTGCCACGCCGGCCCGGCGCGGGTCTAGCGATTTGAAACCGTTTTGCCTAGGGCGTGACACGCAACTTTGGCGGATCAGGCTGGAACAGGCCAAAGGCGCATCCGCCACGAGGCGCTATGACAATTCGACCGTGGCCGAAGCATTTCATCGCCACACGGCCTACAAGCCTGGCTCAGCCGATTCCGTTTCGAAGGCGAGCCAGCCCACCAATGTCCACAAAGAGCATCTCTACAAGGAACGAGCCAGCAAAGAACGACATGACGACCGACCTGGCACTGCTCGCCGTGCTGGCAGTGCTCTGGGCCGCCTCCTACACCTTCATCAAGATCGGCATCGAGACGATCCCGCCGGTCACCTTCATTGCCGCCCGCACCCTGATCGCGGGTGGCATCCTGTTCGCCGTCATCCGCTGGCGCGGGCTGGCCATGCCGGGCGATGCGGCAAGCTGGCGTCGGTTCGCCTTCCAGGCATGCCTCAACAGTGTCATCCCGTTCACCCTGATCGCTGCGGCCGAACGTTCGGTCGATGCTGGCCTCGCCACCATCCTGAACGCGACCTCGCCGATCTTCACCTTCCTTTTGACCGCGCTCATCACCCGCCACGAGCCGGTCACGTTGCGCAAACTGATTGGCGTCGGCGCCGGCATTGCCGGTATCTGCCTCATCATTGGCACCGAGGCGCTGGGTGGTCTCGGTCATGAACTGTGGGCACAATTGGCAATTGTCGCGGCGACGATCTGCTATGCCGGCGCGGCGATTTTCGGCCGTGGTTTCAAGGGCCTCGACCCGATGCTGCCGGCCGCCGGCTCGATGCTCTGCGGTGCAGTCATTCTCGTGCCGCTCAGTCTTGTGTTCGACCAGCCATGGACGCTGGCGCCATCAACGGCGTCGATCCTGGCCTTGCTAGGCCTGTCGGTCTTTTCCACCGCGCTGGCTTTCGTCATCTATTTCCGCCTCATCCACACGCTGGGCTCGGTCGGCACCACCTCGCAAGCCTATCTGCGCGTGCCGATCGGCGTCGGCATCGGCGCCCTCTTCCTTGGCGAAAGCCTGGGTTCGACGGCATGGCTGGGAATGGCGTTTGTCGTAGCCGGGGTGGCAGCGATGACCATCCCGGTTCGCAACCCGGCGTTTGCACGGTAAACGCCCAACGCTTGTGCTCGCGGCTTGCGCTGCCTATCTCGGAGGCGTCCGCCCGTGCGGTGGTATCCGCTAGAGGGGTCCAAGCACAGTGATTTTCGACGCTGCCCGCACCGCGGCCTTCGAGCTGCTCTCGCCTCCCTTTCGCGCCGTGTTCTTCAAGACGCTTGGGCTGACTTTGCTGGCGCTGGTGGCCTTGTGGTTCGGTCTGACCAGCCTTGTCGAGTGGCTGGCCCTGCCATGGCTGCAGACGCTGTTGCCCGGCATGCCGTCCTGGGCCGGGTGGCTGGGCGGCATCATCGCGGCTATCGCGCTTGCCTTCGGCGTGGCGCTGCTCATCGCGCCGGTGACGGCTGTTGTCGCCGGCCTGTTTCTCGACGATATCGCCGACGTGGTCGAGCGCACCGACTATCCCGGCGATCCGCCCGGACGCGCCATGCCGGCGCTGCGCTCGCTGGTGCTGTCGATGCGATTCCTCGGTGTCGTCGTCCTCGGCAACATCGTCGCGCTGCTGCTGCTTCTGGTGCCGGGCGTCAACATCGCCGCCTTCTTCATCGTCAACGGCTATCTGCTTGGGCGCGAGTTCTTCGAATTCGCCGTCATGCGCTTTCGCGGGGAAGACGAGGCCAGGGCCTTGCGCAGGCACTATGCCGGCACCGTGTTTCTCGCCGGGCTGCTCATCGCTGCCTTCCTCGCCGTGCCGCTGCTCAACCTAGTGACCCCGCTGTTCGCCGCCGCCATGATGGTGCATCTGCACAAGGCGATCAGCGCGCGGGAAATTACCCGCCGGGGCTAGGCTCTGCTCAGCGTAGAAGGAAACCGAGTCCGAGTTCGTCGTCCGCCTCGACGATGAACTCAGCCCGTCCGGAATAATAGGCGCGGCCGCCGACGCGGGCGATGATCGCCTCGTGCAGGCCAGCCTTCGCCGTCCGCACCGCGGACCCGGAAAAACGCGAGCCGGCGATGCTTTCGAACATGCGCGTCTGTCCTATCGCGATCTCGCCCTTGGCGTGCATGGCCGCCAACCGCGCGGTCAGGCCGGAGCCGGTCGGCGAGCGGTCGACCTCGGCCTCGGCGAAGACACAGACGTTCTTCGTCACCTCATTGGAAAACGCGTCGCGGCCATCGGTCAGGATGGTGCCGTAGAGAAAGGCAAGATCGGCGTGGTCGGGATGCGACAGCGGAAATTCGGCCTTGAGCCTGTTGGTCAGTGCCGTCGCCGCATCGACGAAATCGCGTACCCGGTCGCGGCCGAATTCGAGCCCGAATTGGTGGCAATCGGCCAGCGCGTAGAAGGCGCCGCCATAGCCGATGTCGAAACCGATCGTGCCATGGCCCGCCAGCTCTATCGTCTGCCCGCCGGCGAACAGGAAGGCCGGCACGCTTTCGAACGACACCCCGCCGGCCTTGCCGTCCCTGACCTCGACCGAGGCGACGACCAACCCGCACGGCGCCTCGATGTTGACGATCGTCACCGGCTCGCGTTTCGTCACTAGTCCTTCGTCTACGGCGTAGCGCCCGAGCGCGACGATGGCGTGGCCGCACATGGTCGAATAGCCCTCATTGTGCATGAACAGCACGGCGAGATCGGCGCCGGGCAGGTCCGGCTCGACCAGCAAGGCACCATACATGTCGTAATGGCCCCGCGGCTCGAACATCAGGATTTTCCTGAGATGATCG
This sequence comes from Mesorhizobium sp. M1338, assembly GCF_040318045.1. Lineage (NCBI taxonomy): Bacteria > Pseudomonadati > Pseudomonadota > Alphaproteobacteria > Hyphomicrobiales > Phyllobacteriaceae > Mesorhizobium > Mesorhizobium sp. M1338. The sequence continues at coordinate 11,863 of NZ_JAMYLL010000006.1, read as the reverse complement.
AGACGGTCGCGCACATAGGCGCGCTTCTCCAGGATCGTGCCTTTCGGGATATCCGGATAGCCGCCGGTGACGATCCTGAGCGGCTCGCCGCCGGTATGCATGTCGACGACGGTCAGCGTCATGCGATTGGGCCCATCTAAGCTGAAGGTTTGCCGAACAGAGCCTGCAATTTGCCGAAAGGCATGGCGGCGCGGGTGAAGCCGAACGTGCCGTCCTGCTGGATCTCGCGCGCCGCCGTTTCCAGCATGCCGTAGGCGAAATTGGTCAGCCACGGCCCGAGCGAAATACGCTTGACGCCGGCCATGGCGAGATCGGCGATGGTGAAGCCGGGTCTTGCCATGACGTTGACCGGCTTGCTGACCGCCGAGCAGATCGCACGCACCATCTCGACGTCGCCGATGCCCGGCGCATAGAGCACATCGGCGCCGGCCTTCTCGAAAGCCTGCAGCCGCTTGATGGTGTCGTCGAGATCGGACTTGCCCCACAGGAAATTCTCGGCGCGTGCGGTGAACACGAAATCGCGCTTCAGCGCGCGCGCCGCCTCCACGGCCGCCGCGACGCGCTCGACGGCGTGCGAGAAATCATAGATCGGCTTGTCCGGGTCGCCGGTGTGGTCCTCGATCGAGCAGCCGGCAAGGCCGGCCGCTTCCGCCGCGAAGACGGTTTCCGCGGCACTGGTCGGGCTGTCGCCCTTGCCTTTCTCGAGGTCGGCCGAGACCGGCAGGCTGGTCGCCGCCGTCAGCTCGCGGCAATGGTGGATCATCTGGTCGAAGGTCACGGCGCCATCCGGCAGGCCGCGCGAAAAGGCAAAGCCGGCGCTGGTCGTCGCCAGCGCCGTGAAGCCGAACGAAGCCAGCAGCTTCGTCGTGCCGATGTCCCAGGGATTGGGCATGACGAAGGTCGAGGCATGCAGGTCGCGAAAGATCTTGCCCTTGTCCATGGTAGTTCCCCCATCATGTGCGGTGTGGCTAAACAGATTTTATCCTGCCCCCTTTGGTCGGGCAAACGAATGCGGTTGGTTCAGAAGCGTTTGGCGTTCTCTCCTGCCAATTTGTCCAGCGTGTCGGAATCCATGGCGTAGCGCGATGTCTCCTGATGGCGGCATATGACTGGCAGGGTGGGTTTCATGCGCGGCCTCAGGTCTGGCGGGCCAAGCTACCACGGACAATCGAGGCGTACAGCAGTAGGCTGGAGATCAGATCAGTGGATCGGCACCAGCCCGGCCAGTTCGCGCATGTCGTCGAACAGTATGCCCCCGGCCTGGACCAGGCCATCTCGGTCGGAATGGGGATCGGCGTAATAGGAAAACACCCGCATGCCGGCGGCGATGCCTGCCTGCGTGCCGGCGACGCTGTCCTCGATGACGATGCAGTCGGCGGGCGAAAAGCCCATGGTCCTGGCCGCATGCAGGAACAGGTCGGGAAACGGCTTGCCGCGCGCGGCCATGGTCGAAGAAAACATTGCGTGCTCGAACAGCGGTAACAGCCCGGTCTGGCCGAGCGTGATGTGCATCTTCGACACCCTGGCCGAGGTGGCGACGCAATAGGCGATGCCGGCTGAACGCACGGCTTCGACAAACTCGCGGACGTAGGGGATCGCCTCGACGCCATGGGCGAACAGATCCGGCAGGCCGGCGTTCCAACGATCGACGAAGTCGGCGCCGAGCCTGACGCTGGTTTCCTCTTCGATCTGTTTTTGCACCGACGCCATGCTGCGGCCGGAGAAATTCTTGCGGCAATATTCGAAGCTTGTCGGATAGCCGGCGGCGCTCAACCATTCGGCGAGGCGCCGATTGGCGAGGTTCTCGGTGTCGACCAGGATGCCATCGCAGTCGAAGATGACAAGTTTAGGCAGTTCAGACATCAGGCGGTGCCGGTCGATCCGAACCCGCCCGAGCCACGCGCCGTGCCGCCGGCCAATGTACGTTCTTCCCCGGCCGCCTGCGTCACCGCCGCGAAGACGATCTGGGCGATGCGCATGCCGCGCGTCACGGCAAAGTCCTCGTCGCCGAGGTTGATCAGCAGCACCTTCACCTCGCCGCGATAGTCGCTGTCGATGGTGCCGGGCGTGTTGAGGACGGTCAGCCCATGTTTGAAAGCAAGTCCGGAACGCGGCCGCACCTGACCTTCCATACCTTCCGGAATTTCCAGGATCAGCCCGGTCGGCACCAAAGCGCGTTTGCCAGGCAGGATCAGCAGCGGCCGGTCGTCGGGCACCGCGGCGCGCAAATCCATGCCGGCCGCACCGGTGCTTTCATAGGCTGGAAGGGGAAGTCCTTCACCATGCGGCAACCTGACGAAGCCGACGGTCGGACCGATGACGGAGGGAGTTTGAAGGGCTGCGCGCATAAAATCGATCCTATCGGCGCGAACGGCGATTCGGTCAACTCGACCGCAATGCTATCAACGTCTTTCTTTCAGGCATCACTATGACCTGGTCATCGGAACGACGGTGGTCTCCTTGATCTCCTCCATCACGAACGAGGCGGAAACGTCCGACAGCGCCACCTTGGCGATCAGCCGCTGGTAGAGCCGGTCATAGGCCTTCACGTCGGCGACACGGGCGCGCAGCACATAATCGAGGTCGCCGGACATGCGGTAAACGCCGGTGATCTCGGGAAAGCCGGTCACTGCCGCGCGGAACTTCTGCAGCCACTCCGGGTCGTGGTTGGACGTGCGGATCAGGATGAAGACGGAAAGGCCAAGTCCGAGCTTTTCGGCATCGACCAGCGCCACCCGGCCGGTGATGACGCCATCCTCTTCCAGCCGCTTCACCCGGCGCCAGCAGGCATTGCGCGACAAGGCCACCCGCTCCGACAGCTGGTCGACCGACAGCGTGCCGTCGCGTTGCAATTCGCTCAGCAATTTCCGGTCGATTTCGTCGATTTCCAATGCCATATGGGATGTTTGTCCCATCAATGGGCCAAATACAAGGATAATTTGAGACCGATGAACCGGCGAAGCGTGTCAGGATACTCATATCAGGAACTTCAAGCGCTGAAGGGGAACCAGCATGTCGGTCGCAAGGATTTTCACCTCTCATCCGGCCAAGGTCGGCGAAACCTATTTCGGCCACATGGCCTTTGCCGCTTGGTTCTCATCGCGGCTCCTGATGGCGGCGGGCGCCGCGCTCGTTCACGCTTTCTTGCCATTTCTGTTTGAAACTACAGCCAGCCGAATCGTTCGCGAACTCTACGAGCGGACGCACAACAGAGGCACACACGCGACCAAGGAGCCCGCGGCTCTTATGGATCGCGCCTAGAGGACGACAGAAGCGATGTGCCGATGGGCGGCCTATCTCGGTGAAGCGGTCTTTCTCGAAGACATCCTCACCGCGCCCTGCCACTCGCTGATCGCCCAGAGCCATTGCGCCCAGGAAGCAAAGTCGCCGACCAATGGCGACGGCTTTGGCCTTGCCTGGTATGGCGACCGCCCGGAGCCCGGTCTTTACCGCGACATCCTGCCGGCCTGGTCCGATCCCAATCTGAAGAGCCTGTGCCGGCAGATCAAATCCGGCCTGTTCCTCGCGCATGTGCGGGCGTCCACCGGCGGCGCCACCAGCCGGATGAACTGCCACCCGTTCATCTCCGGCAACTGGTCATTTATGCACAACGGCCAGATCGGCGGCTTCGAGAAGATCCGCCGCGCGCTGGAGAACTCGCTGTCCGACGCCGTTTTCGACCAGCGCGAAGGCACCACCGATTCCGAGTTGTTTTTCCTGCTGACGATCGATGAAGGGTTGGCCGGTGATCCGCAAGGTGCCGTCTCGCGTGCCACCAGCCGCGTGCTCGACGCCTCTCACCGCGCCGGTCTCGATCCGTCACTGAAACTCACCGCCGCATTCTCGGACGGGCAGGCTCTTCACGCTGTGCGTTATGCGACCGACGCCCACGCGCCGACGCTCTACACCTCCACCTTACGCAAGGGCGGCGGCCGCTGCATCATGTCCGAACCGTTTGACCGCGAGGGCGGCGATTGGCAGGCTATTCCGCCATCAAGCTTTGTCACCATGACCAGGGATGGCATGGCTATTCGCCCCTTTGCTCCGGCTGCGGCGAAGCTGGCCCTGGCCGTCTAGTTGCAAATCACGGCAACGTCGCGCGCATCGGCTGGCAATCACCTTCAGGGGTTTTGCGGCGCGCTGGAATGTCTCAGCCAATGGCGGTCGAAGACATCGAGAATGGCGCGGAACTCGGCTGGCGGGATCTGGTGGACGCCGCCATCGCTGCCTCCCACGAGGAACCGTATGAGTTGTCGGTCGACCTGCTCCGGCTGGTCGATGGATATGCCGAGCGATGCCAAATCCTCTGATATCGACTGGTCGCCTAGCAGGTATCCGCCCCACGAGGTGGTCCCAGGCGCCGGATCGTGCAGGCGTACCATGAGGATCCTGGTCAATGACGGCAGGGTCTCCGGGCCGATAATAGCGGTTCCGCACATATACCCGCCAAGCACACTTCCCGGCTGCGACTGCGGCAACAGGCTGATGAAGAACTGGGCATCGCCGCCCGCTTCCTTCAGATGCACGTAAAGAGCGCGCTTGGCCGGCGTGACCGGGCCGCCAAGCACCAGCTGGCCTGTCGGCAAGGCTTCGCGATATGTGGCGGTCAAGCCATGCAGACCAGGCCCTGCCTCGATCGACAGGATGCCCTTGATGATCTGGCCGCGATAGTAAGGCGACCAGGCGCGCGAATAACATGCATAAGCACCGGTCAGCGCGAACACGAGGCTGCGCTCATCATGGCTGGAGGAGGCATCGAATTGATTGCCGGCGCGGCGTTCGAGCACCGCGCTGTCGATGCCGTGGCGGGCTGCGATGGCTGCGGTGAAGTGCGGCAGGTCGCAGTCGGCGATCCATGAGCCGGGCTGCTCCAAGCGAAGCAGCTTCGCCCAATCGTCATAGACACTGTGCTCGCGCGGCTGGGCGCGACCTTGCAGCCATTTGTCGGCGCGGCCGAGATCGAACGCGGTCTTGGGATTAACGGCTCGGAACGCCGCCGCCAGATCCTTGCGGGTGACGGTCCCCAATAACGCCGACGTCAGCCGCAATTTCTGCGCGATGTGCTGTGCCATACGGCTGCCTCTTGCTGCTCGCTGTCTGCCATATCATGCTGCATCCATCCTTTCACGATATATTTCCATTAGCTAATATTCCAGGAATTCCAGAGAATTCCACGGTATTCCGTACGTGCTGCCTTTTCCGGTAGCGGTCCGGCGCTAAGCTCGCGGAGGGCAAGGGGCTTATCTTCCGCGAGAAAGTGCTGAACGTGGGCCGAGCACGTCCCTTCCTTCGCAGAGCACCGACACGCTCCAATCGAGCAACGAGCAACCAAGCTCAAGGAGCCTGCTGACAACCTTACGTTGTGGCACCTCAACCTGAAGGAACGACCGGATGACCTCGAATGCCTCTTCCAGACTGACGTTCATTGTATTTACCGCTGGTTGTATCGCGTTGGCGCTGCTCTTTCGATACGCGCCGGTCGGTGAATTCCCCTCGAAATATATCAAGGCCGCACCGGTGGCGCTCGCCGCAAATCCGACGCGCATCGACGTCGACAATGAGGCGCACGCCATACGCTTCTACATCGATGGCAAGCAGGTCGCCTTGCTCGATCAGTCCGGTTTCAGGCAGTGAGGCGCCAAGCCGCGCAAGGCGGCGCGGCGGTTTTGAGTGCATGAGACAAGAACTTGGGCACGACGCATGGGTGATCCAGAAAATGCGGAGCGCTTTGGAGCCAGAGAGGAAACCGTCATGAAACTCATTCTGTCCGCGTTGCTTGTGCTGCTTGCCTTGTCGCAGGTGGCGGAGGCGAAGAAGAAAGTCTTGGTGACGCAGGACAATGCCGCCAAGGCGCAGGCGACCCGGCCGCAACTCGACAACGCATGGACAGGCGGGATTAGGCCGGCCGCGGATGCAAAGGCGCGAGCCACCGACGGGATGCAGTACCCGCCGGCGCTGTATTTCAATTTCCTTTAGGCCGGTTGCTGGCCGGCGTCGGATCGATGCCCCGTGCGGCATCGGCCGCGGGCTTTCGCCGTCCGCCGGGCTATTGAGCGAAGCGTCCCAATCCATAGGGCGCCAAAAGCGGGTCGCGCTCGCCCTCCAGTATTTCCCGTGCGGCGAACAGGCCGACGGCCGGCGCCAGCGTGATGCCCGAATGCATGACCGCGACATAGACGCCGTCCATGCCCTCGGCGCGGCCGATGATCGGAAAGCCGTCGATCGGCGTCGGTCGGTAGCCGACCGTGTGGAAATCCAGTTCCAGCCCGTCACTGTCGCGCAGCATGGCCTTCATGGCCGCGAACAGCGCGCGGGCGGTGTCTTGCGGATCCATGCCCGGATCGGCACCTCCGAAATCCGAACCGGCGATGATTCGCCCTTCGGCTGTCTGGCGCATGTGCAGCCGCTCGGCCAGCACCAGGCCGTTAAGCAGCTTTTTGTAAGGCCGAGAGTGAACGATCAGGCCGGGCGGTGTCTCGATCGGCAGGTTGATCCCGGCCGTCGCGGCGATGTCCGGGGAGCCGACGCCGGCCGCGATCACCACCTCGTTGGCGGCAATCAGGCCATGCGATGTGTCGACACCGGTGATCTTGCCACCGGTCTGGACCAGCGCCGTGACCGTGCTGGAGATGATGCGTGCGCCATGTCGCTCCGCGTCTGCCAACAGTGCGCGGGCGGCGGCCACCGGCTCGGCGACACCCTCCTCAGCCACATGCAGGGCAAACTCGGGAAGCTCGGCGAGATTTGGCTCGATGCGCGCCGCGCCGGCGCGATCGACGCGCTCGATGCCGTAAGCCCAGGCGGAATGCTCCGTGGCATAAGTTTCCATTGCGGCGGCCGGCAAATCCCAGCACAGGCCGCCGCACCAGCTGAGCGGGAGGCCGGGCAGGTCCTGCGCCAGCCGCGACCATTCGGCCATCGCGCGGGTGCGTAGCCGGAAATACGGCTCCGGATTGCCCCAACTTGCGTTGATCCAGGCGAACGAGTTCGGCGTCGCCACCCCGCCCGCGGCGCTGTCGGCGATGACCGTCACCCGCGCCCGCGCCCGCGCCTTGGTCAGATGCCAGGCGATGGAGGCACCGATGATGCCGGCGCCAATAACGATCACTTGTTTGGCCGCTGTCATGTTCGCTCCTTTGCCTCGTCATTTCGTGGGGATGTTCATCCAGTGCCATCCCGGCAGCCGCTTGCCAACGCGAAATATGCGGCAATGCTCTCGTCCGAACCACGGCGTGACCGACTCCGTGCTCTGACGGACGGGCGGCAACCAGCGGCGTCCGCCCGCCGGACCGGTCGACAGCTTGGCACTGCGCTGCTAGAAGCCCGGCCTGTCACACGGAAATCCCAGAGAATGCCCGAAGCAATAGAAGAAGAAGTGGCGCGCCGCCGCACCTTCGCGATCATCGCGCACCCGGACGCCGGCAAGACGACGCTCACCGAAAAGCTGCTGCTGTTCGGTGGCGCCATTCAGCTTGCCGGCGAGGTCAAGGCCAAGAAGGACAAGATCCAGACCCGGTCCGACTGGATGAAGATCGAGCGCGAGCGCGGCATTTCGGTCGTCACCTCGGTGATGACCTTCGAGTACGAGGACAATGTCTTCAACCTGCTCGACACGCCCGGCCACGAGGATTTCGCCGACGACACCTATCGCACGCTGTCGGCGGTCGACTCGGCCGTCATGGTCATCGATGCCGCCAAGGGCATCGAGCCGCGCACGCTGAAACTGTTCGAGGTCTGCCGCCTGCGCGACATCCCGATCATCACCTTCGTCAACAAGATGGACCGCGAAAGCCGCGATCCGTTCGAGATTTTGGACGAGATCGAGCAGAAGCTGGCGCTGGACACCGCGCCCATCACCTGGCCGATTGGTCGGGGAAGAACCTTTTCCGGCACTTACCATCTGGCGTTGAACGCGGTGCGCAAGGGCGACGACGAGAAGGAACGCACGCCGGTAAACGGTCCCGATTCCAATCGCGTTGCCGGGCTGTTGCCGGAAAACGAGCGCGAGGCCTTCATCGAGGAGCTGGAATTGGCGCGCGGAGCCTGCCGGCCGCTCGACATCGACACTTTTCGCGAAGGCCACCTGACGCCGGTCTATTTCGGCTCGGCGCTGCGCAACTATGGCGTCCGCGACCTGATCGAGGCGCTTGGCGCCTTTGGGCCGCCGCCGCGCGCGCAGGAAGCCGATACCCGCAAGGTCGAGGCGACCGAAGAGAAGATGACATCCTTCGTTTTCAAGATCCAGGCCAACATGGATCCCAACCACCGCGACCGCATCGCCTTCGTCCGAGTCTGCTCGGGCAAGCTCGAGCGCGGCATGAAGGCCAGGCTGGTGCGCACGGGAAAACCGATGTCGCTGTCGGCGCCGCAATTCTTCTTTGCCCGCACCCGCGTCACCGCCGACGAGGCCTTCGCCGGTGATGTCGTCGGCATTCCCAATCACGGCACGCTGCGCATCGGCGACACGCTGACCGAGGGCGAGGAGATACTGTTCCGCGGCGTGCCGAATTTCGCCCCGGAAATCCTGCGCCGTGTCCGCCTCGGCGACGCTATGAAGGCCAAGAAGCTCAAGGAAGCGCTGCACCAAATGGCCGAGGAGGGCGTCGTGCAGCTATTTTCACCCGAGGATGGTTCACCAGCGATTGTCGGCGTCGTCGGCGCGCTGCAACTCGACGTGCTGAAGGAACGGCTGAACTTCGAATACACGCTGCCCGTCGAATTCGAGATGTCGCGCTTTTCCGTCTGCCGCTGGATCTCGGCCGACGACAAGGCCGAGGTTCCCCGCTTCATCGAGGCGCATCGCGGCGACATCGCCCGCGATCTCGACAACGACCCGGTGTTTCTGGCCCAGCACGCTTTTTCGCTGAACTACGAGGCCGAGCGCTGGAAAGCGATCCGCTTCGCCACGATCAAGGATTATCAGGTCCGCGACAAGGCGGCTTGAAGTTCTCCCTTCTCCCCGTTTTACGGGGAGAAGGTGCCCGAAGGGCGGATGAGGGGCAGCGCCAACCTCAAGAATTAATGGACCCCTATATGCCCCCGGCCCTTCGCAGGCTCAGGGCGTTCGAAGCTCGAAAAGCCAAGCAATTGGCTTTTCGTCCGCTACGCGGACCGCTTCTCACCCCCTGGCCGCTTCCTCGATCTTGGCGATGTCGATTTTGACCATCTTCATCATTGCCTGCATCACCCGGTCGGACCTGGCCTGATCAGGGTCGCGAAGCAGTTTCGGCAATTGCTCCGGCACGATCTGCCAAGACAGGCCGAATTTGTCCTTCAGCCAGCTGCACGCAACCGGCTGCCCGCCTTCGACAAGCTTGTCCCAGAAATAATCCACTTCCTCCTGCGTCTTGCAGTCGACGGAGAGCGAGATCGCCTCGGTGAACTTGTGTTGCGGGCCGCCATTGAGCGCCTGGAATTCCACACCATCGAGCTCGAACGACATGACCAGCACCTGGCCTTCACGATCGCCGCCGCTCTTGCCCCAGCGCGTCGTGCTCAGCACCTTCGAATTTTTGAAGATGGAGACATAAAAATTCACAGCCTCCTCGGCCTGGGTGTCGAACCACAGGAAAGTGGAGATCTTTTGCATGTCGCGCTCCTCGGGTTGTCTTTTGCTGTTGCAGGGAAACGGCAGGTTTCGAGAATTGTGCCATATCTTGCCGTTTGTCCAAGGACGGGCATACGGCATGCAATCCGACAGCAGGCCGCAATTTTTTCGGAAGCTCTGGTTTTTTGCGGGGAATCTGGCGCATTGCAAAATTGTGGCCAGACCATACTTGCGCGTCTATAACGCCTGCGGCCCGAATTCAGCTCCGCCGCGCCATTCCTGGGCTGCGGCCAGCCACCAAGGAAAAAATATGCCTGCCTATCGCTCCCGCACCACCACCCATGGCCGCAACATGGCCGGCGCCCGCGGCCTCTGGCGCGCCACCGGCATGAAGGACAGCGATTTCGGCAAGCCGATCATCGCGGTGGTCAACTCCTTCACCCAATTCGTGCCGGGCCATGTCCATTTGAAGGACCTCGGCCAGCTGGTCGCGCGCGAGATCGAGAAGGCCGGCGGCGTCGCCAAGGAGTTCAACACCATCGCCGTCGATGACGGCATCGCCATGGGCCATGACGGCATGCTCTATTCGCTGCCGTCGCGCGAGCTGATCGCCGATTCCGTCGAGTACATGGTGAACGCGCATTGTGCCGACGCCATGGTCTGCATCTCCAATTGCGACAAGATCACCCCCGGCATGCTGATGGCCAGCTTGCGCCTCAACATCCCGACCGTCTTCGTTTCCGGCGGGCCGATGGAAGCCGGCAAGGTGGTGCTCGCCGGCAAGACGCAGGCGCTCGACCTGGTCGACGCGATGGTCGCGGCCGCCGACGACAAGGTCTCCGACGAGGACGTCAAGGTCATCGAGCGTTCGGCCTGCCCGACCTGCGGCTCCTGCTCGGGCATGTTCACCGCCAATTCGATGAATTGTTTGACCGAAGCGCTTGGCCTGTCGCTGCCGGGCAACGGTTCGACGCTGGCCACGCATGCCGACCGCAAGCGTCTGTTCGTCGAGGCCGGCCACCTGATCGTCGATCTCGCCCAGCGCTACTACGAGCAGGATGACGAAACCGCGCTGCCGCGCAACATCGCCTCGAAGGGCGCCTTCGAGAACGCCATGACGCTCGATATCGCCATGGGCGGCTCGACCAACACCGTGCTGCATATCCTGGCCGCCGCGCATGAGGGCGAAATCGACTTCGATCAGGATGACATCGACGCGCTGTCGCGCAAGGTGCCGGTGCTGTGCAAGGTGGCTCCGGCCAAGTCCGACGTCCACATGGAAGACGTTCATCGCGCCGGTGGCATCATGGCGATCCTCGGCCAGCTCGACAATGCCGGCTTGATCAATCGCGACCTGCCGACCGTGCATACGTCAACGCTCGCCGAAGCCCTCGATCGTTGGGATATTTCCCGCACGACCAGCCAGAGCGTGCGCGATTTCTTCCTCGCCGCCCCTGGCGGCGTGCCGACGCAGGTCGCCTTCAGCCAGGATCGCCGCTGGGACGAACTCGATCTCGACCGCGAAAAGGGGGTCATCCGCTCGGCCGAATACCCCTTTTCCAAGGACGGTGGCCTTGCCGTGCTGAAAGGCAATCTGGCGCTCGACGGCTGCATCGTGAAAACCGCCGGCGTCGATGAATCGATCCTGAAGTTCACCGGCCCGGCGCGCGTCTTCGAAAGCCAGGATTCGAGCGTCAAGGCGATCCTGTCCAACGAGATCAAGGCTGGCGATGTCGTCGTCATCCGCTATGAGGGGCCGCGCGGCGGCCCCGGCATGCAGGAAATGCTCTACCCGACCAGCTATCTGAAGTCGAAAGGGCTGGGCAAGGCCTGCGCGCTGGTCACCGATGGCCGTTTCTCCGGCGGTACGTCGGGCCTGTCGATCGGCCATGCTTCGCCGGAAGCCGCCGAAGGCGGGCTGATTGGCTTGGTGCAGGAAGGCGATACGATCGAGATCGACATCCCGAACCGCAGCATCCGCCTTGCTGTCGACGATGCGGAAATCGCGGCCCGCCGGGTGGCGATGGAGGCCAAGGGCGCCCTGGCCTGGAAGCCCGAGGAAAAGCGCAAGCGCAAGGTGACGACCGCCTTGCGCGCCTATGCCGCCATGGCGACCAGCGCGGCCAAGGGCGCGGTCAGGTTCGTGCCGGAGTAAATTAGGCTGCGGCCCCTACCTCCCCCTTGTGGGGAGGTCGGACCGAAGGTCCGGGTGGGGGGCGGCGCGGGGGGGGGGGGGCGGCCCCCCCCCCCCGCGCCCCCCCCCCCCCCCCCCCCCCAGCGGCCAGAGGCGGCAAGGCGGCGGAAACAAAAAGAAAA